>MFTB01000079.1 GCA_001785195.1 Candidatus Muproteobacteria bacterium RIFCSPHIGHO2_12_FULL_60_33
TCTTGTTCATGATTCCTCCTGGAAGGAAAGTAGTTGGGAGAAAAACTCAAGCGCGGTTAGCCACGCTTGGGGCAATTTATAGCACAGCCTTTTGCGAATATGCAACGCAATTTTGTAAATTTACGACAACTAATCATGCTGTGACCTTTTTGCAACATAAATCATTTCCAGTAATCACTTAACGGTATTTGAACTCAATAAATGGCTGGAAATAGTCGACAATGCGCATAGAATATGCGCATTGGAGTTGCTTGTCCCAAATGCCTGCTTATGAAATCGGCGAACCGCAAGTCTTCAGCCTCGAAAAAACCTGCCAATCTGAGCATTGACGGCGAGCTGTTACGGGCCGCCAAAAAGCTGGATATCAACCTGTCCCAAACCCTGGAGGAACGTCTGGCGGAACTGGTGAAAACGGCGCAGCGCCGGCAGTGGCTGGAAGAGAACCGTCCCGCGATTGACGCCTACAACCGTCGCGTCGAGCAACGCGGCGTATTCAGCCAAGGTCTGCGGCGTTTTTGATGGCCCAGTTCAACGTCCACCGCAATATCAGCCCTGATTCCCGGGAGTGGGCGCCCTACCTGCTCGACGTGCAAAATGACCTGCTCGATCCGCTGGCGACGCGCGTGGTGGTTCCGCTGATCAAAACGGAAGAGATGGCCAAACCCGCCAAACGGCTTAACCCCCGTTTCATCGTCGAAAACACCGTGGTCCTGATGTCCACCGCGGAATTGGCCGGCATACCGATACGCGCGCTCGGCGAGAAAGTGACTTCCCTGGGGGAACGGCGCGACGAAATCATGGCCGCGCTGGATATGTTGTTTACCGGATTGTAAACGGATGGCGCCAGAGCGATCGAACGGTTTCTGACCTCAGCGAAAGCGACCACATACCTCAGCGAAAAATTCCGTCCTTCATGTCGCGCAAAACCATCAAAGTCTCCGAGTTCAAGGCAAAGTGCCTGCAACTGATGGAAGAAATAAAACAGACCGGTGAGGAAATTGTTATCACGAAGAACGGCGTGCCGGTGTGCAAGCTGGCACCCGCAAAACACAAGCCGAAGACCTTGTTCGGCGCGCACCGGGGCAGAATCATCGTCAAGGGCGACATCGTAGCTGGCGCCCTCGATGCCGAATGGGAGGCGCAGCAATGATGCCCCGACACCACATGTCCTCTCACCGTCTCCTAACGATACAAAGGCCCGCGCATGCGGGCCTTCTTATATTGGCTGGGGGACTAGAATTACTCGGACCATCCATGGTCCTCGCCCCTGCGGGGCCAGCGTCGCTAACGCTCCGCTGTTCTGCAGCGCTCCCGGCGCTGCTGGTCGAACCTACGGTTCTCATCCTGTCCCCTAAAACCATTACGGCCCGCGCAAGGCGGGCCGTAATGGTTTTAATGGCTGGGGGACTAGGATTCGAACCTAGATAAACAGAGTCAGAGTCTGTTGTCCTACCGTTAGACGATCCCCCATCTGAACTGCTCGAACAAACTAAAAAATTTATATGGACTTCATGCGTATTTATGATTGGCTGACTACCAGAGTTTCTCGCCCCGGGCAATTTTTTCAAGCATCTCCTTCTGAAACTCCGGTGGCCCGAACGCATACCACTCGCCACCCGATTGATAGAGAAACGGCCGCTGCATCCGCGTGGACCATTCCCGGGTCCATCCGAGGATATCATCGCCGGGATCGCGGCCAGCGGGCGTCAGCGCATAAATCGGTATCCCGCGCCAGGTCGCAATGACGAATATGACGCCAATCTTATCCGGGCGATATTCCTCAGGCAAAGGACTGTTCTTCTCAAGCCAGCCGCACACAAATTTTCGGCACGGGTACTCCGGGCGATTTTCGTAAATCGAGCAGTTGTGCCCGGTACTGTAGGGACAAGGTTTACCGGGATATACCTCGTGACCGTGAATATTCATCCGGACCCAGCCATCGCAGCAAGCAGTACAGGTACCGCATTCACGCTGCGGGTCTTTCAAGCTCGCGAACTTTATTTCAGGCTGTCCTGATGCCGATTGACGCGTCACGGCACCACAGCACTTTTTATACTTCTTGCCGCTGCCACAGGGGCACGGATCATTTCGCTCGGGCTTCATGCACAGCATTCTAAAGCACCGGCAGGCCGGCCGGTAAAACCTCAAAATCGGCAAGCGCTGCTGCAAAAACAAAGGCCGCCATAGGCGGCCTTTGAATAAGAAACTGAACCTGTTTAACGCTTGGAATATTGCGGCCGCTTGCGCGCCTTGTGCAGGCCGTATTTCTTGCGCTCCACCGCGCGGGAGTCGCGCGTGACATAACCGGCCTTGCGCAGCGTGGGACGAAGCGACGCGTCATAGGCCATCAGCGCGCGCGTGATGCCATGACGGATGGCGCCGGCCTGGCCGCTGGGCCCGCCGCCGTCCACGTTCACCATGACGTCGAATTTGTTCTCCATGTCCACCAGCACGAACGGCTGGCGCACGATCATGCGCGCGGTTTCGCGCCCGAAATATTCATCGAGCGAACGGCTGTTGACGGTGATTTCGCCCTTGCCGGGCTTGAGATAGACACGCGCCGTCGAAGTCTTGCGCCGTCCGGTTCCGAGATAGGTATTTGCCTGCGCCATAATTGTCGCCCTACTCCGTTCGTCTGGACATAATAATTGTCGTCCTACTCCGTTCGTCTGGATTTAAGAGCCGTCGTCCTACTTCGTTCGTCTGGCCTTAAAAATTAGATTTGCCCTAAATTAGATTTCCAGAACCTTGGGGTTCTGTGCTGTATGCCGGTGAGTGGCGCCGCGGTACACCTTGAGCTTGCGGAACATCTGGCGGCCGAGGGGATTCTTGGGGAGCATGCCGCGCACCGCCGTTTCAATGACATCGCCCGGCGCCTTTTTCATCATGTCCTGAAAGCTCGTCGCTTTGAGACCGCTCTGGTAACCGGTATAGCGGTGATAAATCTTGTCACGGCTCTTCTTGCCCGTCACCTGCAGTTTGTCGGCATTGATGACGATGATGTAGTCGCCCGTGTCCACGTGCGGCGTGTACTCGGCCTTGTGCTTGCCGCGCAGGCGCCGCGCCACTTCGGTCGCCACTCGCCCGAGCACCTTGCCGGCCGCATCGATGACGTACCAGTCGCGCTTGACGCTTTCCTGTTTTGCGGAAAAAGTTTTCATGTAGATTGTCAGCTGATTCAGGCGGTTGAGGGCTTCCTGCCCTGCTTATATGGCGCGACCCGCAGCGCCGGAAAGCCGCGCATGGTACAAAAAGCAGTGGCAAGTAGCAAGTTACAAGTGGCAAGAAAGCAAACTCACGACTGATTTTTCAGGCACAAATTCGCCGGGAGCGAATTTGGACAGGAGCGTAGCGACTGGCCCGAGCCGCCGTGGCGGCGAGGGTGAGCTCCAGGGATGGAGCGAACAAAAAAAAGGCGTGGCCTTGGGAGCCACGCCCGAACCACCACTAGGAGGATGGAGGAGCCATTACCCGGCGCCTGAGCGCCGTAAAAAAATCTTTCAACTGCCTGTACTGAGATTAGCAAACTCCGGGCCAATCGCAATCGCCAGGAAGCTTGCTGATATAGTATATAATAATTATCTAATATTTAAACCTGTTGTCAATATGAGCTGTGCACAATCTTACGAGAAATCCAAAAATTAATATAACTAATTGATTCAATTATATTAAATAACTTTTCCGCCTCTCTCGTACAAAATCCTCACCAGCTCATTCAGCAACTAGGACCCAATCATTCGGGGTTGGTTCAAAACAAGGGTGAGAAAACCATCCGTGACGAAACAGACGTCTTGTGTCACCCGGATATTCTTAACTGGCCAGTCTGAGTCTGAACGACAGGGTTTATTCCTTCAATTTCAGGCGCTCAACCACATGACCCTGCCTCAGGTGCTGGTCGATAATCTCGTCGATATCCACCTTGTCCACGTAGGTGTACCAAATGCCTTCGGGGTAAATCGCCATGACCGGCCCTTCCTGGCAACGGTCCATGCAGCCTGCCTGGTTGATGCGGACACCGCCCTTGCCATCCATGCCCAGCGACTTGATGCGTTCCTTGGCATGGTCGCGCATCTGTTGTGCGGGATGGTTGGCGCAACAGGCGCTGCCATCCTCGCGCTGGTTCACGCAGAAAAAAACATGATAACGGTAATAGGACATGGTCCGGGAAGTTGCGCTTATCAGGCAACAAACGATAACGTAGCGGAATTATAGGGCATCGGCCCGCCTTGGGCATATTTTTCTCGCGTAACACCGCACCTTAACTGTCTAATTTGAGCCCTGACTTTCATATCAAACGCGAGGCCGCCAAATGCGTGGCCTGTGGGTTGTGCCTGCCGCACTGCCCGACCTATGAGCTGCTGCATGATGAAGCGGAGTCGCCCCGTGGACGCCTGTCCCTCATGCTCGCCTTGGCAAAAAACGATCTACCGTTGAATGCCAGACTGGAAACCCATCTCGCACGCTGTCTGGATTGTCGTGCCTGCGAAAAGGTTTGCCCTTCCTATGTGGCCTATGGACTGGCGCTCGATTCCGTGCGCAACCTGATCGAGTCCAAACGTGCGTCGACCGCCAAACCTGCGAACAGATCCGCGGCACTGATTCAATGGCTGGTGGAAAAACCGATCAGAATGCGAATTCTGGGCAAAATTCTGCGACTGTACCAATGCACTGGCTTACAATGGCTGCTGCGAAAAAGCCGCGCCCTTCAGCTTATCGGGCTGGCCAGCCTCGATGCCGCCATTCCGAAGCTTGCGCCCCGGAAAAACTTCACGGAAATCTACCCGGCGCAAAAAAAAACAAAGGGGCGGGTAGCTATCTTTACCGGGTGCCAGGCGAATATAACGGACCAGCAGACATTGGCTTCTTCTATTCAACTGCTCAACCGGCTGGGATACGAAGTACACGTACCCCCGGACCAGGGTTGTTGCGGCGCCCT
>MFTB01000080.1 GCA_001785195.1 Candidatus Muproteobacteria bacterium RIFCSPHIGHO2_12_FULL_60_33
CGTCGCCGTACAGCAGGCGCGCCATGCCGGGGTTCTTGTCGGCGAAGCCGAGCAGCAGGAACAGGATATTCTGCACGCGCGCCTCGGCACGGGATTCATCCGCGATGATCTTGTTGATGCGGGTGAACAGCGTTTCCTCGATGAATTCGAGCAGGCCCTCGAACATTTTGGCCTTGCTCGCGAAGTGGCGGTACAGCGCGGCCTCGGAAACGCCGACGGCGCGCGCCAGCTGGGCCGTGGTGATGTGCTCGCCTTGATTTTTCTCGAGCATGTGCGCCAGCGTTTCGAGGATGATCTGGCGGCGTTCGCCGCGGCGCGGTCGGGCCATGGGCGGGCAATCAGGACTTGATCAGGGTACCGACGCCTTCGTTGGTGAAAACTTCCAGCAACACCGCGTGCTCCACGCGCCCGTCGATGATGTGCGCGGTCTTGACGCCGCTGCTGACGGCGTCGAGCGCATAATTGACCTTGGGCAGCATGCCGCCGTGGATGGTGCCATCGGCGACAAGGTCCTTGACTTGCGTGATGGACAGACCCGTGAGCAACTTGCCTTCCTTGTCCAGCACGCCGGTGGTGTTGGTGAGCAGCATGAGCTTCTCGGCCTTGAGCGTGATCGCGAGCTTGCCGGCCACCACGTCGGCGTTGATGTTGTAGGTCTGGCCGTCCTCGCCCACGCCGATGGGCGCGATCACCGGAATGAAATCGCCGGTGTCGAGCAGCGCTACCAGTCGCGGATCAATGCTGCTGACCTCGCCCACATGGCCGATGTCAATGATCTCGCTCGGGAGATCTTTTTTGTCGGGAGCCTTCTGCAACACCATTTTCTTGGCGCGGATCAGCCCGCCGTCCTTGCCGGAAAGCCCCACGGCCTTGCCGCCCTGCTGGCTGATGAGATTGACGATCTCCTTGTTGACGAGGCCGCCCAACACCATCTCAACCACGTCCATGGTCTCGCGGTCGGTGACACGCATGCCCTGGATGAACTCGCTCTTCTTGCCGATTCTCTCCAGCAGCTTGCCGATCTGCGGCCCGCCGCCGTGAACCACCACGGGATTCATGCCGACGAGCTTCATCAATACCACGTCGCGCGCGAAGCCGCGCTTCAGGTTCTCGTCCACCATGGCGTTGCCGCCGTACTTGATGACGATGGTTTTGCCCTGGAAACGCTGGATGTACGGCAGCGCCTCGGTCAGGATGCGCGCCCGGTCGGCGGCGGATTGGGGGGTGAGCGTCATTCTTGTTCCTTTTCCCTGCTTGTTCCTTTTCCTGCCCCCTCACCCCTTACCCTTTCCCGCTATCGCGGGAGAGGGGGAGTTGGAGGAAAGCCTGCTTATTTGATCGAAAAGTTAGCGCATATTCACATTAAAGTCAGCCGGGAATTTAACTATTGAGAGTTACGTAATTACTTGACGTTCTTTGTAGCCCGGATGCAGGCCCGCAGGGCCGGAATCCGGGGTATTGCCGGGTTTCCCGGATTCCGCTGCGCTCCATCCGGGCTACTCGTTGTGAAGGATTACCGTAAACCTCAATAATCTGCAAAAAAGAAAGGCCGCTCACGCGGCCTTTCTCACTCCGGGATCCGTCCCGGTAACAGCGGGTCAGCGCCCCGTGCCCGAGGCAAACACCTCTTCGACAATGGGCGCCTATAGCCGCAATCAGCAAAGTCTCTTTGGGCGCTCTGCCGCCGTCTCCGAAAGAGCTGCGCCTCGGGATCCGGCGGCTAGACTACATCCACTGTAATCTTCTTGGGTTTCACTTCCTCGGCCTTGGGCAGGGTCAGTTCCAGCACCCCGTCCTTGTAGTTGGCCTTCACGCCCTTCTCGTCGATCTGGGTCCCGAGCCGCAGGCTGCGGACATATTTGCCGTAACGGCGTTCCTGGCGCAGGACGCGTTCGCCTTCCTTCTCTTCCTTCTCGCTCTTGGTCTCGGCGGTAATGGTGAGAATGCCGTTTTCCAGCGTTACGTTGATGTCCTCTTTCTTCGCGCCCGGAACGTCGGCGACGATGACATAGGCGTCATCGCGTTCCTTCACGTCCATGGCCGGGAACAGGTCTTCGCCGCGCGCCTCTTCCACCCAGCGCATCGGGCTCAGAAAGCCCTGAAACATCCGGTCAAAATCATTGTTCCACAGGCCCAAGCGGGTCAGCGGGGTACGGTCTTCACGTCGCATCAGTCTGGTCATAAAGCACCTCCGAATAAATTAATGGAATTCCCGGCATCCGCTGAACCTGAAATCACCATCCTCAAGTTCATCCTGCCGTTTGCGGTTTTCTTAATGGGGACGACGGGGGAATTTTCAAGCGCGAAAAAAATCGCGGAAAATCAAAAGGAAATACCGATTTATATGATTATCTGCCGCAAAGACGCGAAGGGTGAGGCGGGGTTTTCGCGAATGTTCGGTGAACATTCGCGCCGCCGAACGGGTGCAACGGGTTTCGTTGCACACTGGGCCGCAATAAAGAAATCTTTGCGCTCTTTGTGCTGTACAGGAAGTACGAATGTCGTGAGCGCAAGGATGCGCGGGAGCGACCGCCTTAGCGGCAAGAGATATTATTTAAAAGCTTTCTAGAGGATATAGCGCGCGAGGTCTTCGTTGGCGACCAAGCTGCCTAGGTGTTGGTCAACGTAGGCGGCATCCACCACGGTTTTTTCGCTGCCGCGGTCGGCGGCCTCGAAGGAAACCGTTTCGAGCAGGCGTTCCATGACGGTATGCAGGCGGCGCGCGCCGATGTTCTCGGTGCGCTCGTTCACCTGCCACGCCACCTCGGCGATGCGGCGCACGCCGTCGGGTGTGTATTCGAGCCCGTGCCCTTCCGTCGCCAGCAAGGCGCTGTACTGCTCGGTCAGCGAGGCATCCGGTTCGGTCAGGATACGCTCAAAGTCATCGGCGTTCAGGGGATCGAGTTCGACCCGGATCGGCAGCCGGCCCTGCAGTTCGGGAATGAGATCAGAGGGTTTGGAGAGATGAAACGCGCCCGAGGTGATGAAAAGAATATGGTCGGTCTTGACCATGCCGTATTTGGTTGAGACCGTGCAGCCTTCCACCAGCGGCAGCAGGTCGCGCTGCACG
Organism: Candidatus Muproteobacteria bacterium RIFCSPHIGHO2_12_FULL_60_33; assembly: GCA_001785195.1. Taxonomy (GTDB): domain Bacteria; phylum Pseudomonadota; class Gammaproteobacteria; order Acidiferrobacterales; family Sulfurifustaceae; genus Sulfuricaulis. The sequence continues at coordinate 3,071 of MFTB01000080.1, forward strand.
CCCTCGCGCGAGACATCCGGGCCGCGGGTTTCGGAACGGCCGACGATCTTGTCGATCTCGTCAATGAACACGATGCCGTGCTGCTCGGCGCGCTGCAACGCCCGGCCCTTGATGTCTTCCTCGTTGACGAGTCTGGCCGCTTCTTCCTCAGTCAGTAGTTTCCGGGCCTCGCGTATTTTGACCTTGCGCGGGCGGGAACGCCGCCCACCCATGTTCTGAAACAGGCCCTGCAATTGGCTGGTCATTTCCTCCATGCCGGGCGGGGTGATGATTTCCACGCCCATGGCCGGCGCCGACAGCTCGACTTCGATCTCCTGATCGTCCATCGAGCCTTCGCGCAGTTTCTTGCGGAACATCTGGCGCGCCGCCCCTTCGCTCGGGCGCGAGGCCTCGCCCACGGCAAAACCCACCTCGCGCGCCGGCGGGACCAGAATATCCAGAATCCGGTCCTCGGCGGCGTCTTCGGCGCGGGTGCGAACCTTCGCCATTTCCTCGACGCGCGTCATCTTGACCGCCATGTCCATGAGATCGCGAATAATCGAGTCCACCTCGCGTCCGACGTAACCCACTTCCGTGAATTTGGTCGCTTCCACCTTGATGAAAGGCGCGTGGGCGAGCCGGGCCAGCCGGCGCGCGATCTCGGTCTTGCCCACACCCGTCGGACCGATCATCAGGATATTCTTGGGCGTGATCTCGGCACGCAGGGCCTCGTCTTGCACCTGGGCACGGCGCCAGCGGTTGCGCAGCGCAATCGCCACGGCGCGCTTGGCGGCCGACTGGCCGATGATGTGTTTGTCCAGTTCCTGGACGATTTCGCGGGGGGTCATTTCAGACATGTTTGTTTCTTCGAGAGTCCCTGACAAAAAGAAATAGACAGGATTAACAGGATTCTTCAGGATTTACAGGATTAAGGATTTTGGGAATGAAAAATCCTGTTAATCCTGTTTTTAATCCTGTGAATCCTGTCTGATATTGTCTTTCCTGGCATCTTGACGGTCAGGTTCATTCTGTAACGAGTTCTTAAAAGTTTAATTCTTCAATAGTGAGGCTGCGATTGGTATAGATGCAGATGTCAGCGGCAATATTCAAGGCCCGCTCGGCAATGGCGCGCGCGTCCAGCTCGGTGTTCTCCATCAGGGCAACCGCCGCGGCTTGGGCATACGGCCCGCCGGAACCGATGGCAATGAGTCCGCCCTCGGGCTCGATGACATCGCCCTGACCGGTGATGACGAGCGAGGCGGTCCTGTCCGCCACCGCCAGCAGCGCCTCGAGGCGGCGCAGGATACGGTCGGTACGCCAGTCCTTGGCCAGTTCCACGGCGGAACGCACGAGATGGCCCTGGTGCTTTTCAAGCTTGCCCTCGAAGCGCTCGAACAGCGTGAAGGCATCGGCCGTGCCGCCGGCGAACCCGGCGATCACCTGGTCCTTGTACAGGCGGCGCACCTTGCGCGCGTTCGCCTTCATGACGGTGTTGCCCATCGTCACCTGGCCGTCACCGCCGATGACCACGTGGCCGTTGCGGCGTACCGACAAAATCGTTGTTCCGTGAAGTAGTTCCAACTCAGATTCCTCTCATGGATTATTCAGGGTGATGCCCGGCGCGGCGCTGAAAGAAAGATGGTTTCGAAAAAGCTGAAACCCGCGGATCAAGACGCCGGCGCCATCACGCGCGCCGGCGCGCGTGATGGTTTGCCTGGCGCGAGAAAGCTCAGCGCCTGTTCCAGCAGCGGCTTGCGCTCGCTCGCGAGCGGGTAAACGACATAGACCTGACGGTCAATGATCGGGGCGTCGTCCACGCGGTGCAGGCGCCCGGAGGCAAGGTAGTCGCTGACCGTCTGCTCCGCGAGAAAAGTGGCGCCGCCATTGTGCAGCAGAAACGCCAGCGCCATGCGCCCGAGGCCCATGCGCACCGCGGGCGGCGGCATGTCGGGAAAGTGCCGGGCGTGCGCGATGCCAAACGACGTGCCCCAGTCGGCCATGATGTAGCCGTTGCCCACGGCCTCGCGCGCGCTAAGCCGGGGCCGGTCCGCCACCATGATCAACCTGATCAGAGCGACCTCGTGCACCTCGAGCTCCGCCATCTGCGGTGGCTCGAACATGAAGGCCACGTCGAGGGCGCGGTCGAGCAATTTCCGAATGAGCAGCTCCGGGCCATGTGCCTCGCCCTGCAAGGATACGTGCGGCATCGCGCCATACAGCCGGTGCGTCCAGTCCTGCAGCAGGATGTCCCACAGACTGTAGGAAGCGCCGATGGCGAGTGAAACCTTGTCTTCCTCCCCGAGCGCCGCGTCCTGGCGCGCGCGGTTCCAGGCGTTCAGAATGGCTTCGGCGTATTTCAGCATGCGCGTGCCGGCCGGCGTCAACCGAATGTCGTTGCGCGTGCGGGTGAACAGCGGCGCGCCCAGCGTCTCCTCGAGCAGGCGAATGCGGGCACTCACCGCCGATTGGGTCAGGTAGAGATTTTCCGCGGTCCGGCCGAAGTGGCGCGTGCGATAGACCTCGAGGAAGGTCCTGAGAAGATCGATATCCATCTCTTTCCAGCAATTTCTTTTATCAAGGCAATCATTTCATTTTGGCTTGAGGCTGGCAAGCCTGGCCGCGCGGTTTCAAGCGCTATTTCTGAAAGCCTGTGCCCGGGAGGAATTTACCGGACGGCGCCGGAGATCGCCGCGCCCGTAGCACGGCGTGTCTTGTCCCCCGCCCGGAAACCCAGCAGCAAGGCCAGAATGACGCCGTAAACCAGTGGCTCGCGGATGTCGGATTTCACCGGTTTGAATTTAGTTGCTCCCGTTCCGGAAAGCCCAATTATTCCGGCAAATAAAAAACCCGCCAGGCCTTCGCCGGGCGGGTTTCTGTTTATAGCTCCTGATAATCAGCGCGACTGCTGCAAGGCGGCAATGCGCTCACCCAGCGGCGGATGCGACATGAACAGGCGCTTCCAACCGCCGTCGCGCCCGCCGGAGATGCCAAAGGCGGCCATCTGGTTGGGCAGTTGCGCCGGTTCGTGCGCCGCCTTGAGGCGCTCGAGCGCGGCGATCATCTTCTCGCGGCCGGCCAGTTTGGCGCCGCCACGGTCGGCGCGGAATTCACGCTGGCGGCTGAACCACATGACGATCATGCTCGCCAGGATGCCCAACACGATTTGCGCGACTATGCTGCTGACATAAAAACCGATGCCGACGCCGCGTTCGTTCTTGAGCAGCACGCGATCGACGAAATAGCCGACGGCGCGCGACAAGACGATCACGAAGATGTTCAGCACGCCCTGAATCAGGGCCAGTGTCACCATGTCACCGTTCGCGACATGCGTGATTTCATGGCCCAGCACCGCTTCGGCCTCGTCCTTGTCCATGGCCTGCAACAGGCCGGTGCTCACCGCCACCAGTGCCGCGTCACGGCGCATGCCGGTGGCGAAGGCGTTGATGTCCGGGGCGTCGTAAACCGCCACTTCCGGCATGCCGATGCCGGCCTGTTTGGCCTGGCGACGAACCGTTTCAAACAGCCACTGTTCCGTGGCGTTGCGCGGCTGTTCGATGACCATGGCCCCGGTGGCGCGCTTGGCCATCCATTTGGACATGGCCAGCGAGATGAACGAACCGCCGAAACCGATAGCGGCTGCGAAAATGATGAGGGCTTGCAGATTCAGCCCGCCCGGCATTTCCTCTATGCCCAGCGCGCGAATCAGGATACTGGCCGTTATGCTGAGCACCAGCAGGACGGCAATGTTGGTCGCCACGAACAGCAATATGCGCTTCATAAAATCTGGATTCTCCTGTCAGATAAACCGTTTTCGAGGCTTTTAAATGGGGCCGGCGTCCCGCAAGTTCAATCCCCCGTGCTGACGCCCCCGATATCCCGAGCCTGCACGCCGGGCCGTTGAACCTGCGCCAGTGCGGTATAATTTATAACGAAGCGCCTGGGTAAAGCCAGTCTGCCCGTGCAACCACCCCGTTGGGGCCTTTCCGGGAATGCCGTACTCACCGTGTGTCAAGCATGAAACTCGAAGACAAACCCGCCGAACCCCAGTACCGCGAGGCGCTCATTTCGATGACGGCGCTGGCCTTCATCGAGGAACACGCGCTGCTGCGGCCGGATCAGCTGGAGGACGCCAAGATCAGTCTGCAGGCGCTGTTCCTGCGCACGAGCGGCGAGGAAACCATGTTGCGCAAGCTGATCGATATTCTCAAAACGACCAAACAGATTCACCAGTCGTTCGCCAGCATCTCCAGTGTCCTCTCCGGCATCACGCGCGGCGTGCAGACGGTGGATGGCAAGGTCGCTGCCTACAAACAGGCCCTGGCCACGATGACCCTGAGCGCGGAAGAAAATGCGGCCTTCGTCGGGCCGTTCCTGTCGTTCTCGCAGGCGCTTTTGCAGAAAATGGAATCTTTCGACGACAACATACATCAGTATGTCGAGCTCAAGGAGACCGAGGCGCGCTATGCCAGCATCCACCGCATCGCCATTGACGCGCGCGAGCGTCTGAAACAGCGCCTGGCCGGCGTGCTCGGTTCCCAGACACGCAGTGAGGTCGAAAATCGGATCCGGCAGAACGTCGTGAGTTCCTTCGATTACAGCGAGGCGGAAAGCAATCTCCAGTTTGCCCGGCGCGACACACGCAACAAGGCGGAGGAAATACTGGAACAGCTCGAGGACATCCGGGCCATGTGCCAGATGGCCAAGAATCCCTCCATGCGTGAAAAGAACGAAGATTCCCCCGATATCTCGGTGACGGTCTCGTCGCATTCGGTCACACCGGCCGGCAAAAAAACAAAAACCAAGGTCGAGTACGATGATGTGTTCGACTTGTTCGCCACGGCGCTGCTCGCGCATCCGCGGCTGCTGCAGCTCAAGGACATCGTGCTGGAACTGTTCAAGCTCTATCAACATTCCTACGGGATGTTCGGACTGGACTGCAACAACCTCAACAAGGCGATCGAAACCATGTTCGACAACTCGGAGGCCTATTTCGAGGCCAAGGAGGAGGACATGGACGTCCGTACCAAGCGCGAAAAACTCAAAATGATCGAGGGGCTGATTCCCTTTCTCGAGCACACCGCCGCGGTCTTCATGGAAGACGCGGTGCTGAGCTACGGACGATTCTCGCGCAAGATTTCCGACATCATCTCGGAGAAGCGCGCGCCCTGGGCGCATGTCGCCATGGATCTGCTGCGCTCCAAGGTACAGGCCGAGGCGGACCTGAGCACGCGGCTGTAGCCATTATCTTTATAAACCGCAGATGAACGCGGATAAACACGAACGCGAGTTCAATCTCAAAGTGCGACACTTTAATGCCAAGGGCCTCCGCGATTGATGGCTTACGGCTTACGGCTTACGGTTCACGACTCACGATCCAGCGGCTTGCCGCAGTGCCAGCAGATCTCAAATGCCGGCGGATTCGTTTCACCGCAACTCGCGCACCGCTTTGGGAACGATGACACGGGAGCGCGCTCGAACTCCGCCAGAATCTCGCGTGCCCGCGCTTCCTGCGCCGGTTCCATGATCCAGATTTCAGGATAGGTGTGGGTGAAGGGAAGTTCGCCGAGACCGCCCTGCGCGTGTTCGTTGAACACGCGCGCCTCGATCCCGGCGTGCACCAGTTGGTGCAGGAGCAGATGAGCCTCCGGCAGGTTGGCCGCGGTACAGAGGCGCAGCATCCTTAGAAAAATCCGATTTATTGGTTTTCAACGCAGAGACGCGGAGGGCGCAGAAGAACGCAGAGTATTTTCTTGTTGAAATACCCCGGTATTTTCTCTGCGTCTCTGCGCCTCTGCGTTGGGCAGTTCATTAAATCAGGGGAATCTCTAATCCTCCATGCGGAAGCCGACCTTGATCTTGACCTGCCAGTGGGCGATCTTGCCGTTCTCGAGATGGCCGCGGGTTTCGACGACCTCGAACCAATCCAGGTTCCGCAGGGTCTTGGCGGCGCGGGCGATGGCGTTCTGGATGGCCTTGTCCGTGCCCTGGCTGGACGAGCCCACCAGTTCCACCACTTTATAAGTATGTTCGCTCATGCTCGGATTCCTCCATGGGGTCTAGGGAAACCCATTGTGGCAGCTTCTCCCGTTTCTGTCCGCTCCCGGCGCGGGCCGGATAACCCCGGCCGCTTTTCTTGGGAGTAGGAATATCCTGACCTACACTTAATGCTGTCACGGCTGTTGCAGCGGTTTCACGCGGGATCACGGAATAACAGGGAGCCGGCGGAGTTTATTGAGGCGGCATGAATCGACATGAACAGGGACAATCGCCTGTTACTCCACCTTGTCCACCGAATCGACGTTGTCGTGCCGCCTCAATAAACGAAAATTCATTATGACTTCCGTTATTGACCCGGCACGCATGTGTAACCTCCAGGGGCATGAAATGCCCGTCGCAAACTGCCTCCGTTCGATCACAATCGTGCCGGGTCAATAACATGACAAAAAGAAAACTCGAGGTACAGCAACTCAAGCTGGGGATGTATGTCCGCGAACTGGACCGCCCCTGGCGCGAAACCCCTTTTCTGTTCCAGGGTTTCGAAATAAGCAGCCAGAACGAGATCCGCGAGCTGCAGCGCTATTGCCGGCACGTCTACATCGACACGCCCGAAACTTACCAGAAACCGGTCCCGCGCACCCCGGCGGAGAAGGCCGTCGCCGAGGAAGTGTTGCGGCATAAAAAAGTCGAGCGTGACCTTCTCATCAAGGTTGCCAGTCATCCGCTGCTCAAGCCGGTCTATCATGATCAGACCAATCTGGAACAGGAAATCGAGGCCGTCCGCGAGATTCATCGCGAAACCCGGGAACTGGTATATACCCTGCTCGAGGACGTGCGCCTCGGAAACAACATCAACAGCCTGGCCGCCAAAAAAGTGGTTGGCGGGATGGTGGAAAGCGTCATTCGCAATCCGGATGCGCTCACCAGCTTCGCGCAACTGAAAAAGAAGGACGAATACACCGCGCAACACAGCATGCGCGTCTGCATCCTGGCGCTGTCCTTCGGCCGCCATCTCGGGCTGGAACGGCACGAACTCAACCTGCTCGGCATCGGCGCGCTGTTGCACGACATCGGGAAGATGAAAGTGCCGAACGAGATACTGAACAAGCCCGGCAAGCTCAACGACTATGAATACGCGCTGATGAAAAGCCACGTGCCGCGCGGCGTGGAAATTCTCGACAAATCCTCCGGCATCCCGCGCCCGGCCATCGAGGTGGCGCGCTGTCATCACGAACGTTACAGCGGCGCCGGTTATATCGGCGGCCTGAAGGGCGACGAGATCGGGTTGTTCGGCATGATCGGCGGCATCGTGGACTGCTACGATGCGATTTCCAGCGACCGCGCCTATCACACCGGCATGTCAGCCCATGCCGCGCTGAAAAAGATGTACGAGTGGCGCCACCGCGACTTCCATTCCGGCCTGGTGGAGCAATTCATCCAGTGCATGGGAATTTATCCGATCGGGAGCGTGGTGGAACTGAACACCGGCGAGGTCGGCGTGGTGGTGACCATGAACCGCGTGCGCCGTCTGAAACCGCGGGTGACGCTGGTGCTGCAACCCGATTTCCACCCGGTCCCGGGGTCCACGACCGTTGATCTCATGGACTATAAGACACGCGACGGACGGTCGTGCGAGATCGACCGCGTGGTCGAACCGGGTGCCTACGGCATCAACCCGGTGCAGTATCTCCCCGTCAACACCGCCGCCTGATGTTGCCGGATCAGATCGTCAACATCTGTGACGCGTTTTCCTCGATCAGCATAAATCCCTCCTGCCAGCCGTTCAGCACGAACTGGACGGCCAATGCCGCGAGCACCACGCCGAGCACGCGGCTGACGACATTGGCGCCGGTCTCGCCCATGAAGGCCATGATGCGCGCCGAGAAAATCAGCGAAACCAGCGTGACCAGCAGCACCACCAGGATCACCGCCAGCACCGTTCCGATCACCAACGGATCGTCGCCCTGGTCGCCCACCATGAGCAGCACCGAGGTCAGCGCCCCGGGCCCGGCGATGAGCGGAATCGCCAAGGGAAACACCGAGATGTCCTTTTTCGTCTCGGCCTCGCGCTGTTCGCGCTCGGTCGTGGAGCGCAGTCCCGAATGGCGGGCAAACACCATGTCAACCGCCAGCAGAAAGAGCAGCGCCCCGCCCGCGATCTGAAACGCCGGCATCCCTATGCCGAGCGCATCCAGCAGCATGCCACCGGCCAGCGCGAATACCACAAGGATTCCCCCCGCGATAGACGTACCGCGGATGGCGATACGGCGTTTGGTGGCCGCCGATTCACCGTGCGTAAGCGCCGCAAAAAGAGGCGCGACGGCTACCGGATCAACAACCACGAGCAGGATAATCAGCGAATCCACCAACAGGTCGAACACGGCGTCTCCCTTCGTGTGAGAATGAGTCTAACTCTACCTTGTGCGCGGCAAACCTGAAACACCGGTCGGTTAAAGCGGGATATTCCGTGGTATGGCGTGGAAATTCGCGGGCAAAAAAAATTCCGCCGCCCAAAATCAGGCCACCAGGGAGAAGTGATGGCCGTGCGGAGACATGAGCGGCGGATTGCCCTACTGAGGCAATAACGCGTGAACTCTGGCAGAAATACGCCTCCGATACATTGACCCAGATCAAGAAGACGTCGCATCATCGTTCTAGAATAATTTTAAACCAAGGAGGCAACCATGCTCGTCGGCAAGATCTGCAATCGCGAGGTCGTCTTCGTTCACCAGGACACATCCATTCCGGAAGCCGCACGCCTGATGCGTGAACATCACGTGGGCGATCTGGTGGTGGTGAAAGAAAGAAACGGGAAACGCGTTCCCGTCGGCATTGTCACCGATCGCGACATCGTGCTCGAGGTCATCGCCGAAGGCGTGGACATGAACGATGTCAACGTCGGCGACATCATGAGCGATAACCTCGTCACGGCGCGTGAGGGCGATGACCTTCTCGAGACAATCAAGGTGATGCGCGCCAAGGGCATCCGGCGGCTGCCCGTCATCGATGACGATAACGAGCTGGCCGGGATCCTTTCGGTGGATGATCTGCTCGAGCTGTTCTCGGAACAGATTGCCGACCTCGCCCGGCTGATTGCGTTCGAACAGAAACGCGAAAAGGAAAGCCGGAAATAATCCTGCGCGGTTAGCGGCTCAGCTTGAGGGTGACGCCCACCCCCCATCGGGGCTGCCATCGGCGAAGCCCGCCATCAGGTAACCCGTGAGCCGGGTTTTCACCCCCGGCTTGCCGCTCAGAAACAACGTCAATTCCGACTTTCCATCCGCTCCCGGCAGCGGCGCTTGCTGCCCATACAGCTCGACGCCCACAGCGCGGGTTTCATCAAGCCGGTGGGAAATCCCCACGGATCCATAAAAAACATCGTCGTAATCGATTCCCGGCGGATCGCCGAGGATCTTGTATCCGGCGGTACCAAAGAGCGTGTTATTGCCGTAGGTCCTTTGCGCCTCCAGCGGAACCGCCACATCGTCCTCGCCCGTGCTCAGATTATCCTGTTCATCGGCGGTGCCGAGCTTGATGAGCCCGCCCAGGCCCACGCGCCAACCGGTTTCGGTCCGCGCGATCACACGCGATGCCGCCAGCTCGATGTCACCCAGCCCGGATTCCGTCCGGCTCACCGGTGTCGTCGTGCGCGGCAAACCATGCGCGCTGCCGGTCGCCACGACATTGCCGGTACCCTCGACAACAACGTAGGGCACCGTCAACGCCATCATGTAGCGGTCCGTTTCATACCTGAGCGTAACCGGGAAATACCACATCTTGGTTTTGCTGGAAGTCCCGTAATCACCCGAGGTGTATTCCGCCCCCAGGCCGACGCTGGTCTCCCCGGCGGTGGCCGCCTGCGCCCGCGGCATTACATCGCAGAATACCGTGACGGCCGGTACCAGAACCGCATAATGAAGATATCTTTTCATCGCATGAATACCCGATGCATAACCTTGAAGGAACATTCCCCGGCGCCATCAGCCGCGGTATTGGCGTTATGGTACGTGAACAACGTCACGGGCCATTGACCCCGATCAAAAAAACAGCGGCATGACGATCAATCGACCGAAGCCAGTCGATGCGCGTGGCGCGTGGTCTCCGGCAGGCGGTAACACGTCGTACAGCGCAGGACATAATCAATGGCGGTGGCGAGACTGATCCGATGCCCGATGGACACATAGACCGGCTTCACGCCCGTGCGCGTGCGCAGCACCGCACCCACTACTTCGCCCTTGTCCTCCAGCGCCACCCATCCACCCTTTTGCTCCGGAACGTCACCATGCGTTCCCGTTAACCGCGACTTGGCCACGCCGATACTGGAGATATCCAGAAGCAAACCGAGATGACAGGCCAGCCCGAACCGCCGCGGGTGGGCCAGGCCCTGTCCATCACACAGGATCAGATCAGGTCTGGTATGGAGTTTTTTCATGGCGGCCAATACCGCCGGTGCCTCACGGAAGGACAGGAAACCCGGCACATAGGGGAAGCGCGTTGGCAGGCGGGCGATGGCCTGCTCACGCAACGTCAGGCCGGGGAAATCCAGCACCACCACGGCCGCGCGCGTGATGGTTCCGCGTTTCTCGAAGCCCACGTCAATCCCGGCAACCGTCCTTATCTTGGCGAATCGGTCCCTGGCAACAATCTTCCCACGCAGCGATTCCTGAATCGCGCGTGCTTCAGCGATATGGGTTGGCCACATCTGGATACGACGCATTCTCAATGCCGGTTCCCGCCGGGCGAATTTGCCTTTTGCCGGTACGGTGGATATTGTATTCCAGCCGACTGATCAAGCTCATTGGCGTAATATTGATCGAAGAGCGATTCCAATAAATTAATTTTTAAAGTGCCGGCAACACGGCACAGGGCGGAGAAATATGTATCAGTGTCCTCACTGCGGAAAACCCGCGATAAGCTTGATTCGCAAAATTTTCCTGGGTCCCGGCGCTCCCGTTCCCTGCCAGGCCTGCGAAAAAACCGTCAAGGTCACCTTTTCGGACTGGCTGAAGTCCACCCTGCCGGGAGCGGCCGTCATGATCGCCGCCCTGTTTTTTGACTCCGACCTGATGGTTTATGGCCTGAGCCTGATCGGCCTGGCGTTGATGATCAGTCTGCATTTGCTGTGGGTCCCTTTGGTCAAGGAATGATCCGCCGCGGACGGCATGTCCGCAACGTGCACTGGCTTTTCCCCAGCTATTCCTGTATGGTTCGGGCCGGCTGAACGATCCAGACAGTAAAGTCTGATCCAGCCGATAAGTTCATCGCTCTCTGACCCACCTTCTGGTTTCAGTCTCCCTGGAATTTCAGCAATACGATGGTTGGCGACGATGTGTTCGCGCCAGCTGTGCTATCGCCGTTACCGGAATCCGGTAAACGGCGGTCCACCCTTACGCGCCAATCATTCTTATGCCCAGACGAACGAAGTAGGGCGACTACTCTTACGTCCAAACGAACGACGTAGGGCGACATTTACTGCATTCAAGGAAACATCGTGACTTTTGAAAAACTGACGTTACATCCGTCCATCCTCCAGGCCATCCGCGAGAGCGGCTATACCGTTCCCACGCCGATCCAGGCGCAGGCGATCCCGCAGGCGCTCGAAGGCCATGACCTCATGGCCTCGGCCCAGACCGGCACCGGCAAGACGGCGGCATTCGTGCTGCCATCCCTGCATCGCCTGAGCACGCCCGCGGTAAAACATTCGCGCGGCCCGCGCGTGCTGGTGCTCACACCGACGCGCGAGCTCGCCAATCAGGTGACAGCGGCCGCCATCAAATACGGCAAGCACATGCGCTTTCGCATCGGCAGCGTCGTCGGCGGCATGCCCTATCCGCCGCAGATGCGGCTGTTATCCCAACCTCTGGATATTCTGGTGGCGACACCGGGCCGGCTGCTCGACCACATGGAACGCGGTCGCATCGACTACTCGCGCCTGGAAGTGCTGGTGCTGGACGAGGCCGACCGCATGCTCGACATGGGTTTCATTCACGCGGTGGAAAAGATCGCGGCCGCCACGCCGGCCACGCGCCAGACGCTGCTGTTTTCCGCGACGCTCGAAGGCACCATCGCCAAACTGGCGAAGCGCCTGCTGAAAAATCCAAAACTCATCCAGATCGACACCGTGCAGGAACGGAATGAACAAATCGAGCAGCGCCTGCATCACGTGGACGATGGCGCGCACAAGCATCGCTTGCTGACGCATCTGCTGGACGATATCAACATGGACAAGGCCATCGTCTTCACCGCCACCAAGCGCGGAGCGGATCGTCTGGCCAAGACCCTGTACGCCAAGGGACACCCGACCGCGGCACTGCACGGCGACATGAACCAGAACCAGCGCAACCGCGCGATCGCCAATTTGCGTTCAGGCACGGTGCGCTTGCTGGTGGCGACCGACGTGGCCGCACGCGGCATCGACGTCTCCGGCATTACGCATGTCATCAACTTCGATCTCCCGAAAAGCGCCGAAGATTATGTGCATCGCATCGGCCGCACCGGCCGTGCGGGCGCCAAAGGCATCGCCATTTCGTTCGCCGCGCCGGATAATTTCCAGCAACTGCGCGATATCGAGCGTTACACCCGCCAGACGATCCCGGCCCATGTCATTCCCGGGCTGGAACCGACCATCCGCCCGCGCCAACAGGCCCCCTCGGGTCACCGTCGAGGCGGCCCGTCCAGCCACCAACCACGTCGCCCGGACGCTGCGCCGCGCCATTTCAAAGGGAAAAACGGCGGGAACCCTCCCCGGCACGGCCAAGGCCAGCGCCATGGTTCGGGTGGCACCGGTCGCGGTGCCAAGGCGTACGGCTAGCCGGCGCCGCACGCCTGCCCCCGGCAGGCCAAAGATCGGGCGGCGTTCTGCGGGCACTTGGACGCCGGCAAAGCACAGGCGTATTATCTGTCGCGGATGCCGAAGCTGGGTCACTGAAACCCACATTTCCTTACGCTGAAACCAAGGAGCTGGTTCACGCCCGATCATTCGCCTATCCGGCCGCGCACTTTCACAACCATCGTTTCCGAAAGCGAAGCACGGTCCACGACGCCTTACCCTTTCAATCCAGGAGTTTGATATGAATATCTTCGTAGGAAATCTGTCGCGCGACGTCACTGAAGAAGATTTGCGGGAGGCGTTCAGCGCTTTCGGGCAGGTCAGCAAGGTCACCATTCTCAAGGACAAGTTCAGCGGCGAACCGCGCGGCTTCGGCTTCGTGGAAATGGCCGCCAAGGCCGAAGCGACGGCGGCGATCAACGGCATGAACCAGAAAGACCTGAAAGGTCGCGCGCTGAATGTGAACGAAGCCCGGCCCAAGACGGAACGTCCCGGCGGTGGCGGCGGTGGCGGTCGTGGCGGCTTTGGGAATCGTGGTGGTGGTGGCGGTGGTGGTGGCTGGGGCAATCGCGGCGGTGGTGGTGGCGGGCGACGCAGTTACTAGATTCCCCAATCTGCGTACTTGGCCGGGTAGTCTCAACTCGTCTTTCTTCCTCTGACGTCGAAGCGGGGCAATGCCAGACAATGGCTTGCCCCCGCAAGTCGGTATTATTTCTAATACGGCAAGACGAGCGAGCGCCGCGAGCAGGGCTACCCGTCGTATGTCAGGACGAGCGAGCGCCGCGAGCAGGGCTACATTTACATCCCCGGCGCATGGCATACGCCATGACATTTTTTTCATGATCCCAATAATCTCCGCGGTATCCCGCGCCTTATGCCTCTCTGTAATGAGGTTGTCACGCTGACAATAGTCGGGTAGTTTATTTGAACCGACACGGCTCAGACGCGTTGGTGGAATCGACCCATGCCAGACCAGTCAAATAATGGCGCGCAACTGCTGACCCTGACCCGCGCCGCGCGCCTCATGGGTGTCTCACGCGGCGCCCTCCAGAAAAAAATCAAGAAAGGCGAGCTGGAAACCTTCGAGGGCATGGTCAAGCCCGAGGACCTGCTGCGCGCCTACCCGGACACGCAGCTGGAGGACAATGCCGCGCTGGAGCATTTCGCGCACCTCAAGGACGATGCCTTTATCCACCGCGTACGCGAACGCCTGTTGCCTGAACCCGAGGTGCTGGCGGAACGGTTGTCCGGATTGGGAAAGGAGCTGGCCAGGACCCGGGCGCAGGTGGAGCGCTTCAAAACCATCACCGACTGGCTGTATGACAAATTCAGCGAGCATGAAAGGTCCGGCGGTCAGGATATCCGCAACATCATGGGGCCGCTCAAGCAGTGGCTGCGGTATGAACTGGAGAAGCAGACACCGAGCGACTATCTTCAGTCCTACGTCGTCAAGGAGAGTTTTCTCAGGCTCATGACTGCCCATGTCCGCCTTGTTCCGGGCCAACGCGAGTTTTTCGTGGAAGGTTCGGACACGATCCTCGATGCCGCGCTGCGCGCCGGCATTTCGCTGCGTTACGGGTGCAGCAATGGCAATTGCGGCCAGTGCAAGGCCAGGGTGATTTCCGGGAAAACCCTTCCGATGCGCCATTACGATTACGCCTTCAGCGAGGCCGAAAAAAATCAGGGCTATGTGCTGCTCTGCGCCCACACGGCGGTGACCGATCTGGAAATCGAGGCCGCCGAGATCGGCGGCACGCAGGATATCCCGGAGCAGGAAATCGCCGCGCGCGTCAAGAAAATCGAGTTGCTGGGCGATGACATGGCCTTGTTGCACCTGCAGACACCGCGCACGAAGCGGCTGCAATTCCTCGCCGGCCAGTCGGTAACGCTCGAGACCGGCAACGGCGCGGAGGCGGATTACCCGGTGGCCAGTTGCCCGTGCGACGACCGCAATCTCCAGTTTCACGTGCAGCGTCTCCCCGGTAACCGCCTCACCGATTATCTCTTCAAGAAACTGAAAAACGGGGATATTGTCGCGCTCGCCGGACCGAAGGGCGAATTCACGCTGAACGAGGATTCACCGCGCTCCCTGATATTTCTCGCCCATGGCACGGGATTCGCGCCGATCAAAAGCCTCATTGAACACGCCATGGCGCGGGACGTGGCCGAGAGCCTGCACCTGTATTGGCTCAGTGGCGATGGCGGTCATTACCTCAACAACCTGTGCCGTTCCTGGACGGACGCGCTGGATAATTTCCAGTACACGCCGCTGACGGCGGAGGCGGTCAATTCGGCCGCGACCCTCAAGCAGCTCACGCAGGATCATCCCGACCTCGGCGGTTTCGATATCTATGCCGCCGGTCCCGAAACCTTTTTAACCTCGGTGAAAAAATATCTGCGTGACAATAAATTCCCGGAAAACCAGCTAATCACCAATCGCGTGGATTAGCGCCCGTCTGAAAAGCAAAAAAGGACAAGGCAACCGCAGATAGAAGTGGCGCAGGGATGCGCCGAGAAGTGGCACATGGATGTGCCGGTTACGGAGCTAAGGACGCAATACGGAGCTAAGGATGCAAACGCAGATTTATTCATTAGGGAAACTCTGATTTATTAGTTTTCAACGCAGAGACGCAAAGACGCAAAGATTTTTTCAGTTATTCTTCCGAGCTTTTTCTTTGCGCCTTTGCATCCTCGGCTCCGCAACCGGTACATCCCTGTACCGCTCCTGCGCCTGGCGTCAAATAGTCATAATTAATCAGACCTTCCTTAGGATGAACGCGGATAAAACAATAACTTTTTAACTAATCTGCGTTTATCTTCTTTATCATCTGCGTTCATCTGCGGTTAAGCATTTTAAGATAGTTCTAGAAATTTTCGATGGCCACCGGCGCAACCGGGTCAGCCGGCGTAAAACCAAACAGACGGGAATAAAAATAGAACTCCGCCTCCAGCGCACGCCGGATATTTTCCGCGCGGCGGAATCCGTGCTGCTCGCCTTCAAACGGGACATACGCCACGGGGATGTTGCGCACACGCAGGGCATTCACCATTTTCTCCGTCTGCTCCGGTGGCACCACTTTATCTTCCAGCCCCTGAAAGAAGATCACCGGACATGACAATTTGTCCGCGTGGTGTATGGGTGAACGCTCGCGGTACAGATCACGGCATGTCGTATAGGGCCCGATCAGCCGGTCCAGGTAATGCGCCTCGAATTTGTGCGTGTCCCGGGCCAAGGCCTCGAGGTCGCTCACACCATAGTAAACCGCGCCGGCACGAAACATGGTGTGGAACGTCAGCGCGCACAGAGTGGTATAACCTCCGGCGCTGCTGCCGCGGATGGCGAGCCGCTCTTTATCCACCAAACCTCGATCCACCAGATAACGCGCTCCGGTGATGCAATCCTCCACATCGGCCATGCCCCATTGCCCGTTGAGCTTGCATCGATAGGCGCGGCCGTAACCGGTCGAACCGCGGTAGTTCACGTCGAGCACGGCGAATCCGCGGCTGGTCCAGTACTGAATCCTGAGATTCA
>MFTB01000081.1 GCA_001785195.1 Candidatus Muproteobacteria bacterium RIFCSPHIGHO2_12_FULL_60_33
TCATTTCTCCAACAAATACTATTGCCCCGCATGGATTGGAAAAGAATCAAGAATCAGGTCCTGTCCGTTGTGCTCCTCCTGGCCGCCGCCGGGTGTGCGACAACCTCCCAAGAGACCGCTCAGACCGCCGAGGATTCGGCGCCGGCATCGGCTTTTCAATCCGTTTCCAAAGGCTCCCCCGCGCCGGTCGCGGCGGTAACGCCCAAAGCGGAGAGCAACAAGCCCGCTGAGTCAGCCAACGAAACGACGGCCACAAACCATTCCGACATCTGGATCAGAATCCGCGCCGGATTTTCCATCGAACCGCTCGACAGCCCGCTGGTGGAGCGCGAGGCGCGCTGGTTCGCCAACAATCCCGAATACATGCAGCGCATGATGGAGCGCGCCAAGCTCTATCTCTATTACATCGTCGAGGAAGTTGAAAAACGCGGCATGCCGATGGAAATCGCGCTGCTGCCCGCCATCGAGAGCGCCTACAAGGCGAACGCCTACTCACGCGCCCGCGCCTCGGGTCTGTGGCAATTCATTCCGTCCACCGGCCGCTTGTACGGCCTGAAGGCCAACTGGTGGTACGACGGCCGGCGCGACGTGCAGGCCTCCACGCAGGCAGCGCTGGATTATCTCGAGAAGCTCTACAACGATTTTGACGGCGACTGGCATCTCGCCCTGGCCGCGTATAACGCGGGCGAAGGCAAGGTCGGGCGCATGATGAAATACAACGAGCGCAAGGGAAAATCCACGGATTACCAGTATCTCAAGCTAAGGCGCGAAACCCAGCATTACGTGCCCAAGCTCATGGCCATGGCCAGCATTGTCGCCGACCCGGCCAAATATGGCGTGACGCTCGCCGATATCCCCAACGAACCCTATTTCGCGCGCGTCGAGACCGGCTCACAGGTGGACCTCGGCGTGGTGGCCAAGCTCGTGGACCTGTCGGTGGACGACCTGCAAGATATCAACCCCGGTTACCGGCGCTGGGCGACTGACCCGAATGGTCCGCATCACCTGCTGGTACCGGCCGACAAGAAAGAGGCGCTGATCGAGGGGCTGAGCAATCTGCCGGAAGCCGAAAGAATCCTGTGGCAGCATCATGCCGTCAAGCGCGGCGAGACCTTGCATGAGATCGGCCGGCGTTACGGACTCGACGTCGAGACGCTGCGCACCGCCAACAACCTGCGCAGCAACCTGCTGCGTGTCGGACAGGATCTGCTCATTCCGGTTTCTTCCCGCCCGATCACGGTGGCGGCGGTGCGCACCAGCTATCGCTCGGCCGAGGCACACACAGCCAAGCGCGGCGAGACCGTCATTCACCGCGTGCGCCGCGGCGATACCCTGTCGAGCATCGCGCGGCGCTACAACGTGCTGGTGCATCAGTTGGCCAAATGGAATTTCATCAGCGCGGACGGCATCCTGCGTCTGGGACAGAAACTGAAAATCTGGCCCAACGGCGCGCCCACGGCTTCGATCGACGCCTCAGCCAAGACTTAGAATTGTTAACAACAAGAAAAAATCTTGGGAAAATCTGATTTATTAGTTTTCAACGCAGAGACGCGGAGGGCGCAGAGGGACGCAAAGATTTTTCTCGTTGAATATCCCCCAATTTTCTCTGCGTCTCTGCGCCTCTGCGTTGAGTAGTTCATTAATCAGGGATTCCCTTGTTAATCCTGTAAAACCTGTCCATTCTCAGTCGTTCCCTTTCTTCTCCGTACTGAACAGGTGGCACCGCGTCTGATGCGTGTCGCTTAGCAGCGTGGTCGCGGGATATTCCCGGCGGCAGATGTCCATCGCGTGCGGACAACGCGGATGGAAATGGCAGCCCGTGGGCGGGTTGCTGGGTGACGGCATGTCGCCTTGCAGCCGGATGATGGTGCGCTTTTCGCGCGGATCGATCACCGGCACCGCCGACAGCAGCGCCTCGGTGTAGGGATGTTTGGGGCCTGCCAGCACCTCGTCCACCGGCCCGCGCTCGACGATGCGGCCGAGATACATGACCGCCACCTCGTGCGCCAGATACTCCACCACGGACAGGTTGTGCGTGATAAACAGGTAACTCAGCCCCAACTCGTCCTGCAGGCGCTTGAGCAGGTTCAGCACCTGCGCCTGTACCGACACATCGAGCGCACTGGTGGGCTCGTCACAGACAATCAATTCCGGCTCGACCGCCAGCGCCCGGGCGAGGCTGATGCGTTGGCGCTGGCCGCCGGAGAATTCATGCGGATAGCGCTGGCGCGCATCCGGCGGCAGGCCCACCTGTTGCAGCAGCTCCGCCGCCCTGGCCTGACGCTCCGTACGACCGGCGCCTATCCTCTGGGCGCGCATGCCCTCCTCCAGTATCTCACCCACGAGCATGCGTGGATTGAGCGAGGCGTAAGGGTCCTGGAAGATGATCTGGAAGTGACGCCGCAACGCGCGCAATTCCTCGCCTCTCAGTTGCGTCAGCTCACGGTTGTTGTACAAGACCTGGCCTCCCGTGGGCGGCACCAGCTGGAGTATGCCCTTGCCGACGGTGGTCTTGCCGCAGCCGGATTCCCCCACCAGCGCGAGCGTGCGCCCGCGCGCGATGTCGAGCGACACCCCGTCCACCGCCTTCACCTGGCCCACCACACGCTGGAACACGCCTTTATGGATCGGGAAATGCACCTTGAGATCGCGCACCTGCAACAACGCCTCACCGGCTTTGCCCGCCTGTGTGGGCGGGGTTTTCCGGGCTTTCCGGCGCGACGGTGGTGGCGTAGCCGGCACTGAAACCGACTCATCATACAGATGACAGCGCACGCCCCGCTCATCCTGTTCAATCCAGGCCGGCAGCTTCTGGTGGCACAGGTCCCAGACCCGGTCGCAGCGCTCGGCAAAGCGGCAGCCGCGGAATTTCTGCTTCAGCGACGGCACGCTGCCGCTGATCACCTCGAGCGCGGCGCCGCGCTGCATCCGCCCCGGGACGGAGCGGAACAGCTTGCGTGAATACGGATGCTGCGGCGCGGAGAAAAACTTCTTGCGCGGCGCCAGCTCGACGATCTGTCCCGCATACATCACCGCCACCCGGTCCGCCATCTCGGCCACCACCCCGAGATCATGGGTGATGAGCAGCATGGCCATGCCGGTCTTTTTCTGAAGTTCCTTGAGCAACGCCAGAATCTGGGCCTGGATCGTGACGTCGAGCGCCGTGGTCGGCTCGTCGGCGATCAACAGGTCTGGTTGGGTGGCGAGCGCCATCGCAATCATGACGCGCTGTTTCATGCCGCCGGAAAGTTGAAATGGGTACTCATCGTAACGCCGCGCGGCATCGGCAATGCCGACGGCATGCAGCAGTTCGGCGACCCTGGCGCGTCTTTGCGCGCGTGTGAATTTGCCCACTTCCGGAATCGCCTCGCTGATCTGCTCGCCGACCGTCAGCACCGGGTTGAGCGAGGTCTGCGGCTCCTGGAAGATCATGGCCATGCGTTTGCCGCGGATGGCGCGCATGTCGCGCTCGGGGAGCGCCAGCACGTCCTGTCCACGCAGGCGCGCGTGCCCGGCGACAATGCGCCCCGCCGGCTCCGGCACCAGCTGCAGCAGCGACAACGCGGAAATGGACTTGCCACAGCCGGATTCGCCGAGCAAGGCCAGCGTCTCGCCGGGGGCGATATCGAAGTCAATACCGTCCACCGCGCGCACCGTGCCCTCGGGCGTGTCGAACCAGGTTTTGAGGCCCTCGACCTTGAGCAATTTTTCTTCAGCCTTCATAGCAGCTCCCGCATAAAGGTCTGAGGTGGGTTGCTCGCACCCCCGTCGTCGCGAGCCGAGCACCGAGCAAGGCCGGGAGTTGTCGCGAGACTTTTGATCGAGCCCGAGGCGCGTTGTGGGCGCCCGGCGAGTTAGGCGAGCGCCCGGCTGAAGCGAGGCGCGCAGGGGACCGCGTGAGGTTTACGCGGCGAAGCGACCGGGCGGCCTTCTCTTTGGTTTCTTTCTCTTGGCCGGACAAGAGAAAGAAACCCGCCCGCGGTGCGGGGAACCGCAAGTAATGCGCCGCCGAAGGCGGCTCGACCATCCAACTCAAATTGATGATCGGTGTCATTTACGTAACCTCGGGTCAAACGCATCCCGCACGGCGTCGGAGAACAGATTGGCAGCCAGCACCAGGCCGAACATGAACACGAAGGCGGAGGCCAGGCTCCACCACACCAGCGGCTCGCGCGCCATTTCAAGGCGCGCGCTGACAATCATATTGCCCCAGCTGTCCATGGTCGGGTCCACGCCCACGCCCACGTAAGAGAGCACCGCCTCGGCCAGCACCAGCCCGCTGAAATCCAGCACTACCGTGATAAGGATGATATGCATGACGTTGGGCAGGATATGCCGCGCCATAACCGCCACGTGGCTCGCGCCCAGGGCGCGCGCGGCCTGGATGTAGTCCACC
This sequence comes from Candidatus Muproteobacteria bacterium RIFCSPHIGHO2_12_FULL_60_33, assembly GCA_001785195.1. Classification (GTDB taxonomy): domain Bacteria; phylum Pseudomonadota; class Gammaproteobacteria; order Acidiferrobacterales; family Sulfurifustaceae; genus Sulfuricaulis. The sequence continues at coordinate 4,397 of MFTB01000081.1, forward strand.
TCGCGCAGCTTGAGCGTCTCGCCGCGCAGCAGCCGGCACAGGCTGGTCCAGCTGGTGACGCCGAGAATCAGACACAGGATCAGCAGACGTATGTCCGCACGCGCCGTGGCGCTATCGAACAACTCGGCATGGTTGGCCACATATACTTGCAGGCTCAGAATAGCGGCGGCGATCAGCAGCACGCCGGGGATCGAGCTCAGGGTGGTATAGACATACTGGATGACGTCGTCCACCCAGCCGCGGAAATAGCCGGCCATGATGCCGAACAGCGCCGCGAACGGCAGCATGACCAGCGTGGTGAGCGTGCCGATCACCAGCCCGGTGCGGACACTCTTCAGGGATTTATGAAACACATCCTGGCCGACCTGATCGGTGCCGAAGATGTGATAGTAGAGTGACAGGTAAGCGGCGTTCGCCGTCAGAACAATTAGAACACCCACCGTGACCAGAACAGTGCGCCGGGGAAAATCGCCCTCTCCGCGCACCAGCCGACGTATCGTCAGCATCCATGACTCTGCGTGCCTGCGCCAGAACAGCAGGAAGCTCGCGACGATCAGCAGCCAGATCCCAAACCCGGCCAGCGTGGCGGCGCCGACGCGCAACATGATGTCTCCGACGCGTTCACCAGCCTCCTGCACATGCGCACCGCCATGGAGCAGGCGCGGATATTCACGTACATGTCGGCCGTCCGGGTATTCCGCGGTTTCCATGGAGTACGCCTGCATCGCGAACGGCGCGGAATAGGTTTTCTCGGCGCGCGCCCGCAATGGCTTCGTGGCCTTGTCCAGCAGACTCAGCACCTCGTTGGAATAGACCGCCTCACCCCGATTCTGTCCCTCCAGCAATGGCCGGTAGTGCACCGAATCCATCAGCCCCACGGCCACATAGACCAGCAGGATAACCAGGGAGGCCATCGCCATCGGCCGGCGCGCCACCTGACGCCAGGGCACGCGCAGATGTTCGTGATGCGCGGTATAAAGGCCGAAGGCGATCAGCGCCGCGAGCAGCACGTAGATCAATACATCAGTCAAGAGAAAAACTAACTGAAAAGGCATGATGTTATGCTCTCAATCCTGTAAATCCTGTTAATCCTGTCCATTTTTTATTCCAGCCGCACGCGCGGGTCCACCAGCGTGTAAGTAATGTCCGTCAAAATCAGGCCGGCGATGTACAGCACCGAACCGAGGAAAACCATGGCGCGCACGATGGCGAAATCCTGCGAGTGGATGGCGTCAATGGTGTAGCTGCCGAGACCGGGAACAGCGAAGAACGATTCCAGGATGAGGCTGCCGGTGAAAAGCAGCGGGATGACAACCACCACGCCGGTGAGGATCGGGATCATGGCGTTCTTGAGCACGTGGCGAAACAACACGCGCAACTCGGACAGGCCCTTGGCGCGCGCGGTGCGCACGTAATCCTTGCCAATCTCCTCCAGGAAAAACGTGCGATACAGCCGCGTGCTTGCGCCAACGCCGCCCACCACGCCGACAATGACGGGAAGGATCAGAAATTTGACGGCCTCCATGCCCACGTCATAGCCCGAGATCGGCACCAGCCGCAGCAGCATGCTGACCAGATACTGTCCGAGGATGACATAAAACAGTGCCGAGATGGACATCATGATCACGCACAGCACCACGCCGGCGGTGTCGAGATACGTTCCGCGGAAAAACGCCAGCAACATGGAAAAGGTGATGTGCACCAGAATCCCGACCAGAAAAACCGGCAGGGCGATGGCCAGGCTCGGCCACATGCGCTGGTAGATGTCATAGCCGATGTCCCGGCCCTGATCGGAACGGCCGAAATCGAAGGCGAACAATTTCACGGAATGGCGAAAGAAGATGGTGTCGGTAAGTTTATCGGCGCCGGCGTTAGCGGCGTTATAGAGCAACGGTTTGTTGTAACCGCGGTCTTCCTTCCACTTGACGATGGCTTCGGGCGTGACGCGCTTCACGCCCAGATGAAGGCGCGCCATGTCGTCCGGGCTGTTGACGAAGAAAAACAGCGCGAAGGTGAGCAGATTCACCCCGATCAAAATCGGGATGGCATAGAGTACGCGGCGAATGATGTAACCGATCACCGTGCCGCTCCACGTTCGCGCTTGCGGTAGGCCACCACGGCCGGAACCGCGCCCACCAGCAGCGTCCCCAGTACCGCCACGATGGGCCAGGCCACCGGGCGGTTCCAGGCGGTGCGCCGCTCCGCCCGCTGGACGGGATCGAGCCGGCTGTATTTGAGCGTGTTGTTCGCCATCTGATTCAGCTTGGCGTTGTACATCCACGCATGTTCGAGCAGGAAGTTTTTCGGATGCATGCCCCAGATCCAGGGGACATCGCGCCGCGCCATGTCCAGCATTTGATCGATGATCCTCGCCCGTTCGGGCGTGTTCTCCATGTTCTTCATGCGCTCGAACAGGCGGTTGAACTCCGGGTTGTCGTAATTCGAGGCATTTTCGCCGTCGTGTCCCACCTTCTTGTTCGGTCCGTACAGCAGGAACAGGAAATTTTCCGGGTCGGGGTAATCCGCGTTCCAGCCCCAGTCGAAGATCTGCGCATCGCCCTTGCGCATCTTCTCCTGAAAGCGGTTGTAGTCGGTGGCGCGCACCACCAGCTGGACACCCAGCTTGTTGAACTGCTTCAGCATCCAGTCGAGCTGGGCCTTTCTTTCCGGTCCGATGGCCGGGGTTTCATAATTGATCGACAGCGGCTTCCCCGACGCGGGGTCCACGCCGCCGGGATAACCCGCCTCGACCAGTAACTGACGGGCGTATTCGATCGGTTTGCGCCGCGGCCGGCCGTCCACCCAGTCGTACACGTACGGATTGATCCCGGCCCGTCCCTCGCGGTAACCGAAGATACCCGGCGCCAGCGGGCCCTGCGCCGCGATCCCGCGCCCGTTTTCGAATATGGAAATCTGTTCCTCGAAATCGATGGCGACGGAAATGGCCTGGCGCAGTTTGCGCGCGCGCTCGGTATAACCGCCGACAAGCGGGTCGAGCATGTTGAAGCCGAGGTAATAGGTCGAGGCGGCGACATCGGTCAAGAGTCGTATGCCCTTCTGCTTCATCGCGTCGCTGACTTCGGTATCGCCTTCGCCGGTGAAGCGGATCGCCTGATCGAAGCCTTCCGTCAACACCACGGACCGGTCGTAATAGCCTTGCAGAAACTTGTTCCAGCGCGGGATGCTTTCCTTGTCGAGGCTGAATACGACCTTGTCGATGAAGGGCAAGTGCTTGCCGGCGTCGTCCAGCAACCCGGCCGGGCCATCTTCCGGCTCGCCCTCGGCAGGATAAAGCTCCTCGTGATAGTTAGGGTTGCGTTCGAGCACCATCTGGCGGTTGGGATTGTTGAGCGTGAGCATGTAGGCGCCGCTGCCGACGGGGTACCAGTCGAGCGTGAGATTCTTCTCCGCCATGCCCGGCTGCGAGAAAAACCGGTCCGCCTCGGGCGGCATCGGGGCGAAAAACGGCATGGCCATCCAGTAGAGCAATTGCGGATACTTGCCGTGAATCTTCACACGATAGGTATAGCGGTCTACTTCCTCGACGCCGGCGAGCGGGAATTTGGTGAGATCGAGATAAATACCGGTATCGCGTCCGCCGGCGATTTTTTCGTACTCCTTTTTCAGCACATCGGCGTAATCGCGAATTCCCACGATGTACTCGTTCATGACGCTCAGGATCGGCGAATGCAGCTTGGGGTGCGCGAGGCGCTTGATCTGGTACACGTAGTCGGCCGCGACCAGTTCGCGCGTGGCGGTTTGGGGGAAATCGCCGATGGCATACCTTCCGGCGAGGTCGTACGGGCTCAGGGCATGGTACAGATACCGGCCGTCGGCAGCGCGCGCGAAGGCCGGGTGCGGCTGATAGTAAATACCGGGGCGGATGCGGATTTCGTACACGCTGTCAGCGATGCTTCCTGCGGGGGTGTTCTGCGGCAGCCGCCGTCCGCGCTTGTCGAAATAACTCGGCGTCGGCACGGCGGTCGCCGTGAGAGGAACCAGCATGTACGGTCGCTTGAGATAGTGATATTGAAACGGCGGCTCGTAGATCTGCGCGATGAAAAGATACTCGTTGGAGCTGTAGGCGCGCGCGGGATCGAAGGTCTTGGGGCGCTCGCGGAAGGCAGAATAGAGGATGTTACTTTTTGCCTCCGCCGCCGGATAGGGATTGTTCCAGGAGGCGGCCGCACTGGCGGTGAAAACCAAGGAAAGCGCCAACAAGGCAGAGCGCGTCGCGCCGGGGCGTTTCATGCTTCCTGTTTACGTCCTCCAATCATGTCCATTGTGCTGGAAAAGAGAGCCAACCGCTTCGCCAATATATCAAATTCCTGCGCCCCGTCCCTCTTCCCGCGAAGGTGAATTTTCGCTACTGTAGCGGCAAATAGTTTCGGGGCGCACTCTACAAGAAGGCGCGACCTGATTTCGAACCAATAAGCCGCTGGAGAACGTGATGAACGGCAAGACGAGCGAAGCAGGGCTACCAGTCATACGGCAGGACGAGCGAGCGCCGCGAGCAGGGCTACCAGTCATGGGGCAAGACGAGCGAGCGCCGCGAGCAGGGCTACATTAATGGGATTTCTGGCAGGCAAGCGGGCGTTGATCGTGGGTGTGGCCGGAGACCGGTCCATCGCCTGGGGCATCGCCAAAGCCATGCACCGGGAAGGCGCCGAACTCGCCTACACCTACCAGAACGACAAGCTGAAGGAACGCGTCCAGAAACTGGCGGCCCAGACCAGGTCCGACATCCTGATCCCCTGCGATGTTTCCAGCGACGAGCAGATCGAGGCGGTGTTCTCGCATCTCGACGACTATTGGGACGGGCTCGATATCATCGTCCACTCCGTCGCTTTCGCGTTGCGCGAGCAACTGGCCGGAAACTTCGCGGACGTCACCACGCGCGAGGGATTCCGCATCGCGCACGAAATCAGTTCCTACAGCCTGACCGCCCTGGCCAAGGCCGGCCGGGCCATGATGCAGGGCCGTCAGGGCGCGTTGCTGACGCTGACTTATATCGGCGCCGAGCGCTCGGTGCCGAACTACAATGTCATGGGGCTGGCCAAGGCGAGCCTGGAAGCCAATGTACGTTATCTCGCGCAGGCGCTCGGCCCGGAGGGCATCCGCGTCAATGCCATTTCCGCCGGTCCGATCCGGACGCTGGCGGCCGCCGGCATCAGCGACTTCAAGAAACTGCTGGACTACAACGACAAGATGGCGCCGCTCGGACGCGGCGTGACCATCGATGAGGTGGGGAACGTGGCGGCGTTTCTGTGCTCGGATCTCGCCTCCGGCGTGACCGGCGAGATCACTTACGTGGACGGCGGGTTCAATACCGTGGCCATCGGTCTCGACTACGGCAAGCTGCTCGAATAGAGATTATCTCAAAATACTTTAATCCACAGATCAACGCAGATTTATTTTCAAGATGAACGCAGATAAAAAATAACTCCTATCACTAATCTGCGTTTATCTTCTTAATCATCCGCGTTCATCTGCGGTTGCTTTGTCTTTTTTTGAGATGGCTCCCCGTTAGAGCTGGTCGGGAAAGGTTTTAATCTCCGCCTTCTGCCGCAGCCCGGCACGGTAATTCGCAAAATAATCAGATCCACGGTGCGCCGTGAGCAGCGCGCGCGCCTGTTGCAACATTCCGTTATCCGGTTTTCCCGATGCATCGCGCACGCGCTTTAACGCCAACACGGCGTAACCCTGGGCGCCCAGGTCCACCAGATCATGAACCGGTTTGTCCCCTTCCGGCCGGGGTGCGCGAAAAGCGGATGCCGCAATACGCGGATCGACACCGGCGGTTTGCCGGCGTGTCACTGTTCTCGGTGGCAAATATTTGAAACCGCGTTTTCTGGCAAGCGTTTCGAGCGAGCCTCTGGCGCGCAGTTCCTGCAACGCCTCCTCGCCCAGCTGGCGCGCCTGTTGCAGAGCACGCTCCTGTTTCAGTGCACGTTCAATCTCTGGTCGCACCTCCGCCAGCGGCTTGCGGCCGGACGGACGGCGATCGGCAACACGTATGGCCACGAGCGTGTCGGCGCTGACTTCAATGGCATCGCTGTTGCGCGCCTGGCTCAACACATCCGGCTCGAAGGCGGCCTGCACCACTTTGGGGTGGGCGGCAATGCCGGTGCCACCGGCGTGCGTGAACCATTCGCTCTTGCGGATTTCAAGCCCCAGCGCCTTGGCGGCGGGCGCAAGACTGTCCGGTTGCTCATAAACCAGATTCCGGAATTTCTCGGATACGTCGAAGAACCGCTCCTCGCCCTGGCGGCGGCGCACCGCTTCGACCAATTCCTTGCGCACGTCGGCGAAAGATTTTCGCTTCTCCGGCGTGTGGGCGGTCAACTTCACCAGGTGATAGCCATAGGTGCTGCGTATCGGTTGACTGACTTCACCGGACTTCAGGGCGTATAGCGCGTCTTCCAACTCCTTCGGCAACACGCCGCGCCGGATTTCGCCAAGATCACCGCCCTGACCGGCCGTCACGCTGTCCACCGAATGTTTCTTCGCCAAGCCCGCAAAGTCGGCGCCGGCGCGCACCTGTTTGGCGATGTCCTGGATTTTGGCGAGCGCCTCCTTGGCCTGGTCCCCGGTGGGCTCGGCGGGAAGGGAAACCAGAATGTGGCTGGCGCGGCGCTTTTCCGGCACCACATAACGCGCAGCCTCCTCGGAATAGGCCTTTTTGAGTTCCTCTTCCGTCGGCGGCTGCTTTGGGTCCAGGTCAGCGGCGGAAAGCCGCAAATATTCGACGCGCACCTGCTCGGGGAACTGAAACATCTCGGGATGCGCGGAATAATATTGCTCAATGTCCTGCCCACTAACCGCCGTCTTTGCCATCAGTGTGTCGGCGCCGATCAGGGCGTAGGCAACTTCCCGCTCCTGCGCTAACAGGCGTGCAAGATTGGCTATATCGGCCTGGGTGATAATAAGACTTTCACTGATACCGGTCTGGACCTGGGTTATAAGAATATTTTCACGCACTCTGGCTTCAAACTGTTGTGCGCTCATGCCTTCACGGCGCAGCCAGACTTCGTATAGAGCCGGATCGAACTTCCCATCGCGCTGGAAATTCGGCTGATGGCGGATAATTTCCGCCAATTGTGCGTTGCCGATACGGTAGCCCTGATCCTCGGCCTGCTGGACGATCAACGCCTGCTCGATCAGGTTGTTCAGGACGGTCTGCTTGAACTGGGGGTTGTCCAGGGTTTTGGGTTCCATGCGCCCGCGCAGCCGGTCAATTTCGTTGCGGTAAGCATTCTGGCTGATCTCAACGCCACCGACCTTGGCGACATTGATCTGTCCGCCGGTGTCAAAATAGGAGTTAACTCCCCACAGCGCAAAGGGAACAATGACCATTACCAGGATGAAAGTGGCGAAGATACCCTGGGTTTTATCACGGATCTCGGAAAGCATGAGGTGGCTACTTTATCGAGGGTTTGCCGGGGCATTAATTCGATGCGCGAACAAAAAACCAAAATGAAAGGGCGAGGATTCAGCCTCGCCCGTGATGCATTTTTTAGTGGCGGAGCGGACGGGACTCGAACCCGCGACCCCCGGCGTGACAGGCCGGTATTCTAACCAACTGAACTACCGCTCCCGGTCTCTTTGGTGGGTGCTGAGGGGTTCGAACCCCCGACATTCGCCTTGTAAGGGCGACGCTCTACCAACTGAGCTAAGCACCCGGAGGCGAAACGACCCCCAAAAGGGCCGTTAGTTTAGGGCATCCTTCAGGCCTTTGCCAGACTTGAATTTGGGTGCCTTGGAGGCCGGGATGGTGATCATCTCTCCGGTTCGCGGATTGCGCCCGGAACGCTGAGACCGGTTGCTCACGGAAAACGTGCCGAAACCGGAAAGCGTTACGGAATCACCCCCACGCAGCGTACCGGCAATAATGTCCAGTACTGCTTCCACGGCGCGCGCGGCGGAGGCCTTGTTGAGGTCAGTGGATACAGAAACTCTATCGATCAGATCGGTTTTATTCACGTTAGCTCCTTGCTAGATGTGGTGAACAGGATACCCGAAAAGCCATTGCTGCTGAGACCAAACGGCGCGCCTGAAAAAACCAAGACGCGTCGCAGGGTTTATACAAGCGTGGAAAAATCTTGTCAAGAAAGATATGCGCGGCGCGGTTTATCAAAACACCGCGCCGCGGGCACCAGAGACAACAAAAGCATCTCCCTCACTTGAGGGCGATTAGCAACGCCGCCTCGCCAGTCAGTGTGTCCGGACCGGATTGACGGAATCGATTGCTTCAGGAGGCTTGGCAGCCTCCGCAATCTTCGACTCGTCCAAAGGCTCGGGCATATGCTCGAGCGCCGCTTCCAGCACCTGATCGATCCACCGCACCGGGCGGATGTCGAGGCTGCCACGGATGTTTTTAGGGATCTCCGTGAGGTCCTTGCGGTTCTCCTCCGGGATCAGCACCACCTTCAGGTTGCCGCGATGCGCCGCCAGCAACTTCTCCTTGAGCCCGCCAATAGGCAGGACCTCGCCGCGCAAGGTGATCTCACCCGTCATGGCAACCTCGGCGCGCACCGGAATCTTGGATAGCGCCGAGACCATGGCCGTGCACATGGCGATGCCGGCGCTCGGACCGTCCTTGGGCGTGGCCCCCTCGGGCACGTGCACGTGGAAATCATGCTTCTGGTAAAAATCCGGCATGATGCCGAGCTTGGTCGCGCGCGCGCGCACCACGCTCATGGCCGCCTGGATGGATTCCTGCATGACATCGCCGAGCTTGCCGGTAATGGTCAGCTTGCCCTTGCCGGGCAGAATGGTGGCCTCGATGGTCAGCAATTCGCCACCAACCTCGGTCCACGCCAGCCCCGTCACCTGGCCGACCTGGTTGATCTGCTCGGCGGTACCGTAGCGGAAACGCTGCACACCCAGATATTTTTCCAGGCTCTTGGGCGTGACAGAAATCGTCTTTTCCGCCTTGTCCTTGTTGAGCAGGAGCTCCTTGGTCACCTTGCGACAGATCTTGGCGATCTCGCGCTCAAGATTGCGCACGCCCGCTTCCCGTGTGTAATAGCGGACAATGTCACGAATGGTCTTTTCCGACAGGTGCAGTTCTTTTTCCTTGAGCCCGTTGTTCTTGAGCTGCTTGGGGATGAGATAACGAATGGCGATGTTCACCTTTTCATCTTCGGTATAACCCGAGAGACGGATGACCTCCATGCGATCCAGCAACGGGGGGGGAATATTCAACGTGTTGGCCGTGGCGACGAACATCACATCGGACAGATCGTAATCGACCTCGAGATAATGATCGCTGAACGCATGGTTCTGCTCCGGGTCGAGCACTTCCAGCAATGCGGATGACGGATCGCCGCGGAAATCCATGGCCATTTTGTCCACCTCATCGAGCATGAACAGCGGATTGCGCACCTTCACCTTCGACAGGTTCTGGATGATCTTGCCCGGCAGCGAGCCGATGTAAGTACGACGGTGGCCGCGGATTTCGGCCTCGTCGCGCACGCCACCCAGAGACATGCGCACGAACTTGCGGTTCGTGGCGCGCGCGATGGACTGCCCCAGCGAGGTCTTGCCGACGCCCGGCGGTCCCACCAGGCACAGGATCGGACCCTTGAGCTTGACCACACGCTGCTGCACGGCGAGGTATTCGAGGATGCGTTCCTTGACCTTCTCGAGGCCGTAGTGATCGGCCTCCAGGATCTCCTCGGCCTTCGTGAGGTCCTTCTGGATCTTGCTGCGCTTCTTCCACGGCACGTTCACGAGCCAGTCGATATAGTTGCGCACGACGGTGGCCTCGGCTGACATCGGCGACATCATCTTGAGTTTCTTCAGCTCGGATTCAGCCTTCTCGCGGGCCTCCTTGCTCATGCCGGCCTTCTCGATCTTCTTCGCCAGTTCCTCGGCCTCGTTCGGGCCTTCTTCAAGCTCGCCCAGTTCCTTCTGGATCGCCTTCATCTGCTCGTTCAAATAATACTCGCGCTGGCTCTTCTCCATCTGACGCTTCACGCGTCCGCGAATACGTTTCTCGACCTGAAGCAGGTCAATCTCGCTCTCGAGCACGCCAAGAATCTTTTCCAGCCGCCCACGCACATCCTGAACCTCGAGGATCTGCTGCTTGTCCTCGATCTTGAGGGAAAGATGCGCCGCCACCGTGTCGGCCAGGCGGCCTGGATCGTCGATCCCGGCGAGCGAGGTAAGAATCTCGGGCGGAATCTTCATGTTCAGTTTGACGTACTGGTCAAATTCATTCAGGACGGAGCGTGTGAGCGCCTCGCCTTCCTTGTCCGTAAGCGGCATGGCCTCGAGCATTGCTACCTGCGCGGAAAAATAATCTTCCGTTTCCAGATATTTTTGCAGAACCGCGCGGCGTTCACCCTCGACCAGCACCTTGACGGTGCCATCCGGCAGTTTCAACAACTGCAGGATGCTGGCAATCGTTCCGATATTATGAATGTTATCTGTCGTCGGATCGTCATCCGAAGCGCTCTTTTGCGCCACCAGCATGATCTGCTTGCCGGACTCCATGGCCTGCTCAAGGGCGCGGATAGACTTGCGCCGACCTACAAACAGAGGGATAACCATGTGCGGAAACACGACGACATCGCGCAATGGAAGAACGGGGATGTTCGCCTCCGATCCTGGAACTATCACGGCTGGTTTGGTTTCTGGCATTTGCGCTTCAATCAGTTAGTGAGTGGATTTCTTCAAGTTTGGGGGCTAAATGCCCTGATTTCAATCATTCGCCGGGGATTTTTTTCCAAAAACCGCGTGTTCCAATCAGGCCTGCGACAAATGGCGCATATGACCTTACAAACAGCGCTGGTCCACAAAATCGCCAGGAGCGAGGAGTGGTGCAGGGATGCACCGGTTACGGAGCCGAGGACGCAATTTGGACAGCGGAGCGCGGCGACGCTGGCCCCGCAAGGGGCGAGTCTCGGGGATGAGGCGGGCAAAAAAGAAACCCCGCGCTTGGCGGGGTTCTTTATGTGGGACAGGTGCTTCACTTACTGGTTGACCGATGCCCGCCGCTTGTCCTGTTCATCGTTTTCGGCGTAGATCACCACAGGCTTGCTGCCCTCCGTGATGACACCGGATTCGATGACCACCTTTTTCACGTTTTCGGTGGACGGCAGATCGAACATGACATCGAGCAACGCGCGCTCGAGGATGGACCGTAGTCCGCGTGCGCCGGTTTTGCGCTCCATGGCACGCTTGGCCACAGCCAGCAACGCGTCTTCGCTAATTTCGAGATCAACCCCTTCCAGCTTGAGCAATTTCTGATACTGCTTCGCCAAGGCATTCTTGGGTTCCGTCAGTATCTGCATCAGCGCACGCTCATCGAGTTCGTCCAGGACGGCCACCACCGGCAGACGGCCGACGAATTCCGGAATCAGGCCGTACTTGATGAGATCTTCGGGTTCGATCATACGCAGGATTTCGCCAGCCTTTCTGGCGTTGGCCTTGCTGCGGATTTCGGCGTGGAAACCGATGCCGGTTCTCTCGCTGCGGCTCTGAATCACCTTCTCGAGCCCGGAGAACGCCCCGCCGCAGATGAAAAGGATATTGCGCGTGTCCACCTGCAGGAACTCCTGCTGCGGATGCTTGCGTCCGCCCTGCGGCGGCACTGAGGCGATCGTACCTTCGATCAGCTTGAGCAGCGCCTGCTGCACCCCCTCACCTGAAACGTCGCGGGTGATCGAGGGGTTCTCCGACTTGCGCGAAATCTTGTCGATTTCGTCGATGTAGACGATGCCCTTCTGCGCCTTCTCGACGTCGTAGTCACACTTCTGAAGGAGCTTCTGGATGATGTTCTCGACGTCCTCGCCGACATAGCCCGCTTCGGTCAGGGTCGTGGCATCGGCAATCGTGAACGGCACATTGAGCAACCGTGCCAGGGTCTCGGCCAGCAGGGTTTTGCCCGAACCCGTCGGTCCGATGAGCAGGATATTGCTCTTGGACAGCTCGACCTCGCCGATCTTGCCTTCATGCTCGATGCGCTTGTAGTGGTTATAGACCGCGACCGACAGGACTTTCTTGGCGTCAGTCTGGCCGATCACGTACTCGTCGAGAATCTGATGAATCTCGCGCGGGGTGGGGAATTTTTTCTTGGCGTTGGCGGCGTTTTTCTCTTCCTGGACCTCTTCGCGGATGATGTCGTTGCACAACTCCACGCACTCATCGCAAACGAATACGGAAGGCCCCGCAATAAGCTTGCGCACCTCGTGCTGGCTCTTGCCGCAAAAGGAACAATACAGGAGCTTTTCGCCCTTGCCATCGCCCCTGCCCGTGTGGTTGTTGTCAGCCATCCTTAAACCTCACTATCGATTAAGGATCTTTTGCCGCAAAGGATGCGGGTTTCCACCGCCATTTGCAAGCAATCATCACCTATTTTACCAACACTATACCTTAAATTTATAGCATATCCCGCGGAAAGTGCACCTGTTTTTTTAGCTGCGCTTCTCAATAACCGTGTCAATCAGGCCAAAACCCTTGGCCTCCTCTCCGTCCATGAAATAATCGCGGTCGGTATCCTCCTTGATTTGATCCATGGAGCGACCGGTATGTTTGACCATGATCTGATTCAGCCGTTCACGCACACGCAGAATCTCGCGCGCATGGATATCGATGTCGCTGGCCTGGCCCTGAAAACCGCCCATGGGCTGGTGCACCATCATGCGCGAATGCGGTAATGCGAAGCGTTTGCCCTTGGCTCCGCCCGTGAGGATCAGCGCCCCCATGCTGGCGGCTTGGCCGATGCATACGGTGCTGACGTCCGGCTTGATGAACTGCATGGTGTCGTAAATCGCCAGGCCCGCGTTCACCGCGCCCCCCGGGGAGTTGATATAAAGGTGAATATCCTTATCCGCGTTTTCGGACTCCAGAAACAGGAGTTGCGCCACAATGAGGTTCGCCATATGGTCCTCGACGGGACCGACGAGAAACACCACACGTTCCTTGAGCATCCGCGAATAAATATCGTAGGCGCGCTCGCCGCGGCCCGTGGTCTCGATAACCATGGGAACCAGGCCAAGGGCCTGGGGATTCAGCGCACTGCCATGCTGTCCGGTATCTTTCATTATCTGGTTCCTTGCGTTAATCGGCATTCTTTGGGTGGATATAACCACTTTAATGAACAAGAATCTCGATCTTCAATAGATCCTGAAAACTCACAGGCTTGTCGGTAATTTGAGCGGAAATCAGAAGGTCTTCAACCACCTTTTCCTCCATGACCAGGCCTTCGATTTCACTCAGTCTTTCCGGTTTTGCATAATGCCACTGGATAAATTCCTGAGGCGACTCGTAATCGGCCGCCATTTCCTCAAGCCGCGCGCGTACTCTCGCCGGATCAGGCACCAGCCCGCGGTTGCGGATGAATTCACCCAGTATCAACCCCAGGGCGACACGGCTCCGGGCGCGCCTCTCATAGCCGGCCTCGTCCCCCGCATTCAACCCGCTTGACATGTCAGCGGTCTTCAGGCGTTGAATCTCGGCATCGAGCAGGCTGCGGGGCACTTCAACCGGATTCGCGTCCAGTAACAACTTGAGTACCCGCGTCCTTATCACGGCACGGGCGCGGGTGGCTGCTTCGCGCTCCAGATTGGATTTCACGTCGGAACGAAGCTTATCCAGACCACCTTCTTTCACCCCAAGATCCTTGGCAAACGTCTCGTTCAGATCCGGAAATATCGCCTCGGTCACATCATTAACCTTCACATCAAAATCCGCTGTCTGTCCTGCCAGCATGGAATGCCTGTAGTCTGTCGGAAACCTGGCGGACACATGTTTCATTTCGCCACTTTTAGCACCGACAAGCCCATGCTCCATGTCCTCGATCAGCGTTCCGCTGCCGAGCACCAACTGAAAGGCATTGGCCTTGCCGCCCTCGAATTCCTTGCTATTGATGCGACCGACGAAATCAATGGTGAGCCGATCGCCCAGACGGGCCTCACGGTCAACCTGCTTCCAGGTGGCGCGCTGTTTGCGAATAGTCTCCAGGGTACGGTTCACGTCTTCTTCGCTCACCGTTACCGCCGGACGCTCGATACGCACGCCCGCCAGATCAAAGCGCTTTACCTCCGGGAAAATTTCAAACTCGACGGTATATTCCAACTGCTCACCGCGCGTGACCGGTTTGCGCTGCACCTGCGGATCGCCGGCCGGACGCAAGCCCTGACTTCCGATGGCCTCGTGCATCGTGGTCTGAATCAGTTCGCCGACCACTTCGTCCATCAGCCGTCCGCCATACTGGGCCTCCACCATTTTGAGAGGCACCTTGCCCGGACGAAAGCCTGGCATCTTCACCTGCTTGGACAAGCGCTGAAGCCTGGCGTTGAATTCCTTCTCTACCTGATCCGCCGACACCGCCACTTTCAAACGCCTCCCGAGCGTACCGATGGTTTCAACCGAAACTTGCATTGGAAAACCCCACAATCAATGAATGATAAATATTGAACTGGCTGTATTTTGGAGAGGAATCATACCGATTTGCCGCGGGCAGGCCAACAACCGGCAGCTTTCAGGCAGAAAACGAGATGGTGCGAATGGAGAGACTCGAACTCCCACGGGTTGCCCCACTGGAACCTAAATCCAGCGCGTCTACCAGTTCCGCCACATTCGCAGCAATACCGGGCACAGTATAGCGCCAAGCTGCCTGACTCCGGCCAGACAGGCCTCACCGTAAAACCAGGGATGAAGGCAGGCGAAACCGCCGGGAGGGAAGTGACTTTCTCTCTTAAAAACACCCAGCGGTGCAAAAAATGGTGGGCCGTGGTGGGCTCGAACCACCGACCCG
>MFTB01000082.1 GCA_001785195.1 Candidatus Muproteobacteria bacterium RIFCSPHIGHO2_12_FULL_60_33
GCGCTCCATCCGGGCTACCCACAGGGGGTTGGCATGGAGTCGGCGCTTAAGTAAGTGCCATTCGTGTCAGGCCCTGAATTGACACATATAGATCCGCCAATTTCTCGCTGCGCGGGGAATTGGCGGAGGGGGTGAGATTCGAACTCACGAGGAGCGTAAGCTCCTGCCAGTTTTCAAGACTGGTGCCTTAAACCACTCGGCCACCCCTCCGGATCGACCTGAAACCAATGATTACAACACGCATAGCTCTCTATCAAGACCCGTTGATAACAGTCAACGGTTTTCACTCGACACTTTCATCGCTACGCTATCCTGCTCCGCTCGAAAGCCGGGGCTCGGCATCCTGCCTCGCCCGCTCAGCGGGAAAAAGGTCCGCTGGACCTTTTTCTATTCCGCTTCGCCCCTGCGCCTCGCCCTTCGGGCGACGCCTGCGGCGTCGTGCAAAGATTTCGCAAACAACCGATGGCGAAGTCAACCTGGATGGATTCAACAGATGAAATTCGAGATTTGTTATCTGTTCCCAAAACTTCCGACAAACTCGATGCCAACATAGCCTGCGGTTTTGACTCCCTTTGTTTTATTGGCCCCCAATTTTAAATTGACACCTATACCCTTCCCCACGCTCCATTCATCCAGAACATAGCCGACCTTGGTGGCATGGTAGTCGGGGTCACCCTGGAAAACGATCTCGGCACCCTGCCAGAACGCGGCGTCAGATGATTTATTCAGAAACTTGGCGCGCGTCCAGTAACTGTCAGGCCCGAGTGCCAGTTGTGCCGCCCCGGCAAACCGCCAGGTTTTTGCAAAACGATGATCCAGCTCAACGAGCAAATGCAGGGCGGTCTGGCTGCCACGCACCTCGGCATCGGGCCTGTCAGGTGATAGCGTGGTTTTCCGGTATCCGGCTCCTGCGTAGCCCGCCCAGAAACCCGTCGCGGTAGCTTGCTGGTAGCCTACCGCCGCCGAGAAACCGGGCGCTTCGGCACGAACTGTCTCATTATTCGAATCAAAGCGATACTCCACCCAGTCCAGCCAATAACGCTGGACCCAACCCTGGCCGAGTGCGGCATTTGATGCCAACGGAGTAATGACCCCGGCAAAGGCATAAGCATTGTGATTTTCACCCAGTTCTGCGCCGGTCAGGCCAAGCCATTCCCGCGCCTGCGCATGATTTGAAAAAAACAGGCCAGACAGGGCCCAGAGAACACAGGCGGCCGTCGTCGTACAGCCGGTATTGAGCCAATGAATCAGTTTACTACCATGTTTACCCATCAAAACCCCGGTCAGGTTGCAACATTACCTTGGCCACGTAGATTTCCTCGACCGTCGCCTGCAACTTCTCCAATTCGGCAATTCTGCCCTGAACCCTGTCACGCGGCATATGCCCGAAGATATAGAACTCGAGACGCGCCCCCTCCGGGACTGATTCGAACAAGATCAATCTGGCAGGCTTCTGTGACCAGTCAGTCCGGGACAGCACGCCAAACTTATCCTCGCGCTCGCCTTTCCCGGTTTGGTGGTAGATTACCGGCAGCCATTCCCCTGATGAAATTTCTGAAACCCTGACCCGTCCCCGCCCAAACAAGCCGACCGCCCAGGCAATGGGCGTGGTCACGCCTTCGTGGAGGTCAAGAACCCGCCACTGGAGGTCCGACCCATAGAGAAAGTTCTCTATCTGAACGGCATCATGTGGAGATTCCCACCGAAACGCCATTCCATACTCGAGTTTCCGTCTTGAAGTTCGCTGCTGCGCTTCACGGAAAGCATCCCTTGTAACCCGGGATGTCATGGCCGGTTCAAGTTGGCGGCTGATGCCGGCGGTAAACGGCATGCGGCCACTGGGCAGGAAAATTTCGCCCTTGACAGTTTTCCCGGCTGCAATTGGCACTTCAGAGATGAGCCGGCAGCCATCGGCCGATATATCCTCGACCAGACCGAGGACCCTGTCTCCATCCTGTTTGCCGATAAAGACGGGTAACGGGATCGGGAAGCGGTATTCGCGCCGCCGGTGCTTTCTCGCCAGCGTGAAGCGTACCACCGCGCCGGCCAGCCCGAGATTAATGCCGGCCCAGATGATATTGGCCCAGAAGGCGCCGGGCGTCAGATGAGACCGTGACAACCAGAGTGCGGTGCCGACCGCGATGGCGGTAACACTGAGCAGCAACACGAACAGCTGTGGAATAACCGTGCGGGGTTTATCCCGCTCCATGCTTGTTTTTTGTGTGACCGTAAATTTCAGGCGTCGCCCGAAACCCCCGATGGTGGCACGCGCGAACGTGGCAAAGCGGGCCATGTTGTACTGTTCTGTCAACAAGGTACCGCCGTATCCGCGTGCGGCCTCTTCGTACGACCAGAAAACCAGCAGATAGAATGGAATGAAGCGCAACAGGAAGTCCTGTCCTATCGCGTTGATTGGCATCACGCCCGTCAAGAGCACCACGGCGGGCGCCAGGTAGAAGACCGCTTTCTGCCAGCCGTCGAAATAGGTCAATACCGACGCCAGATAATTCAGCCGTTGCGGCACTGTCAGCCCGCGCGCGAACAGGATGCCTTCCTTGCGCCAGACTTGCATCGCACCCTGTCCCCAGCGCAGCCTCTGCAGCAGAAAAGCGCGCACGGAATCCGGCGCCAGTCCGAATGCCAGGCTCTCAGGCAGATAAACAGCGCGGTAGCCCTTTTTGTGAAGACGTATGGACGTATGCAGATCCTCGGTGACGGTCCCGGTGGCAAAACCGCCAATGCCGTCCAGCGCACGCCGTCGGAGGACGGCGCAGCTTCCGCAAAAATAGGCGGCGTTCCAGCGATCCTTTCCCCGCTGGATCACGCGGAAGAACAGGGACTGCTCGGTCCAGATATAACTTGTTCTTTTGTGGCGCCGGTGCTGGTATGAATCGAGATTGTAAAAATCCTGGGGCGTCTGCACGAACGCCACATTTTCATCACGGAAGAAGCCCAGCGTCTTGTTGAGGAAAACCCTGTTTGGCACATGGTCGGCGTCGAAGACGGCAACAAAATCCGCCTTGCTGTGAGCCAGCGCGTTATTCAGGTTGCCTGCCTTCGCGTCCTTATTTTCGGTTCTCGCCAGGTAATGGCAACCCAACTCCCTGGCCAAGGTGGCCATTTCCGGCCGATTGCCGTCATCCAGCAACCATGTCTGATGCGGGTATTCCATCCGCGTGGCGGCCAGCAAGGTGTGGCGCAGCAGATTGACGCTCTCGTTATACGTGGGGATCAGCACATCAACCGTGAGGCCCTTCGGTGGGGCCGTGGCCACGGGTGATGTCAGGCGACTGACCATGAATATGTGCAGCAGCGCGGTCAGGTAACCAAAGACTTCGGCACCCCAGAGCAGCCACGAAAAGAACGGCGCCTCCGGGTTGAAGGTGCCCAGACGCCAGATCAGGTAATAGGGCGCATAGAAAATAAATAACAGGACAACGATCGCCCGTAACCGTGTAATTATCCGCTTGGAACCCGCTGCCACTTTCTTACTATATTAAGTCTCCAAGATGGAGACTCCCCCGGATTTTTGGAAATTATAACAAAGCTTGTCCGAGATGCGGTGTTCGGGTGATTCCAATGGTTTCAATCCCTCCCAGGTAAGGGCTCAAGGCACCCGGGACGCGGATACGGCCAGTTTTGTCCTGATAATTCTCCATTATCGCCACGAGGGTACGCCCCACGGCCAGCCCGGAACCGTTCAGTGTGTGTACCAGTTCTGGTTTGCCGGTCTGCGGATTGCGCCAGCGCGCCTGCAGGCGCCGCGCCTGAAAATCCTCGAAGTTGCTGCACGAGGATATCTCACGATATTTGTTCTGGCCCGGCAACCACACCTCGATGTCATAGGTCTTGGCGGCCGCGAAACCCATGTCGCCGGTACACAGCGTCACGACCCGATACGGCAGCTCAAGACGCTGCAGAACGGTTTCCGCGTGAGCCGTCAGCTCTTCCAGGGCCTGATACGAATCCTGCGGACGCACTACCTGCACCAGCTCCACCTTTTCGAATTGATGCTGGCGGATCATGCCGCGCGTGTCCTTCCCGTATGAACCCGCCTCGCTGCGAAAACACGGCGTATGGCAGACGTATTTCCTCGGCATGTAATCGGCGTCGACGATCACGTCACGGACGATATTGGTTACCGGTACTTCCGCCGTGGGGATCAGGTAATAACGTGGCTCGCCGCTCAGCGCAAACAGATCCTGCTCGAACTTCGGCAACTGGCCGGTGCCGCGCAGGCTGTCGGCATTGACCAGATAGGGGGCATAGGTCTCGGTATAGCCGTGCTCGCGCGTGTGCAGGTCGAGCATGAACTGGATGAGCGCGCGGTGCAGACGCGCCAGCGCGCCGCTCATGACGACGAAACGCGTGCCGGTAATCTTGGTCGCGGCGTCGAAATCCATCATGCCCAAGGCTGCGCCCAGGTCGACATGGTCCTTCGGCGTGAAATCGAATTGACGCGGCTGACCCCAGCGCCGGATTTCCTTGTTGTCGCCCTCATCCTTCCCGTCTGGCACGCTCGCATGAGGGATGTTGGGGATGCCGAGCGCGATTTCGTTGATGTCGTTCTGGATCTGATCGAGCTCGGTCTCCGCCTGTTTGAGCGCGGCGCCGATGTCCGCCACCTCCTGCATCAGGCGCGCGGTGCCCTCCCCTTTCGATTTGGCCACGCCGATCGCCCTGGATTTCGCGTTGCGCTCGCTCTGGAACTGCTGGGCGATCACCTGCACCCGCTTGCGCTTGTCCTCGAGCGTGGCCAGCGCCTGTGTGTCCAGCCGGTAACCGCGGCGGCCAAGCTGGCGCGCCACTTCATCGAGGTTGGCGCGGAGTAATTTGGGATCGAGCATATTGAAGTTTTATTCTAAGGAAGTTCTGAATTATAGATTTTTTGCACGCGAAGCCGCGAAGGACGCAAAGAAAAACCCTGATGTATCAAACAGAAAAAACTTCGCGAACTTCGCGTTTTCGCGTGAGATACGCATTTCAGGTACTTTATTAGAGATCCCCTGATTGAGCAGCTTCCGACCATTATGACTCATTTACTTTCGCGTTCCACGAGACCACATGACCCGGCTGCAGGATCTCCTTGAGATGCGACAGGATCCGTTTGACCTTGGCCGGCTCGTCAAAGAATTCGATCACGACGGGAAGATCCAGCGACAGGTCCAGCAACGTGGACGAGTGAACCTTGCCGGAACGACCGAAGCCGGAAATGCCGCGGAACACCGTCACGCCGCGCACCTTTTCCTCATCGTGCAGTTTGGCAAGCAGTGTTTTCTGCAACTCGCCGGCTTCGGTCAGATAGATTCGCACCACAATGATTTCGCTCACTGTCATATCTGTCTCCCCAGCATCACGCCGATCCAGGTGGCGCCGACGCACAGCACCAGACTTCCGCTCATGTTCGCCGCGGCTTTGACCCAGGCCCCCTGCTCAATGAGATTGAAGGTTTCGATGGAAAACGACGAAAACGTGGTAAAGCCGCCCAGCACGCCGATGAGAACTCCGGCGCGAAGCACCGGGTTGTCGCTCAGCCGGTCAATGAAAAGCACGAACAGAAAACCCATGATCAGGCAACCGAGCACGTTCACCGCCAGCGTGCCGTAGGGAAACGTCCGACCGGCAAACGCATGCACCCAGTTTGACATCCAGAAGCGCAGCAAACTCCCGACCGCGCCACCCGCGGCTATCGCCAGCACCTGTCTCATGGGAGTGCGCGTCTCACCGGTGGATTAGTTTATGTTTTTTCATGAGCCGGACTTGGCCTTATCGTACCAGTACTTCGCCTGCTCCGGGTCGGCTTTCAGTCCCAGCCTGCCTTCTTCGTAAGCCTGTGCGAGGACTTTTTGTGCGCGCTTCTGCCCGTTAGCGGCTGCCTTGCGCAGCCAGATTAAACCCGTCGCTTCATCTTTCTTGACCCCCCATCCGTAACCATACCCCACTGCCAGACGATACTGACTGTCGGCATGGCCTTGCTCCGCCGCTTTCCGGTACCAGCCAGCCGCTGTTGCAAAATCACGCTCCACGCCCCGCCCTTTCTCATGCAGGCGGCCGATGGCGTATTGCGCCCGCACATCGCCGTTTTCGGCCAGGGGCAGCCACAGCTCGCGCGCCTTGACATACCGGCCGGCGTCAAACGCGGACTGGCCGCTTTCAAATTTATCAACCGGGGGAGGCCCGGGCTTATCCGCTGAAACCGGTAGCGAGAACAGGCCAAGGACAAAGCCAACAGCTATCAGATTTTTCCGGTTCATTGCTCGCTCATGAAAAATTCACTTGGCATTCTTCCCGGGTTTGCTTTTTTCCTGTCTGGCGCTGGCCGCGCGCGCTTTTTTATCGAGCTCACGGAAATGGGCCAGGCGCTCGGCAATTTTACCCTCTAATCCCTGTTCGGTGGGAAAATAATACTGGCGCTGGCCGAGTTCATCCGGGAAATAATTTTCACCGGCGGCATAGGCCTCGGCCTCGTCGTGGGCATAGCGGTAGCCCTTGGCATAGCCCAGCTCCTTCATCAGGCGCGTGGGGGCATTACGCAGATGCAATGGCACTTCAAGCGAACCCTGTTTTTTGGCGTCGTCCATGGCGGTACCCATGGCTGTGTACACGGCATTGCTTTTCGGCGCACAGGCCATGTAAACGACGGCCTGGGCGATGGCAAGTTCCCCTTCGGGACTGCCCAGGCGCTCCTGCACATCCCAGGCATTCAAAGCCAGTTGCAAGGCGCGCGGATCGGCATTGCCGATGTCCTCCGAGGCCATGCGCACCACGCGCCGCGCGATATACAGCGGATCGCAACCGCCGTCGAGCATGCGCGCAAACCAATATAAGGAAGCATCCGGATCGGACCCGCGCACCGATTTATGCAGCGCGGATATCTGATCGTAGAACGCCTCTCCCCGCTTGTCGAAACGGCGTACGCCACCCGTGACCACTTCCTTGATCAGATCCATCGTGATGGTCTGCTTGCCATGCTGCTGGGTGGCGAGATCGGAAGCCATCTCGAGCAGGTTCAATGCCCGGCGCGCATCCCCATCGGCCGCCTGCGCCAGCACCTCACGCGCCTCCGGTGGCATTTCCAGACGCTGCGAGCCCAAGCCGACGATATCATCCGTCAGCGCCCGATCGATGGCCTGACGGATCTCGTCCACCGTCAGGGCCTTGAGCACATAGACACGCGCGCGCGAGAGCAACGCGTTGTTCAGTTCAAACGAGGGATTTTCCGTGGTGGCACCGATGAAGGTCAGCGTGCCATCCTCCACGTAGGGCAGAAATCCGTCCTGCTGCGCCTTGTTGAAGCGGTGCACCTCGTCCACGAACAGGACGGTGGGATGACCCTCGGCGCGTGCCTGCCTGGCTTCTTCTACCGCCGCGCGGATTTCCTTGACGCCGGCAAAAACCGCGGAGATGGCGCTGAAATGGGCCTGGGTGCGACGGGCGATCAGGCGCG
This sequence comes from Candidatus Muproteobacteria bacterium RIFCSPHIGHO2_12_FULL_60_33, assembly GCA_001785195.1. Lineage (GTDB taxonomy): Bacteria > Pseudomonadota > Gammaproteobacteria > Acidiferrobacterales > Sulfurifustaceae > Sulfuricaulis. Next base: position 7,448 of record MFTB01000082.1, read on the forward strand.
CCAGCGTGGTCTTGCCGGTGCCGGGCGGTCCCCAGAAAATCATCGAATGCAGGATGCCGGCCTCGA
>MFTB01000083.1:0-9395 GCA_001785195.1 Candidatus Muproteobacteria bacterium RIFCSPHIGHO2_12_FULL_60_33
CGCTGCCATTCGGCAGCGCCTTTTTTATTTGAGGCTTATTCCCGGATCAGAGCCAGTACACGAAGATGAACAGGCCGAGCCACACCACGTCCACGAAGTGCCAGTACCAGGCCACGGCCTCGAAGCCGAAGTGGTGGTCGGGACGGAAATGGCCCACGATCGAGCGGCCGAGGATGACGATCAGCATGATCGTGCCCATGGTCACGTGGAAACCATGAAACCCGGTGAGCATGAAGAACGTCGCGCCATAGACGCCGGTTTTCAGGGTAAGTCCCAGTTCGGTGTAGGCGTGGATATATTCGTACGACTGCAACGCGATGAATGCGATGCCCAGGGCCACGGTCATGAACAGGCCGGTGATGAGCTGCGCGCGGTTGTCCTTCAGCAGGCCCCAGTGCGCCCAGGTCACGGTCGCGCCGGAGGTCAACAGGATCAGGGTGTTGATCGCAGGAATACCCCAGGCGCCCATCGGCGAGAACTGGTTCAGTCCGGGGATGGTGTCGTGCGGGATTGGCGCCGGACCCTTCGGGCCGGCGGTCGGCCAGGCGGCATCGTAACCGGGCCACAGCATATCGGTATCGCCGAGCCATTGCACCGCGAACTGGCGCACATAGAACAGCGCGCCGAAGAAGGCGGCGAAGAACATGACCTCGGAGAAGATGAACCAGGCCATGCCCCAGCGGAAGGAACGGTCCACCTGGGCGTTATAGATGCCGCCTTCGGACTCGCCGATCACCTGACCGAACCAGCGGACCATCATGTAAATAATGATCGCCGCACCGAGCGACATCAGCCAGGGTCCGGCCTGGATGCCGTTGATGGTCAGCACCGTTCCGAGCGCAAGAATGAACAGACCGGCGGAAGTAATGACCGGCCATGCGCTCGGATTGGGCAGATAATAATCGTTACCGGAGTGGGCAGCGGACATGCTTATATCCTCTTTGGAAGATCTGATTTATTAATTTCAACGCAAAGACGCGGAGAACGCAGAGGAGCGCAGAGATTTTTCTCGTTGAATATCTCTGAATTTTCTCTGCGCCTCTGCGTTGAGTAGTTCATTAAACAGAAATTCTCTTTCTCATTTACAGGAACCATTTCAACGTTCAACTGCCGGACGCCATGGCCGGATGCGCGCGATGGGCGTGATTCTCGCCCTGACCCAGCGCTTCACCGCCGTATTTCTTCGCCGACAACTTGTCGGTGTTGAAGAACGAATACGACAGGGTGATGGTGTGTACATCCTTGTCCAGACCGGCGTCGACCACAAACCGCACCGGCATCTCGCGCGACTCACCCGGCCTCAGGGTCTGCTGGGTGAAACAGAAGCACTCAATCTTGTTGAAGTGCGTGGCCGAAATGCCTGGGCTGACGCTCGGAATCGCCTGGCCGGTGATCTCCTCCTGCGCCAGGTTGCGGGCAAGATATTTCACTTCCGTCGTCTCGCCGGGGTGCACCTCCATCTTTTTCACCAGCGGCTTGAACTCCCAGGGAAGGCCGCTGGTGGCCAGTCCGGTGAATTCCACAGTCACCGTGCGGCTCGTGTCCACGGGCTGCGCGGCGGCCTGCTCCTCGATGCGCCCGGTCTTGCCGTTGAGCCCGAAGGCCTTGCACATCAGATCGTACATCGGCGACAGCGCATAACCGAAGCCGAACATCGCGACGGCCACGATTAATAGATTGCGCGCGAGTCGCCTGTTGGACGACTTGATATCCGCCTTGGTTGTCATCGCCAGTTCTGTATAAATGAGAACAGGTAGAACGCCAGCGCCACCGCGGCAAGAATCGCCACCGTGACGACGATGTTGCGCTGCTGCCTGGCGTTTTCGATCTTGGTCACGATATTCCGCAACCTACGTTACTTGATGTCCGGCGCAACGGCGAAACTGTGGTACGGCGGAGGCGACGACAGGGTCCATTCCAGACCCTCCGCTCCTTCCCAGACCTTGGCTCCGGCCTTCCGGCCGCTGCGGATCGTCTGCACCACGATGTACAGGAGCAGCAACTGTGCGAATCCCATCACGAACGCGCCCACGGTGGACCACTGGTTGAACTCCGTGAACTGCAAGGCGTAGTCGGGGATGCGGCGCGGCATGCCGGCCAGCCCGAGGAAATGCTGCGGGAAGAACGCCAGGTGGAAGCCGATCATGGTCAGCCAAAATTGCCACTTACCCAGCCGTTCGTTGTACATGTGGCCGGTCCACTTGGGCAACCAGTAGTACGCCGCACCCATCAGCGCCAACACCGAGCCGCCGAAGATAGTGTAGTGGAAATGTGCGACCACGAAATAGGTGTCGTGGTACTGGAAGTCGGCCGGGGCGATCGAGAGCATCAGCCCAGTGAGCCCACCCATGGTGAACGTGAACACGCCGGCAACGGCATAGAGCATGGGCGTCTCAAACGTCATGGATCCGCGCCACATGGTGGCGATCCAGTTGAACACCTTCACGCCCGTGGGCACGGCGATGAGCATCGTGGCGTACATGAAGAACAGTTCGCCCGCGAGCGGCATGCCGACGGTGTACATGTGGTGCGCCCAGACGATGAACGACAGGAACGCGATCGAGGCCGTGGCGTACACCATCGTGTCATAACCGAACAGGGGCTTGCGCGCGAAGGTCGGGATGATCTGCGAGAACACGCCGAACGCCGGCAGGATCAGGATATACACTTCGGGATGGCCGAAAAACCAGAACACGTGCTGGAACAGTACCGGGTCGCCGCCGCCCGCGGCGTCGAAGAAGTGCGTGCCAAAGTGGCGGTCGGTGAGCAGCATCGTTACCGCGCCGGCCAATACCGGCATCACCGCCAACAACAGGTAGGCCGTGATCAGCCAGGTCCAGACAAACATCGGCATCTTCATGAACGTCATTCCCGGCGCGCGCATGTTGAGGATCGTGGCGATGATGTTGATCGAGCCGAGAATCGAGGACATGCCGAGTAGATGCACCGACAGGATGGTGAAATCCATGCCCATGCCGGTCTGCACAGAAAGCGGCGGATACAGCGTCCAGCCGCCGGCCGGACCGCCGCCCGGGACAAAGAGGGAAATTATCAGCAACGTGGCGGCTGGCGGCAGCAGCCAGAAGCTCCAGTTGTTAAGCCGCGGCAGCGCCATGTCCGGTGCGCCGATCATCATCGGGATCAACCAATTCGCCAGCCCCGTGAAGGCCGGCATGACCACGCCGAAGACCATCACGAGCGCGTGCACCGTCGTCATCTGGTTGAAGAAGTGCGGGTCGACCACTTGCAGGCCGGGCTGGAACAGCTCGGCGCGGATCACGAGCGCCATGGCGCCGCCGACGAAAAACATGACCAGCGCAAACAGCAGGTAAAGCGTGCCAATGTCTTTATGGTTCGTGGTCATGAGCCAGCGGCCGAGACCGCTCGGATGTTCGTCGTGATGTGCTGTGGCCATTGTGAAATCTCCCGTGAAACCGGTTCGTTACTTGCGCAGGGCCTTGACCTGTGACGGCTGAATCGCGTCCCCGGTCTTGTTGCCGAAGCCGTTGCGTTCGTAGGTCACCACGGCGGCGATATCGGTGTCGCTCAGCTGGGCGGCGAACGCCTGCATCGCGGTGCCGGCCTTGCCGTTCATGACAATGCCCAAATGTTCGGCGAGCGGGCCGTTGGCGATCTTGTTGCCCGCCATCTTGGGAAATAGGCCCACACCCTCGCCGCCGGCGCCGTGACAGGCGGCACAGGTCGAGGCATAAACCTTTTTGCCCTTCTCCATCAGCTCGTCCTTGCTCCAGGCCTTGGTGTCGCCGGCGGATTCGGCCGCGGCCTTGTCCTTTTGCATGGCGACCCATTTGGCGAAGTCTTCCGGGCTCACGGCATTGACGACAATGGGCATGTAACCGTGGTCCTTGCCGCAAAGTTCGGCGCACTGCCCACGGTAGATACCGGGCTCGTCGATGCGCGCCCACATTTCATTGATGAAGCCGGGGATGGCGTCTTGTTTCACGCCGAGCTGCGGCACCCACCAAGCGTGGATCACGTCGTTGGCGGTGACCAGGAAGCGGACTTTCTTGCCCACCGGCAACACGATCGGGTTGTCCACCTCCAGCAGATAGTGCTCGCCCTTGGCGGCCTTGTTTTCGATCTGTTCACGCGGGGTGGCAAGCGTGCTGAAAAATCTTAGATCCTGATCAAGGTAATCGTAATTCCATTTCCACTGATAACCCGTGATCTTGATCGTCAGGTCGGACTTGCTGGTGTCACTCATGTCGATCAACGTCGCGGTGGATGGAATAGCCATGCCCACCAGGATCAAAAACGGGATTAACGTCCAGATGACTTCCAGCGTGGAGTTTTCATGAAATTGAGCGGCCTTGTGCCCGCGGCTCTTGCGGTGAGCGAAAATGGAATAAAACATGAAGCTGAAGACAATCACGAATATGAGGAAACAGACGACGAGAATCGTATTATGAAGCTTGAGGATTTCGTGAGCGACGGAGGAGACGGGTTTCTGAAAGTTCAGGCCGTATTCCGCAAACGCCAGCGGGGCTGCCAACCACAGGCTCATGCCCAGCAACAGGCGGGGCACGATGCCTGGGAACTCTGTTATAAGTTTTCTGGACATGCCTATCTCCCGTACCGTAAATATCAAAATCTTTTCGCCTCTGTTGAAAAACGAGTGGGTAGTCGCCCGAGTCGACGGGTCGCCGTGACATCCTCCCTCCCCCTCGACGGGGGAGGGGTCGGGGTGGGGGGGGCGGACCGACACGCGGCAAAACCCGGATCCCTTGTTACTTCACGACGATGCTCACCCTCCCCCTCGCCCCCTCCCGTCAAGGGAGGGGGGATTCCTTTTTTCCTGCCGAGCCTTTTTCACCCACTTAAAATTCAACAGAGCCATCTTTTCAGTAATCGGCTGTGCCCGCTCTATCCGTTTCCCGGTCGATCAGCCGTGTGACGCGAGACTTCGTGCGTCCGTACTGCCAAGGAAGCCCTGAATTTAGTCATTCCCGCGAACAACCCCATCTTTCCCGGGTGGGAAAGTGAACGGTTCGGACGGACCAGTAGCCCTGCTCGCGGCGCTCGCTCGTCTTGCCGTATTATGAGAAGACTCAGGCCTTAACCGGTGTCTTTATCAGGCGTATCGCGCGCGACCATCCTCGCTCTCGCCTGCCGTAACAATCCGGAATTCACCGTTCGATCCAGATTATCGATCAAGATCGAGCCATTTTTGGCGCGCGCAAACTATCACAAGCGTTTAGTGCCTGCAACCGGGTTTTACAGGGAATAATCGCGTCTTTCAGGAAAATAAATGCCGCCGAAATCGAATCGGTGCCTGACTGAATTAGTCTGTTTTCTGAGTGAGATACATTATCGTTTCTGGCAGGACAAGCGGCGATTCCACATGATGAATTCCCGGCAACCGATAAGGAAATCGCACCAGCATCGGAGCCTTGATTTTTTCCTTCAGCGCGGCAATGTTTTCATCCACACGTGTCATCGCCGGATCGATCTGATTGGCTATCCAGCCCGCGAGGGGAAGCTGTTCACGCCGAATCGCCGATACTGTTAGCAAGGCGTGATTAAGACAACCCAGACGCAGACCGACCACGAGAATCACGGGCAGATGCATGGCGCGCGCGACGTTCGCCATGGTCAGGCGCTCGCCGAGCGGCGCCATCCAGCCACCCACGCCTTCAACCACCACCCACGGGGATTTTTGCTGCAAGCGCCGGAAGCTCCCGAGAATTTTCTCCAACTCTATTTCAATGCCCATCTCGTGCGCGGCGATATGCGGCGCACACGCGGAACCCAGGGCATAAGGATTCACGTCGGCGTAATCAGCCGGTACGCCGCTCACCGCCAGCAGCCGTTCGGCATCCTCGTTGCGCAGACCTGCGGCCGTTTGCCGACATCCGCTGGCGACGGGCTTCATGCCAACGGCGCACCGCCCTTCGCGCGCCAACGCCTCGAGCAGCAAGCAGGCAATCCGGGTCTTGCCCACGCCGGTGTCCGTTCCGGTAATGAACCAGCCCCGCACCTTGGACGAAATTTTTTCCTCACTCATATGAACGATAGTAATTGTCCAAGGTGCGGGGCCAGCCGCCGCTCATGACCGGCTTCGTCCGATGCGGCCCACGGGGATCGTGGCAACACCGTCGCGCGCGGGCGCTGGTTCAGTTTCAAGCGCCCAGGCGTGCCCATACACCGCCTCATAGGTCGCCGGTATTTTTCCACCCCGCGCCAGCGCCTCGTAAGCGGCGCGAAACCGGGCAAATCGCGTCTTGCCGGTCAACCCGCGCGCGCGCGATACCGCCACATTATGCGCGCCGAGCTGCTTGATGTCGCGCATCACGCCGCGTACGTCGGGGTATGTCAGGGTAAATGTTTCCATGTCCATGACCGGATCGGCGAAACCGGCATGCATCAGCATGTCGCCCAGGTCGTGCATGTCTATAAAAGCGTGCACGTGCGCGGCGTTGTCCGCCGCGCGCCAGGCCGCGCGCAATTCGCGCAAGGTGTCCGGCCCGAAGGTGGTGAACATGAGCAGGCCGCCGGGACGCAACACGCGCCGCGCCTCGGCGAACACGATCCGTGGATCGCACCATTGCAACGCGAGATTGGAAACCACCATGTCCACGGAGGCCGTGGCGACGGGCAGGTGTTCGGCGTCGCCGCAGGCGAACAGACTGCGTCCGGTCAATCGCCGCCACAGGCCGACGCGGCGGCGTGCACGCTGCGTCATGGTCTCGGCGATGTCCAGTCCCAGCACCTGCGCGCTCCGATAGCGTTTCGACAGCCGGTGCAGGTCATAGCCGGTGCCACAACCGATATCGAGTATCGCCCGCGGCTGGAGCCGCACCACATCCAGGCGCCCCAACAGGCGATCGGCGATTTCGCGCTGCAACACGGCGGCCGCGTCGTAGGTATCCACGGCGTGCGCAAAGGACTCGCGCAGGCGGCGTTTGTCGAGCGCCAATAATTCAGCCATGAATGAAACCCTTGAGCTTTTCCAGGAACAGCGCCGGGTGCGACAAAAACGGCGCATGCCCCGCCCCGGCCACAATCTCCAGGCGCGCCCGCGGCAGATGTTCCGCCAGGAATCGCGCCGCGCCCACCGGCGCGAGGCGGTCGCGCCCGCCATGTATGACCAGTGCCGGCGTGGCGACTTGGGAGAGCATCGCACGCCGATCCTCTTCCTTTAATAATCGCAGGCCCGCCTGCAACGCCGCCGTGGGGGGTTCGCCATAACGGAACATTTCGTCGCGCAAGCGACGCAACACGGCGCGATCTTCGCCCGCCGCCATTTGCAGGGTCAGAAAGCGCTCGAGGGTGCCGACATAATCCTGTTCGAGATTGCGTGCGAACTGTTCCAGCACCATGGGCGACAGCGCGTGCGGCCAGTCTGTCGACTGAACATATTTCGGCGTGGCGCCGACCAGCACGAGCCGGGTGACCGCTTGCGGGCGGCGTTGCGCCGCGGCGAGCGCCACAAGACCGCCCATGGACCAACCGACCCACACGGCCGGCCCGGAGAGGCCGCGCCCTGTTTCCTCGGCCAAGGCCTCGGGTGTGTACGCCGGTGGCAGATAATCGCGCGAACGCCCGTGGCCGGGAAGATCGGGGACGGTGACACGAAAATCCATCGAAAGCTCGCGCGCGATATCCGCCCACACTCCGCCATGCGACCCCCAGCCGTGCACCAGCACCACGTCCGGGCCGTAGCCACTTTGTTCGTAATAAATGCTCATACGAGTTTTGGAACCACGGATGAACACGGATGGACACAGATCATAAGAAAATCACAAACGATTTTTGCAGTTTGTTAAATCCGTGTTTATCTGTGTTCATCTGTGGTTGAAAAAATTAAATTTATTTTCTCGATGCGCACAATGCCGCCAGCGCTTCCAGCAGACGATCGACATGCGTCTCTTCATGTGCGGCGGAAAAGGTGATGCGCAGGCGCGCGGAACCTTCCGGCACCGTGGGCGGCCGGATGGCGGGGACCAGAATGCCGCGCTCACGCAAACGGCGGCTCGCCTCAAGCGCGGCCTGGGTCTTTCCGAAAATGAGCGGCTGAATCGGCGTCAGTGATGAGGTCGGGGCAAAGTCGAGTTTCTGCGCGCCGGCACGGAATTGCGCCACAAGTGCCTGCAGGCGTTCACGCCGCCAGCCTTCCTCCCGCACGATCCGAAGACTCGCGCGGACGGCCTCGGCCACGGCGGGCGGCAGCGCCGTGGTATAAATATAGGTACGCGCCCGCTGGATCAGGGTCTCGATCAGCGCCGCCTCGCCGGCCACGAACGCACCGAAGACGCCCAGGGCCTTGCCGAGCGTGCCCATGAGAATCACCGGTGGCGCCAGCGGTATCCCCAGATGCTCGAACGATCCGCGGCCGTTTTTTCCCAGCACACCGAACCCATGGGCATCGTCCGCGAGCAACCACGCGCCATGTTTTTCCACCAGTCCGCAAAGTTCCGCCAGCGGCGCGATGTCGCCGTCCATGCTGAAAACAGCATCCGTGGCGATGAGCCCGGGCCGATGCGCCTGCGCGAGCATCTCGGCAAGCCGACCCGCATCGGCATGCGGGAAGCGACGCACCTTGGCGCGAGTCAGACGCGCGGCGTCGATCAGCGAGGCATGGTTGAGGCGATCTTCGAAAATGACATCATATCGGTCGGTTAGCGCGTTCATCACCCCGAGATTCGCCATGTAACCGGTCGAGAACAGCAGCGCGCGCCCGGCTCCGACGAAATCCGCCAGCTCTTCCTCGAGCGCGTGATGGGCGCGGCTATGGCCACTGACGAGATGCGAGGCCCCGGCGCCCACGCCGTAGCGCTGCGCGCCCTGCTGGAAGGCCGCGATCACCCGCGGATCGTTGGCCAGCCCCAGATAATCATTGCTGCAAAATGACAGCAGCGTCTCATCGCCGACGCGAATCTCCACTCCTTGCGGGGATTCAAGCACCAGGCGCTCGCGATAGAGGTGCTGTTCGCGACGCTGCGCCAAATCCTTTTCCAGAGTCTTCATGAAAAAATGTGCGGACTGTGCCTCACGTAAAAAAACAGGCATGGGATTCAGATGGGAGAGCGGAGATGTCGATCAAACCAGTCCTGCTTGCGGCGCTCGCTCGTCTTGCCGGATTACCATGCGGCAGTTTAGTGCGCCCCCGCGATAGTCAACAATGGTTAATTTAAACGGTTAACATTAGTCTATGGATTACGCAAGTAGGCACCTGACGCAAATCGCTTAAACCAAACCCGGAGCGATATGAATGCCGTATTTTCCAGGTCTTTTTCAGCTTCCGGCCGGCCTTCCGTTGGACGCTTTTGTTGCAGCGCCTGGATCAATGGCTTGCGCCAGTTAAATGACCCCCGGCAAAGCCGGGGGCTTATTGGGTGAGCGCCTCAAAGGCGCCAATAACACCGTGAGCCGCC
>MFTB01000083.1:9480-15060 GCA_001785195.1 Candidatus Muproteobacteria bacterium RIFCSPHIGHO2_12_FULL_60_33
GGGGAGGGAAATATATTTTGTGGCGACCGTCGCATAGGTCAAACCTCGATGAGTCCCCCGGCAGAGCCGGGGGTTTACCTTAAACTGAATTAATGCGGCAAGACGAGCGAGCGCCGCGAGCAGGGCTACCGATCTTACTGAGCATGCGCGAAGCGCATCCGGCTCGCCTCCCTCTCCCGCGGCCCTCACCCCTTGCCCTCTCCCACAAAGTGGGAGAGGGGGAGTTGGAAGAGGGCCTGAATGATCGGGGAGAGGGAATGAGGGTGAGGGTTTGTGACAGGACGAGCGAGCGCCGCGAGCAGGGCTACTGTTATGCTGCAAACCATTGTCATCTTATGTCCAAAAATTCCAATAATCGCTTGATCCTGTGTCGTAATTTCTTTCGGGTCTGTTTCGGGACGCGTGTTCCATAAACTGAATATTGTGACAGTCGCAATACTTTCGTTGTGCGCCGGCCCCCGCTAAACGCGACAGGACTTCCCGGTCCCTCTCGCGCACTCGGGCACGGCGCGTTGTTCTGCTTCGCAGGCCCCGGCCGCGCGGCGTCTGAGAAGCGCCACAATGGCTCTACGCCTCGCGAAGCTCGGTAACCTCGGACTACGCGCCATTGCTTCGCTGGCGCGCAGCGTTTGTAAAAAGACAATAAAAGAGTCACTATAATGACTTAAAACAAAATCAATCCACTAGGGGGATATATTATGAAAATGCTAAGGCATTATTTCATCAGTGACAACCTGGACGACTTGGAAGTCTTTGAAGAGCAACTGGAGAACGCCGGCGTTTCCACCCCGCAGATCCATGTGCTCACTTCGCACGACGCCGAGCTGGATCATCATAAGCATCTCCACCGGGTTCAATCGATCATGAAAAGAGACGTGATCCATTCAGCGTGCCTTGGCGCCGTGGTCGGTGTCTGCGCCTTCGTGCTGGCTCTTTCTGTCGCCTATTTTTCCGGCTGGACGGAGACCGCCGCCGGCTGGTTGCCTTTTGTCTTCCTTGCCATTGTGCTGTTGGGCTTCAGCACGTGGGAGGGCGGGTTGTTCGGTATTCAAAAACCCAACCACCACTTTGCCCGTTTTGAACAAGCTTTAAAAGACGATAAACATATCTTTTTTATGGATCTCGAGCCCGACCAGGAGGCGATATTGGAAAGGGTGCTGAAATCCCATCCGCAGGTGGAACGGGCGGGGACGGAATTATTCAACCACCATTGGCTTCTCGAGTTTCAAAAAAAAGTACCGCGGTTCTTTAAAGAAACGTGGCCATGACAGCAGGAACCGCTGTCTGATTATTTTTTAAAGAGGGGGAGGGAGCGTTAGTTACCCTTCGTGGAGGATCGAATTCAAAAGATCGCTCGGCCTTGCTCCGCCGCTAAATCGCCCGGTCTCCGTTTACCGATGCCCCACCGGATGTTCCATCCGGCAGCCCGGATCCCGCACTGAAGGGAAATTTTTGGTGTTATTCGGTTTCTGCCGGTTATTTCGATTGCGCCACGACGTAGTCGGCGGCGATCTCGGAATTTCCTCATTGAGCCGTCATGAAGAAAAAACCTCTCAAATTCAGCATTATGATCGCATCTGTCGTGCTGGCCGCGATGCTCGCCGGAGTGTGGCTGGCTGCAACATATCGGGAAAACGATTCGCGGGCCATGTTTCTGCCGGATCGGGTAATGACATTATTTCCCGATCCAAAGCCGCTGACGGCCTTTGCCCTCACCGATCACCGGAACCGCGTGTTCGATCTTGCCAGCTTGAAGGGTAAATGGTCCTTTCTCTTTTTCGGTTTCACCCATTGTCCGGACGTCTGTCCGGCGACTCTGGCGATATTGGCCCGCGCACGCGACAATATCGACAAGAATATTGTCGGTGCTGAAGACGTCCAATTCGTCTTTATCTCGGTGGATCCCAGGCGCGATACGGCAGACAAGGTCGGACAATACGTGACCTATTTTCATCCCGGCTTTCTCGGCGTGACCGGAGACAACGCGCAGATCGGTAACCTGGCCGGCCAGCTGGGCGCCGCGTACGAGGTTTCGATCGAACCGAGCGTGGAAAACTATCCCGTCTATCACAACGCGTCGGTATTTCTGGTGGATCCGCTGGCCCGGTATCATGCCGTGTTCACGCCGCCCCTGGATGCGGAGGTTATCGGGAAGCGTTTCAAAGTTCTGCGGGAACTTGCGGGAGCCAAAGCGACTTGAAATGGCGCCATCCGGTTTTTGCCGGCCTGACATGGGCGCTGACCCTCGTCGCCACGGCGAGCGAAGCGGCGGGTGTTTCCGTGCGCGACGCCTGGGTGCGGGAGTCGCCGCCCGGCGTGGCCATGATGGCGGGATACATGACGTTGCGCAACGACACGCCACGGGCGCAATTACTCGTGGCCGCAAACAGTTCCGACTTTGAAGCTGTAATGATTCACCGCACTATCGTCAAGGACGGCATGACGGGGATGGTGCACGCGCCGCAAATCGAGCTGTTACCCGCGTCGAGTCTGATCTTCGCGCCCGGGGGATATCATTTGATGCTCTTGAGCCCGAAACGGACGCTGCGCGCCGGCGACCGGGTTGATATCACTCTGGAATTCCGCAGCGGCCTCCGTTTACCCGCCAGCTTCGAGGTCCGTAAATGAGAACGGGCAAGCGTCGGAACGCCGACCGACACGTCCATTCGCTTAGATCGGAAAAATCAAGGAATCCAACCTCGCAATAATCGAAAAACTTTTCGAGTATTACGCTTCCGGCCGGTTACTTCGACTGTGCCACGATGTAGTCGACGGCGGCTTTGACCTCGGCATTGCTCAGCGCCGGGTTGCCGCCCTTGGCCGGCATCACCCCCGCGTTCCCCTGTACCCCGTTGATGGCGCTGGCGTAGAGGGTGTCGAGGCCCTTGGCGATACGCTTCGCCCACAGGCCGTTATCACCCAGCTTCGGCGCGCCGGCAATACCGGCACCGTGGCAGGCGATACAGGTGCCTTGGTAAATCTGTTGCCCGTTGACCTCGGCCGGTGCAGCGGCCGCGACGGGGACGGGCTGCCGCGGGGTTTCCACCGAGGCGACATTGATCTGGCCGACGGCTTTAGTCCGCTCGGCTACACTCGAACCGGCGCCCAGCAACGCGCTGCGATTCTGTTGGACCCGGTCGGGGATGTCGCGGTGATGGGCCACGAGAACATAACTGAACAGCACCAGCACTCCACCGATCCCAAGAATGATCGAAACGTTTTTTGCAAAGCGCTTGCCGGCCATTGATAGTCCCTGTAGTCCTGTAGTCAGGAGCGGATTCTTAAAGTTAAATGACCCCCGGCAAAGCCGGGGGCTTATTGGGTGAGCGCCTCAAAGGCGCCAATAACACCGTGAGCCGCCTGAAGGCGGCGGATTTTTTCTCCTTCCCCCTTGAAGGGGGGCGAGGCGGAAACCGGAAAAGGTCCGGTGGACCTTTTCCCCGCCGAGCGGGGGCGCGAGCTTTTCGCGCACCCCGGGCAGGAATGGGGATGGGGGTGAGACGTGACGGTCCGTGCACACCGTTGACGCGGCACCCCCACCTTCGCCCTCCCCCTTCCAGGGGGAGGGAAATATATTTTGTGGCGACCGTCGCATAGGTCAAACCTCGATGAGTCCCCCGGCAGAGCCGGGGGTTTACCTTAAACTGAATTAGGTAGGTGGGCTCGCCGCCGCTCGATCCAAGTACACTAATAATACGGCAAGACGAGCGAGCGCGGCGAGCAGGGCTACCTTGTCACGGCAAGACGAGCGAGCGCAGCGAGCAGGGCTACTGTATTAGCCCGCCCCGAAGAATATTTCTCGCGTAAAGAAGGTGTAGTCCGCCTCGATCGCCATAAGGCCTATCAACACCAGCAAAGCCCCCGTCGGGATCAGAATCGCACAGACCAGCGCCAGGCGCTCCCAACGCATGTGCATGAAGATGGCGACGATGAACCCCGCCTTCAACAACATGAATATGATGATCAGCGACCATCTGAGGTAACCATGAAACTGGAGGTAGTCCACCATGTAAGACCCCGCGCTGAAAACAAACAGCAGCCCCCAGATCCAGAAGTAAATGCCGATCGGATGTTGTTGTCCTTCTACGTGAGCCATGATGTCGCCCCTTACCAAAGATAAAAGAATGCGAAGATAAACACCCACACCAGATCGACGAAGTGCCAATACAGGCCCATGATTTCGACGATCTCGTATTTTCCCTTGCGGCCGGTCATAAAGCCCGGCCGTTCGTTGTCCAAATCTCCCCGTATAACCTTTATCGCCGTGATGATCAGGAAAATCACGCCGACCGACACGTGAAAACCATGGAAGCCGGTGATCATGAAAAAGCTCGAGCCGAACTGGGCCGCGCCCATGGGGTTGCCCCAGGGACGCACCCCTTCTTCGACGATCAGCTTGGTCCACTCAAAGGCCTGCATGCCGACGAATGAGGCGCCGAACAGCGCGGTCACCACCAACAAGAAAGCCGTCATCTTTTTATTTTTTTCATAGCCGAACTTGACGGCCATGGCCATGGTGCCGCTGCTGCTGATCAAGATGAAGGTCATGATGGCGATCAGGATGAGCGGGATGTGATGTCCCGCGATCGTCAACGCGAAGACCTCGCTGGGGTTGGGCCAGGGCACCGTGGTGGACATGCGCACGGTCATGTAACCGGTTAAAAAACTGGTAAAGATAAAGGTATCGCTGAGGAGGAAGATCCACATCATGGCCTTGCCCCAGGGGACCTTCTTGAACGCCCGCTGGTCCGAGGACCAGTCAGCGACGATGCCTGGCATGCCTTCAGGCATGCCGAGTTCTCCTGGATTTGTCCGAATTGATTGTGTCATGTGCCTTGTTCCTGTTTACCTGATCCCACAGATCTTCAATAAAATGTCCAGATTATTCCCTGAAAACAGCAGACCGAACAAAATCAGCCAAACCAGAAGCAGGAAGTGCCAGTAAAGGGTACACAGTTCCACGCTCTGCCTGATCTCCGCCCGGTCAAAATCGCCCCATACTTTGGCGACGGTCCTGCCCCAGGCCACCAAACCGCCCAACAGATGCAGCCCGTGCAATCCTGTGATCAGATAAAAAAACGCGATCGCGGGATTCGTTAATTCAAAATAAACCATCGTGCCCAGTTGCCGCCAAGCCAAGACCTGCCCGATCAAAAAAACAACGGTGAAAGCGCCGCCGGCAAGCAGGCCGACTCGCATGCCGTCCATCCGCCCACGGCGTACTGAAAACTGCGCCCATTGCAAGGCGATACTGCTCAATATCAGCACAAACGTATTGGCCCACAACAGCCTTAGTTGAGGCGTGGGACGCCAGTCCTCATACGCCATCCGGTTTCCATAGGCGATAACCAAAAGCATGAACAGGACCGCGACCACGGCAAGAAATACCCTCAGAGCGAGTTTCGTCGCAGGCCGAGAAGACGTGTCTCTATCGCGAAGATATTCGCCCGCACCCCGGGCCGTCACCCAGGGTTTGACCGTCAGTTGATGGAAAATACTCACGTCGTTAGATTCCTGATCGCCTACGTCTTATTGCTCTTACGGGTGGCTACCCCTCCCGGCGGGACGTTTTGCGGTATG
>MFTB01000084.1 GCA_001785195.1 Candidatus Muproteobacteria bacterium RIFCSPHIGHO2_12_FULL_60_33
CACGAGGTGCTCGTCGCCGACAGCGGCGAGGCGGCGCTGGCGCACATACAGAATCCCAATCTCGACGTGGTGCTCAGCGACCTCAAGATGCCCGGCATGGGCGGCGAGGAATTCGTCATCCGTTGCCGCCAGTCACGCCCGGACGTGCCGGTCATCATCATCACGGCGCACGGCACGATCCGCTCCGCGGTCAAGAGCATCCACGACGGCGCGGCGGATTACCTCACCAAGCCGTTCGAGCCGGAGCAGGTCGAGATCGCGGTGCACAACGCCATCAAGCTGCGCGACATCCTGCGCGAAAACGCCCAGCTCAAGGCCGCGGTGAGCGAATCGCGCGGCACCAGGCGTCTGGTCGGCGAAAGCCGCGCCGCGCAGCAGCTGCTCGAGGAGATCCGGCGCGTGGCGCCGTACAAGACCGGCGTGCTGATCACGGGCGAATCCGGCACCGGCAAGGAACTGGTGGCGCGCACCATCCACGAACTCTCACCGCGGCGCGAACGCCCGTGGGTCGCGATCAACTGTTCCGCCATTCCGCGCGACCTCATGGAGTCCGAGCTGTTCGGTTACGTCAAGGGCGCGTTCACGGGCGCGAGCCAGAACCGCCCGGGCCGGCTGGAGCAGGCACAGGGCGGGACGCTGTTTCTCGACGAGATCGGCGATCTGGATGCCTCGCTGCAGGCGAAGCTGCTGCGCGTGCTGCAGGAACGCGAATTCTCCCCGGTCGGTTCGAATCAGGTGCGGACCGTGGACGTGCGCTTCATCGCCGCCACCAATCGCGATCTGAAGGAGTACGTGCGCGAGGGCCAGTTCCGCGAGGATCTGCTCTACCGCCTGGACGTCTATAGCATTGTCGCCCCGCCGTTGCGCAGCCGCCGCGAAGACATCCCGCTGCTGGCCCAGACATTCCTGCACGAGCTGGCCGCCGAGATGGACAAGAAGGTGACGGCCTTCACACCGGCGGCGCTGGAGACGCTGGAACGCTACGCCTGGCCCGGCAACATCCGCGAGCTGCGCAACACCGTGGAGCGCTCGCTGCTGTCGTGCCAGGGGAAAACCATTGACGTCGGGGATTTACCGGGAGCAATCACGGCGCAATCCGAAGCGACTGCCGGCAAAAAATTCACGCTCGACAAAATGGGCAAAAAAAACCTGGACCGCTGGCTGGAAGAAGTGGAGCGCGGCGTGATTCTCGAAGCGCTGGCGCAAACCAAGGGCGTGCAGGCGCACGCCGCCAAACGCCTGGGGATCGCCGAGCGCAGCCTGTGGCACCGCATCAAGAAGCTCAATATCCAGATCAACCGGGTCATCCACTAAGTTTTTTCTTGATTCCGGCGGTTGCCGGGGTGGCCTGATGGCCTCATCATGTCTTCCGGACATCAGGAAATAACCATGCTTTCACCCGTCGTCATTGTCTGGCTGCAATTCGGGCTGTGCACCGTCCTGATCGGGTTCGCCGGTAACAAGCTGTCGCGTTATGGCGATGTCATTGCCGACAAGACCGGCCTGAGCGGCACCTGGGTCGGCTTGATGCTGCTCGCCACCGTGACCTCGCTGCCCGAACTGGTCACCGGCATCAGCGCCGTGACGGTAGCCGATACGCCCGATATCGCGCTCGGCGACGTGCTGGGCAGTTGCGTCTTCAATCTCGTCATCCTCACGATTCTCGATTTCCTCCAGCGCGAAGAGTCGGTGTACACGCGCGCCAGTCAGGGCCACATCCTCGCTGCCGGATTCGGCGTGGTGCTAATCGGCTTCGTCGGTTTCAACGTGCTGCTGGCCGATCAGACCAGCGAGTTCGCCATTGGGCATGTCGGCATCTATACCCCGCTGATCATCATTCTTTACGCGGTGGCGATGCGCACCGTGTTCCGCTACGAGCGTGCGCAGATGGCGGCGTATGCCGAGGAACGGGCCGAGCGCTATCCGGAGATCAAGCTGCGGCAGGCGGTGCAACGCTATGTCCTGGCCGCGCTCGTCGTGGTGGGCGCCGGCATCTGGTTGCCTTTTATCGGCGAGCAGATCGCCCGCGTCATGGAATGGGAAGCGACCTTCGTCGGCACGCTGTTCGTGGCCTTCGCCACCTCGGTGCCGGAGATGGCGGTGACCGTTTCGGCCATGCGCCTGGGCGCCCTCGACATGGCGATCAGCAACCTGCTCGGCAGCAATCTGTTCGACATCCTGATCGTCGCGGTGGATGATTTCTTTTTCGCGCGCGGGCCGATACTCGCCCATGTCTCGCCGGTGCACGCGGTCTCCGCGATATCGGCCATGATGATGACCGGGATCGTGATCGTGGGGCTGCTGTATCGTCCGAAGACGCGGCTGTTTCGCGCGGCGGGGTGGGCGAGCCTGCTGCTGCTCGGCATTTATCTGCTTAACGCCTCCGTGCTGTACCTCCATGGAAAATAACCGGAACCCGGCCGGGGCGGCCGATGCCAGCCCGCCCACCTGGCATCAGTTGCCAACGGAGGAAGTCGCCCGCCGTTTGGGCGTTGACCTGCACGCCGGCCTGACCGGCGACGAGGTGCGTCAGCGCCGCGAACAGTACGGCGCCAACGAGATTCGCGAAGGCAAGCGGCGCGGACCGCTCGCCATGTTCCTCGGACAGTTCACCGATTTCATGATCCTGGTGCTGATCGGCGCGGCGATCGTCTCGGGAATGATCGGCGATGTGGTGGACACGCTGGTGATCGTGGCGATCGTGGTGCTGAACGCCGTGATCGGCTTCGTGCAGGAATACCGCACCGAGCGCGCCATCGCCGCGCTCAAGCAGATGGCGGCGCTCACCGCGCACGTGGTGCGTGACGGGCAATCGCAGATGGTGCCGGCGAGCGAACTCGTGCCCGGCGACGTGGTGCTGATCGAGGCCGGCAACGCGGTGCCGGCCGACCTGCGGCTGGTCGAGGCGGTGCAACTCAAGATCGAGGAGGCGGCCCTCACCGGCGAGTCGCAGCCGGTGGAGAAGCTCACGCGCCTGATGCACGAAGCGGACCTGCCGCTCGGCGACCGGCGCAACATGGCGTACAAGGGCACGCTCGTGACCTACGGGCGCGGGCGCGGCGTGGTGGTGGAGACCGGCATGGGCACGGAACTCGGGCGCATCGCCGAACTGCTGCGCGCGGAGGAGGAGGGCAAGACACCGCTGCAAAAGCGTCTTGCGCGTTTCGGCAAGAATCTCGCGATCGCCGTGCTGGTCATCTGTGCGATCCTGTTCGTCACCGGGCTGCTGCGCGGCGAGCCGGTGATGCTGATGCTGCTCACCGCCATCAGCCTCGCGGTCGCGGCGATTCCCGAGGCGCTGCCGGCGGTGGTGTCGGTGTCACTCGCGCTCGGGGCGAGGAAAATGGTCGGCCAGAACGCGCTCATCCGCAAGCTGCCGGCGGTCGAGACGCTCGGTTCGGTGACCTTCATCTGCTCGGACAAGACCGGCACGCTCACCGAGAACCGCATGCGGGTCGAGGAGTTCTACGCCGGGGCGCAGGCGCTGCGCGCGCTGCCGGCCGAGGTCGTGGCGCATGAGCCATGGCGCACATTGCTGACGGCGCTGGCACTGAGTAACGACGCGCGCGCCACGGCGGATGGCGGGATCCTCGGCGATCCCACCGAGGTGGCGTTGTATCGGGCGGCGCGTGACGCCGGTTTCGACAAGGCATCGCTCACGCAGACACAACCGCGAGTGGCTGAAATTGCCTTTGATTCCGAGCGCGCGCGCATGACCACCCTTCATAGAATCCCCTCCCCCCTTGCGGGGGAGGGTGAGGGAGGGGGGTTGTCTCCAGCGCCCTTGCCACTTGTTTTCCCCTCATCCCCATCCCTTCTCCCGCAAGGGGAGAAGAGGGCGAGCCGTGGCGCGCTACGCGCGCCTTCTTTTACTTTGGGGGAGGGGGGGGAGTCGGTAGTTGCTTATACGAAAGGCGCGCCGGAACACGTGCTGCCGCTTTGTCACGATCGGCTCCTGCCGCAGGGGGTGACGATGCTCGATCGCGGTGCGGTGGAGGAGGTGGTCGAGTGCATGGCCGCCGAGGGTTTGCGGGTATTGGCGGTCGCCACCCGTTCCTGGCCAACGCTACCCGAGCCGTTCGAGGCGGAAAATGTCGAGACCCGGCTGACCTTCGTCGGACTGGTCGGGCTCATGGACCCGCCGCGCGCCGAGGCGCGCGCGGCGGTGCAATTGTGCCGCACCGCCGGCATCACGCCGGTGATGATCACCGGCGATCATCCGGCCACGGCGCGCGCCATCGCCGCGCGTCTCGGCATCATCGCCGGCGACGGCGAGGTGCTTACCGGGCGCGAGCTCGCGCGCATGGAGATGAAGGAGTTCGAGGAGCATGTCGAGCGCGTGCGCGTGTACGCGCGCGTGGCACCGGAGCAGAAAATCAAGATCGTCAAGGCGCTGCAGGATAAGGGCGAGTACGTCGCCATGACCGGCGATGGTGTGAACGACGCCCCGGCGCTCAGGCGCGCCGACATCGGCGTGGCCATGGGCATCACTGGCACCGACGTCGCCAAGGAGGCCGGTCACATGATCCTGCTCGACGACAACTTCGCCACCATCGTCGCGGCGGTGCGCGAGGGCCGGCGCATCTTCGACAACATCCGCAAGTTCATCAAGTACACCATGACCAGTAATTCCGGCGAGATCTGGACCATTTTTCTCGCCCCGTTCCTGGGCCTGCCGATCCCGCTGCTGCCGATCCATATCCTCTGGATCAATCTCGTCACCGACGGGCTGCCGGGCCTGGCACTGGCCGCCGAGAAACAAGAACGCGGAATCATGCAACGCCCACCGCGCCCGCCCAACGAAAGCATCTTCGCCCATGGCATGTGGCAACATATGTTATGGGTCGGGCTGCTGATGGGCGCGGCGTCTCTGTTCACCCAGGCGTGGGCGATTCACACCGGCAATGGGCACTGGCAGACCATGGTGTTCACGGTGCTCACGCTCTCGCAGCTCGGTCACGTGCTCGCGATCCGCTCCGAGACCGATTCGTTGTTCACGCAGGGAGTATTCTCTAACCGGCCGCTGATCGGCGCGGTGCTGCTCACCTTCGGCCTGCAGATGGCGACGATCTACGTGCCGTGGCTCAACCCGATCTTCAAGACCGAGGCGCTGACGGTGGATGAGCTCGTCTTCTGTCTCGTGCTGTCGACGGTGGTGTTCGTCGCGGTGGAGATCGAAAAGTGGTTGGTTCGCCGTGGCTGGCTCTATACCGGGGCAGCGCGTGGCCGGGGCGCGGGCTTGTGACATGGCGTTCATCTGGTGCGATCATCGCCGCATGGCTGATGCTGGCGGGAATGACGCCTGCGCCCACCATGGCGGCTAGCGTCTCGGAAGCCACGCTGCGCGCGCACGTGCAGGCCCTGGCGGGCGACATCGGCGAGCGCAACGTGTGGCGCCCGCACGCCTTGCGCGCGGCCGCCGACTACCTGCGCCGCCAGTGGGAGGCGCAGGGCTACCGGGTCGCCGCGCACGAGGTCACGTTCGAGCGCCGCCGCTGGGCGAATCTGGAGGTGAGCCGTCCGGGCCGCCAGGCGCCGGACGAGATCGTCGTCATCGGCGCCCATTACGACTCGGTGTTCGGCAGCCCGGGGGCGAACGACAACGGCAGCGGCGTGGCGGCCCTGCTCGAGCTCGCGCGCCTGTTCGCCGCGCGCGACACCGGGCGCACCGTGCGCTTCGTCGCCTTCGTGAACGAGGAGCCGCCGTTCTTTCGAACCAGCGACATGGGCAGCCGGCAGTACGCCCGCGCCGCGCGCGCGAAGAACGAGGACATCCGCGCCATGCTCGCGCTTGAGACCATCGGCTATTATGACGACGCGCCCGGCAGCCAACGCTACCCGCCGTTCTTCTCGCTGTTCTTCCCGGACCGTGGCAACTTCATCGGCATGGTGTCGAACTTCGGCTCGCGCGCGCTCCTCAAGCGGGCGGTCGCGGCATTTCGTGCCGCGAGCGACTTCCCGATCGAGCACGTGGCGACCTTCGGCTGGGTGCCGGGCGTGGACTGGAGCGACCACGCCTCGTTCTGGAGCGAGGGCTATCCGGCGATCATGATCACCGACACCGCGCTCTACCGTTATCCCTATTATCATTCAGCCCGGGACACGCCCGACAAGGTGGACTACGCGCGCCTCGCGCGCGCGACCGCCGCGCTCGCGGCCGTGGTCGAGGCGCTGGCGAAGTCCGATTGAGCGCTACGGCCCGCTACTCCCTCTGGCTGCCCCTGCCGCGGCAAGCGCAGGAGCGGTTTCAGGCCCTCATCGCCCGGCTCAGCGTGCGGCTCGGCACGCCCGCCTTCGAGCCTCCTATCACGCGGCTCGGCAGCGTCGCCGAGCACGTGCTGCGCGAGGCCGGCAGCGACGTGCTTGCGGTGCGCCCCGAGGCGCTCGCGTTCGAGCTGCCGTAGGCTTACCCTCGGCTGCGGCCCAAGCAGAGAGAGAACAAGGAGGAAACCATGCACATAGCAGCGGGGTTGCGCCTCGGGCGCATTGCCGGCATCGAGATCGCCGCCGACTGGAGCCTGCTGATTATCTTCTGGCTCATCACATTCACCCTTGCTGTGGGCGTGTTTCCGGGCTGGCACCCTGACTGGGGCGCAGCGCTTTCCTGGGCGACGGCGCTGGCCGCGGCGCTGCTGTTCTTCGCCTCGGTGCTGGTCCATGAACTTTCCCATGCCCTGGTCGGCCGTGCTCACGGCATCGTCATCCGGCGCATCACGCTCTTCATGTTCGGCGGCATGGCGCAGATGGAAAACGAGCCGTCCACCTGGCGCGCCGAGTTCGCCATGGCGATCGTCGGGCCGCTCGCCAGCCTCGCGCTCGGCATCACCTTCCTGGGGCTGGCCGCGATCATCAGCGCTCCCCTGGACATCGATCCGGACAAACCGCAGGAGACGTTCGCCGCGCTGGCGCCGTTGCCGACCCTGCTCGTCTGGCTCGGCCCGGTGAACATCATCCTGGCGCTCTTCAACCTCGTTCCCGGGTTTCCCCTGGACGGCGGCCGCGTGCTGCGCGCGATCCTGTGGGCGGTCACCGGCAACCTGCGGCTGGCCACGCGCCGCGCCTCCCAGGCCGGCCAAGGCTTCGCCTGGTTACTGATGGCGAGCGGCTTCGTCATGCTGCTCGGAGTGCGCGTGCCGTTGCTGGGCGGTGGTTTCCTCAACGGGCTGTGGCTGGCCTTGATCGGCTGGTTCCTGAACAACGCCGCCGTCATGAGCTACCGCCAACTCCTGATGCGCGAGTCGCTCGCGGACGTCCCCGTGGCGCGCCTCATGCAGACGCGCTTCACGCGCATCGATCCGCAGATGCGCGTGAGCACGCTGGTGGACGAGCATGTGATGCCGAGCGGCCAACGCAGTTTCCCGGTGGAACAGGACGGCCGCTTTCTCGGCATGGTGTGTCTGAGCGACCTGCGCAAGCGCGAGCGCCGCGCCTGGGAGCACACCACGGTGGGCGAGATCATGACCCCGGTCGCGGCGCTGGTGACCGTCGCGCCACGGCACGGTAGCTTCGAGACCCTCGCGCTCCTCGCCGGCCACGACCTCAATCAGCTGCCCGTCGTTGAGGACGGCCGGCTGATCGGGTTGATCCGGCGCGAGGACATCCTGAAGTGGCTGTCGCTGCACGGGGAGCGCGAACCGGATTGAGGCGAACGCGTCGGAGCCGGATACGGGCGCTGGCGCGCACATCCGGCACTGCGCCTGCCGGATGATGATGTTTTGGCGTACCGGGCGTGACAGGATATCGCCATGAAAGCCTGTGTCCTATTCATAGGTTTGGCGCTGCTGACCGCCTGCGCCACGCCGACGGGGGAACCGACGGCGCGCGAGGGTGAGCCGACCGCCCCGATTTATCTCGTGAGTCACGGCTGGCACACGGGGTTGGTCATGCGGCGCGCCGACATCCCTGTCGGACTGTGGCCCGAGGCCGGCGATTTCCCGCAGGCCGAGTATCTCGAGGTCGGCTGGGGCGACCGTGATTACTATCAGGCGCGCGCCCCGGGCCTGTGGACGACGCTGAAGGCCGCGCTCGCGCCGACACCGAGCGTGCTGCACGTGGTCGGTTTTCGCGACCCGCCGGCCGTCTACTTTCCGGCGAGCGAGGTCGTCGAGCTTCGGCTCCCGCGCGCGGGCGTTGAACGCCTCGTTCGCTACATCCACGACGCCCACGCCCGCGAGGGCAGGCCACCGGTCGCGCCGCTCGGGCCGGGGCTGTACGGCGACAGCCGCTTCTACCCGGCGCGCGAGACGTTTCACCTGTTCAACACCTGCAACGTCTGGACGGCGCGGGCACTGCGCGCCGCGGGACTGCCGGTGCGCGACGCGATCACCACCGAAGGCCTGATGGCCCAGGTGCGCCGCCTCGGGCGAGTGGTGCAGGCGGCGCCGGGTGGCTGAAATCGGCACCTACGCTGGAGAGCTTATCGCGGCGCCTGGTCGGTCAACTGTTTGTCGATCCCGGTCTCGGCCTCCAGCCAATCCGCCAGCGGATCGCCGCTGGCAAAACCCCGCTTCTCGGCGCGGTGGTAGGCCGCCTGCGCGATCATCTGGCGCCGTTCCTCTGGTGTCAGCGTGCGCGGGCCGGGTGATCAGGTGAGTGTGCGCACGCCCTGGTCGCCGCCGAGCAGCAACACGTCCGCCGGGCGGCGCGCGAACAGGCCGTTGGTGACGACGCCGGCGAGGTGATCGAGCTTTTCCTCCAGTTCGACCGGGTTCAGGATGCTCAGATTGTGCACGTCAAGAATGAGGTTGCCGTTGTCGGTCTTGAAGTTTTCGCGCAGCACCGGCTGGCCGCCGAGTTGCACGATTCTCCGTGCCACGTAACTGCGCGCCATCGGGATCACTTCAATCGGCAGCGGAAATTTACCGAGCACGTCCACGAGTTTCGAGTCGTCGGCGATGCAGACGAATTTCGCGCTGGCCGCGGCCACGATCTTCTCGCGCGTGAGCGCGCCGCCGCCGCCCTTGATCAGGTGCAGGTGCTTGGTCGCCTCATCGGCGCCGTCCACGTACAGCGGCAGGTCGCCGGTGGCGTTGAGATCGAGCACCGGAATGCCGACTTTCTTCAGCCGCTCGGCCGTGGCGTTGGAGCTGGCCACCGCGCCGTCGAGCTTGCCCTTGATTTTCACCAGCCCGTCAATGAAATGATTGGCGGTGGAGCCGGTGCCGACACCGATCACCCAGCCGGATTCCACGTATTCCAGCGCCGCCAGCGCGACGGCCTTTTTCTTTTCGTCCGGAGTCATGCGTTTCTCTTCGAGCCTGAAAGGCGGCAAGAATACCTATTATCCGTGTGATAATGAAGCGCCCAATCTGATAGATTATCCGGATGCCCCAGAAATACCTGAAGAAAATCGTCAACGCGCGTGTGTACGACGTGGCGCGCGAAACGCCCCTCGAACTCGCCCCCATCCTGTCACACCGCACCGGCAACCGCGTCTGGCTCAAGCGCGAGGACGAGCAGCCGGTGTTCTCGTTCAAGTGCCGCGGCGCGTACAACAAAATGGCGGGCCTGCCGACGGCGGAACTGAAAAAGGGCGTGGTCGCCGCCTCCGCCGGCAATCACGCACAAGGCGTAGCGCTCGCCGCCTCGAAACTGGGCACCAAGGCCATCATCGTCATGCCGCGCACGACCCCGCGCATCAAGATCGATGCCGTGCGTAATCTCGGCGGGAAGGTGGTGCTGCATGGCGACAACTACGACGCGGCCTATGCCCACGCCCGCGAAATCGCGACCCAACGCAGACTGACCTTCGTGCACCCCTACGACGATCCGGAGGTGATCGCGGGGCAGGGCACCATCGGCATGGAAATCCTCAAGCAGCACAGCGGGCCAATCCACGCGGTGTTCGTCCCCGTGGGCGGCGGCGGGCTGATCGCCGGCATCGCGGTGTACATCAAGCAACTGCGCCCCGAGATCAAAATCATCGGCGTCGAGCCGGAAGACGCCGACGCCATGGACCTCTCGCTCAAGGCCGGCAAGCGCGTCATGCTCGATCACGTCGGCATCTTTGCCGACGGCGTGGCGGTGCGTTCGGTGGGCAAGGAGACCTTCAGGCTGGCGCGGCAGTTCGTGGATGAAATGGTGGTGGTGTCGAACGACGAGATCTGTGCCGCCATCAAGGATATTTTCGAGGACCGCCGTTCCATTCTGGAACCGGCCGGTGCGCTCGCCTATGCGGGCCTGAAGCGCTACGCCGAGCAGAAGCGGCTCAAGAACAAGAATCTGATTGCCATTGCTTCCGGCGCGAACGTGAACTTCGACCGGCTGCGGCATGTCGCCGAGCGCGCCGAGATCGGCGAGCGGCGCGAGGCGCTGTTCGCCGTCACCATCCCCGAGCGGCCCGGCGCGCTCAAGAAATTCTGCACCATCCTCGGCGATCACAACATCACCGAGTTCAATTACCGCTTCGCCGATCCCAAGGCGGCGCACATCTTCGTCGGCGTGCAGGTGCCGCCTGACACCATGGATGCGCGCAAGCTCATGGGCGCGCTGCGCCAACATGGTTACGCCACGCTCGACATGACCGACAACGAAATGGCCAAGCTGCACATCCGCCACCTCGTCGGCGGCCGCGCGCCCAACGCGGTCAACGAAATCCTCTACCGCTTCGAGTTCCCGGAACGCCCCGGGGCGCTGATGAACTTCCTCGACAAAATGGGCGGGCGCTGGAATATCAGCCTGTTTCACTACCGTTCCCACGGCGCCGACTTCGGCCGCGTGCTGGTCGGCATGCAGGTCCCGCCGCAGGACAAGAAGGCGTTCCAGAAGTTTCTGGATAACCTCGGGTATGAATATGTCGAGGAGACCAGGAACCCGGCATATAAGTTATTCCTCAGCTAACCATTAGCCCAAGGGCTCTGTGCCTCAATCGAAAGGTATAGCGGCCTGCCCGGTGATTTTCCCGTATGGCAAAAAAATCGCCACGCGGGCTCATTCCAAGTGCCGCACGCCACGCTGCGGCAGCGACTAGAATCTAAAGAGGAAGGACATATTAAGCCTTGGCCTGTGACAGCAGACGTGCCTTCCGCCGATCCTGGTGGGAAAAGGGTGTGCGTGCGGCATGACAAAGGTGGCTGACAATCTCCGCTACGACATCATCGCTCTCTGTTTGCTTCTGGCGGTGGCGGTATTCTTGTTGGATATCTCTGTCCCGCTGGGTATCTCTGTTGCCGCGCTTTATCCGCTCATCATCCTGCTCAGCCTGTTGTCCACCAATATGCGAGTGACCTTGTACACCGCGGTGGGGTGTTCGTTGCTGCTCGTCGCCGGTATTTTCGTCGCTTCGACACTGCTTATGCCGCCCTGGATCGTGTTGGTCAACAGAGCGCTTTACCTCGTTGCGATTTGGATTACCGCCATGCTAGGCATACGCCTGGAAAAAGCCCAACAGCGACTCAAAATGCAAGATACGCAGTTACAGGAGGCCAACCGGGATCTGGAGGGTCTGGCGCGTCATGACAGCATGACCGGCGTGGCGAATCGTCGTTACTTCGATGAAGAACTGGAACTGGAGTGCGAGCGCGCCAAACGCGGAGGAACGCCGTTGGCGCTGCTCATGATCGATGTGGATTTTTTCAAGCCTTACAACGACATCATGGGTCATCAGGCGGGCGACGTCTGTCTGACCAGCGTTGCGCAGGCGATCCAGAATACGCTGCGCCGCCCCGGTGATCTGGTCGCGCGTTACGGAGGGGAGGAATTTGCCGTGATTCTGCCCATCACGACGCTGGAAGGCGCCATCGAACGGGCGGAAGATATCCGCCAGGTCGTCAGGCAGCTGGCCATTCACAATCCGGCGCCGCAGGTCAACGGCCCGATAACGATCAGTGTTGGTGTGGCGTGTATCTGGCCGGGCGTGAAACGGGCTGAACCTGAGAGACTGATCAGCGCGGCCGATGCCGCGCTCTATCGCGCCAAGAACGACGGACGTAATTGCGTGCGGATTGCCCAGATGGCTGCTTCACCGCTTGAGCTCCCTGCCGGCGGAAGTCAGTGACTACAGGTTCCCGCCGAGGAGTTATTTAACGGCCTCGACTTTCAGAATCGTGACATCGTTCACCGGGACGTTCTGGAATGGCCCGACGGAGTGGGTTGGCGCCTGTTCGATCTTGTGCACGACATCCATCCCTTTGGTGACTTTGCCGAATACGGTGTAGCCCCACCCCTGCGAGGTTTTGTCGCGGTGGTCGAGCGAGGGGTTGTCCACGGTGTTGATGAAGAACTGCGCCGCCGCGGAGTGCGGGTCCGGGGTGCGCGCCATGGCGATGGTGCCGGCGAGATTTTTGAGTCCGTTGTCGGCCTCGTTGCGGATCGTGACACCCCTGACCTTCTCGTCCATGCCGGGTCGGAAACCGCCGCCCTGGATCATGAAACCGGGAATGACACGGTGGAAAATCGTGCCGCTGTAAAAACCGCTTTCGACGTAGTTCATGAAATTTCGCACCGTCCCGGGCGCGCGCTGGGCGTCCAGCTCGAGTTCGATGACGCCCAGGCTGGTCGTCACGCGCACGCGCGGATTGTCCGCCGGCCCCTTGGCCGCGGCGGGCAGACCGGCGGTGAACAGAAAGATCACAAATGTGACAAACAGTTTTTTCATTGAAATTTTTCCTCGGCAAGTTTCATGATCGTGTTCCATTCTTTCGCCGTGACCGGCATGACCGACAGCCGGCTCCCGCGCTGCACCAAGTGCATGTTTTTCAATATCGCCTGCATCTTGATTGCAGTGAGCGTAACCGGCCGCCTGAATTCGCGCTTGAAGCGCACGTCCACCATGTCCCACAAGGGCCGTTCCGGGGTACTCCTGGGGTCATAGTGATGGTTTTCCGGATTCCAGGCAGTGGGATCAGGATAGGCCGGGCGGACAATCTCGATGATGCCATAAATACCCGGCACCTTGCAGCCCGAATGATAGAAGAACGCGAGGTCGCCATTTTTCATGGCGCGCATGAAATTGCGCGCCTGGTAATTGCGCACGCCGTCCCAGTGTTCGGTTTTTTTCGGGCGCGATTTCAGGCCGGCAATGCTGAACGCATCCGGCTCGGACTTCATCAGCCAGTAGTTCACCGGCAGGACCCCCGCGCCGGTCAGGCGACCTTGACCGTGGTCTGGGCGACGGACTCGGATATCCGCAGGCGCGTGATGTTGCGGCACAGGCCGGTGCTTTCGTCGAGGTCGAGCAACACGCCGCAGAGGGTGCCGATGCCTTCCGCCACCTCGAAGCGCTCCGGCAGTTTGTGGACGAAACGCTTGAGCGATTTCTGCGTGTCCATGCCGATGACGGAATCGTAGCAGCCGGTCATGCCGACGTCGGTGATATAGCCGGTGCCCTGGGGCAGGATGCGCTCGTCGGCGGTCGGCACGTGCGTGTGCGTGCCCACCACCGTGCTCACGCGCCCGTCGAGGTACCAGCCCATCGCCATTTTCTCGCTCGTCACTTCCGCGTGCAGGTCCACCAGCACCATCTTGATGTCATCCGGTTTCGCGGCGAGCGCCCTGTCAGCGGCGGCGAACGGGCAGGCCAGATGCGGGTGCATGAAGACGTTGCCCATGAGATTGAGAATTCCGACCTTGTGCCCCGCGTGTGTCGTGGCCACGTGCCAACCGGTGCCGGGTGTGCCGTCCGGATAATTATGCGGACGCAGCAGGCGCGGTTCGGTGGTGATGTACTCGAGCGCCTCTTTCTTGTCCCAGGCGTGGTTGCCGTTGGACAGCACGTCCACCCCCACGGCGAACAGTTCGTTGGCGGTTTTCCTGGTGACGCCGGCGCCGTCCGCGATGTTCTCGGCGTTGGCCACCACCAGGTCGAGCTTGAGGCGTTGACGCAGGCCGGGGAGCTGGTCGGCGATCGCGCGCCGTCCGGGTTGGCCGACCACATCGCCGATAAAGAGCAGATTCATGATGCTTACCCTTTCAAATAAATCGAAGAACGGTTAGTAAAGATAGATCGCTTGATCCGTGATGACGCCTTGCAATGGGATGTCCCAGGGTTCGGCCATCAGTCCGTTGACGCGCTGGAAATCATACGCGATTCCAAGCAAATGTGGCTTGCGCCAGCGGTTCCGGTGGCGCAGGAATCCCACGCTGCGGTCGTAAAAACCGCCGCCCATGCCTAAGCGGTTGCCCTGGTCGTCGAAGCCCACGAGCGGCATGAGAATAAGGTCAAGCTCCTGGGCACGCACCAGATCGCTCGACTTGACCGCCGGTTCGGGGATGCCGAAGCGGTTGGGAACGAGCTTCGTTTTGGGCTTGGCCTCGGCGAACCACAGCCGGTCATGCGACAGGCGCGAGAGCACCGGCAGGTAGCAAATCTTGCGCAGGTGGCGAATGTGTTCGATGACCGGTCCGGTGTCGATCTCGCCGTCGTTCGGCAGATAACAGGCGATACGCCGGCTGACAAGGAACAGGCGCGTGCCGATAAGGTTCGACGCCAGACGTTCGGCGGCAAGGCGCTGGTCTTCGGGAGACAACGCGTTACGTCGGGCACGCAGGCTTCGACGCAGTTCGGTTTTTTCCGTGGGCACTGAAGAATCACAAGGCAAAAATAAAGGCGCCCTCCGCAGATGCCGTGTTGCTCCGTAGCCTTGAACCGTGAGGTTCAAGTGGGCGCCTCAGAGATGCATCAGGCTTTCCGCTACGAGGCGGACTTGCACAACAGCATCTACAATCCGGCTCCCGTTAAAAGCACATATAGGTTCAGAGGATAACTGGAGCAATCACGCGCACCGCAGGGGGCGCACTCCAACTATATACCTATTGGCGGGTTTGTGCATCCCAGCGCAAGGCGGCGTCGATCTTGGTCTGGAGAAATTTGATTTTCTGCACGGTGTCAACCGCCATGCCGCCGCGGGTGCGCAAGTCGAGGAATTCATGCGCGATGTTGAGCGCCGCCATGACCGCGGTGCGCTCGGTGCCGATGACCTTGCCGGTGGCCTGAATCTCGCGCATCTTCTTGTCGAGATAGCCGGCGGCGGCGACCAGCGCCGCGCGCTCGTCCTCGGGACAGGCCACCATGAATTCCTTGCCGAGGATAGTGACAGTCACACCGTCGCGGGTTTCCTTCACGTCAGCTGCGCTCCAGGGCCTTGAGGCGGTCGATCATGGTTTCGATGCGTGCGCGGGCGTGACGGGTTTTCTCCATCAGGCGCGCGTGCTGTTCGCTCAGGTTGTTCTGATCCGACTTGAGCGACTGGTTTTCGTTTTTCAGGCGCCGGCAGGTCTCGATGAGTTCGTCGATGCGACTCTCCAGAATCTTGAGATCCGTGCTGTCCAAACGGGAATCATTACTTGCCATGAATGTCGCCCTACTTCGTTCGTCTGGAGATAATAATATGCCCACTATAGGACCGACGCCGGTACGGGTCAACGCTTCCGGTCGCCGACAGAGGGGTGTAGACTTTCCGTCCCCTCATCGCCGACCGCTGTCCGCGTCCCATCCCTACCGTGGAAAACACACCCGACCTTCCTGCTTATGAAGATGCGGCACGCCTGCTGCGCGAGGCGGGCGTGCCGACCGGCGCGGCCGAGGTGCACGGCATCATCACCGGCGTGTTGTGCGCTCCCCAAGGCGCCCGCGTGGCCTGGCAGGAGCTCGTGCTGGGCCGCGAGACCGGAAGGAATCGCGACCCGCAGACGGCGTTGTCGCAACTGCTCGTGGCGCTGCACCGCTCGACCCATGCCCACCTGAGCGGCCTGGAATGCGATTTTGCCCCGCTGCTGCCCGGCGACGAACACAGCCTGGCCGAGCAGATCGAGGGTCTGTCCGACTGGTGCCGCGGTTACCTGCTGGGCTTGCATGCGGGGGGCGTGCCGGAGGGGCAGGCCCTGGACGGGGATGCCGGTGAAATCATCCGCGACATCACGCGCCTTTCCGAGGCCGAGCTGGATGCCTCGCTGGCCGACGAAGAGGAGATGCGGGCGCTGGTGGAGATCGTGGAGTACCTGCGGGTGGGCGTGCAGCTGGTGTTCGAGGAATTGCAGCCGCCCGCCTCGAAGCATTAAGAAACTTTAAAAAAAGAATGGACAGGATTAACAGGATTTACAGGATTAAAAAATTAGCGAATAAAAATCTTGTTAATCCTGTGAATCCTGTCAATTTTTGTTTTCGAGTCGCGTCTCGATTTGCTTCAGGGTCTCGCGGAAGGTTTCGCTTTGCGGTCCGCCGAGTTCCACCGCACGCTGTGCCGCGGCCTGCGCCTCCGGCAAGCGGCCCTGATCCGCGAGCGCCTGGGCGAGATTGTTGAACGCCACGGCCGCCTGCGGATGATCCTGCGTCACCTGCCGGAAGGCTTCTTCCGCGCCGCGCACGTCGCCCAGCGCATGGCGGCTGTTGCCCAGGCCCATCCGCGCCGCCAGGCTTTTCGGCCAGCGTGTGAGCGCCGTGGCATAGGCCAGCGCCGTTTCCGGCCAGCGTGACAGACGTTCGAGTGGCGCGACCGCCCGCACGTACGGGATTTCCTCGGCGGTGAACGGCAGACGCTCGGGCGACAGGACCACCATGGCCCAGTAATCCGAACGGCGCCAGGTGCGCTCGAAAACCTTGAACGGAACCTCGTGGCGTTCCTCCCTTCCCGAACGCAGCACGAGACGGTCGCTCTTCAGGTCAAATCCCACGACCACGGCGTAATGCCATTTCGGGTACCACCAGAAACTCAGATTCTGCAGCATCAGTACCGGGTTGCCGGAAGTGACCTCGGCCAGCAGCGATTCCAGTTGCGGCTGCAATACATACGGGATGCGTCCGTGCCGCCGCGCGGCGCCGATCAGCTCGAGTTGCAGGCTGCCCTGGCGCTCGGGCAGGTAAACCTGCGGCGCCAGTTCCGCGGGCGTGACGTTGACGCCGGTCCAGGTGAGCACCGTCGCCAGCGCCGCCGGCCCGCATTGGTATTCCTCTTGGGGAAAAAACGGGACTGTCGTCAACTCCACCGGTTGCGGGAAGACCTCGGCGGTGGCGAGTATCCGGCCCGAGTGCAGTGGGGTGCAGCTCGCCGTCAGCAGGATTGCCGTAATAAAAAAACCGCCCCGCACCCAAATCGACTCACGGGTCATTCCAGTTCTGAAACCGTGTGCCGTCGATTTGGGTTCGGTTACGGCTCATCTGAAGAAACGCCAACGATGGCGCTTAACGCTTTGGATGTTTGACGAACGGGAAGATGTTGGTGAAACCGAGGATGTCGGTGATCAGCAGCACCACGAAGATGAATACCAGCAGGCCAAGGCCGTCACCGCCGGCCGGCAACTGATCCATCTTGGCGGCCAGGGTCTGGACTTCCTCATCCGTCAGGCTGTCGAGACGCGTTTGCACCTGCGCCGGATCAACGCCATGGGCCATGAGCTGGGTCTTCACGTCGTCGCGGTTCAGCGTGCTGACAAGCCGCTCGCGGCTCTGTTGCGCCTGGGCCGCGTTGATGACTGCTTCGGTGCCGACCAGGGCGGCGTTCGCGGCGGGCAGATGCAGGCTGAGCGCCAGCAAGCCGAAAACAACCAGATGGCTGACGGGTTTGGTGAGGCGGCGAAGTTTTTCCATTACCGAGGTCTCCTGATATGTGGGTGAGGGTGTTATAAGCATAGATTCAAATCAGCGGGAAGTGGACAGGGCGGCAACCTGACTGATCTCGTGGAGCTTGCCGGCCGTCGGATATCCCGCCCGTGACGGCGGTGTTCGGCCGGGGATTATAACAAGAAGCCATCTCAAAAACTGCTGCGCGTCCGTGATCCGGAATCGGGCGGTGCTTCGCCTTTTCCGCTCTCGCCCTCCTGTACTGCCGTGTACACTCCGGTCCCTGCGCTCCTTTCCCGCTGCGCTATCCGGCTCCGCGGGAAAGTCCAGGGCCGCCATCCCTGGCGGCCCGTTCGGCGGCCCGAACGTCCACCGGACGTTCGTGAAACCTCCGCCTCACCCTCACCCGGCTGGCGGCCGCTCGCGACGTTTTTGAGACAGCTTCAAGCCGCCGGATTACCACCAGCGGCCGACGCATCGCCTCCGATTTTGGCATAATGCCTCTTATGGACATGAAGATTTTCGAGAAGCGTCGCGAAACGTTGATGAGCCACATGGGCGGCGGGGTCGCCATCCTGCCGACGGCGCCGGTGCGGCTGCGCAACCGCGATGTGCACTATCCGTTCCGCGCCGACAGCGACTTTTATTACCTCACGCATTTTCCCGAACCCGAGGCGGTGGCGGTGCTGGTGCCGGGGCGCGAGCACGGGCAATACATCCTGTTCTGCCGCGAGCGTAATCCGGAGCGGGAGATCTGGGAAGGCCGGCGCGCGGGCCTGGACGGCGCGCGCGAAGCCTATGGTGCCGACGATGCCTTTCCCATCGACGACATCGACGAGATCCTGCCGGGGCTGCTCGAGAACCGCGAGAAGGTGTTCTACAGCATGGGGCGCTACCCGGATTTCGACGCCCACCTGATGAACTGGGTCAACGAGGTGCGCGGCAAGGCGCGCAACGGCGTGCACGCCCCGGGTGAGTTCGTGGACCTCGACCACATCCTGCACGAGATGCGCCTGTTCAAGGGACCGGAGGAGATCCGGCTGATGAAGCGCGCCGCGAAAATCTCGGCGCAGGCGCACCGGCGCGCGATGCAGACCTGCCGGCCGGGGATGATGGAATACGAGATCGAGGCCGAGTTGCTGCATGAGTTCCGCAAAGGCGGCAGCCCTTTCCCCGCCTACCCGCCGATCGTCGGCGGCGGCGCCAACGGCTGCATCCTGCACTACACCGAAAACAACGCCGAGCTCAAGCCCGGCGACCTGCTGCTGATCGACGCCGGCGCCGAGATCGACGGCTACGCCGCCGATGTCACGCGCACCTTTCCGGTCAACGGCCGCTACAGCGGCGAACAACGCGCGGTGTACGAGCTGGTGCTGGCGGCACAGCAGGCGGCGATCGAGCAGGTCAGGCCCGGCAAGCACTGGAACGATCCGCACGAGAATGCCGTGCGTGTTCTGACCCAGGGGCTTAAGGATATGGGGCTGCTGAACGGCACGGTGGACGGGCATATCGAGAGCGGCGACTACAAGCGCTTCTACATGCACCGCACCGGCCACTGGCTCGGCATGGACGTGCATGACGTCGGCGACTACAAGCTGGACGACACCTGGCGGCTGCTCGAGCCCGGCATGGTCCTTACCGTCGAGCCGGGTCTCTACATCGCCGAGGCCAAGGACATCCCGCCGGCCTTCCGTAACATCGGCGTACGCATCGAGGACGACGTGCTGGTCACGCGCGAGGGCAACGAGGTGCTGTCGCGCGACGCACCCAAGGCCGTCGACGACATCGAAGCGCTGATGAAGCATTAAATATTATTTTTAACCGCAGATGAACGCGGATAAACGCGGATTTGAAAAAACAAGCAGTGCTTTTTATCTGCGTCCATCTGCGTTTATCTGCGGTTCCAATTATCTTAATGAAAGATAACTTCGATATCTTAATCATCGGCGGCGGACTGGTTGGCGCGAGCCTCGCCGTGGCCTTGCGCGCGAGTTCCCTGCGCCTTGGCGTGATCGAGGCGGTGCCGCTCGTCGCTTCCTCCCAGCCGAGCTATGACGACCGCACCCTGGCGCTGGCCTACGGCTCGAAACGAATATTTGAAAGCGTCGGCGTTTGGAATGAAATCGCCCCGGATGCCACTCCTATCGAACGCATTCATATCTCGGATCGCGGCCACTTCGGCATCACGCGGTTGTCGGCCGCCGAGGCCGGATTGCCGGCGCTGGGCTATGTCGTGGCCAACCGTGCCCTCGGGGCGGCGTTGCTTAAGATGCTGCACGGGTCAAAGCAGATCGATTGGCTGTGCCCGGCGGAGATGCAGGAGATCAAACTGACTCCTGAATCGGCGTCAGTGACCGTTCGCCACAATGATGTGAGCAAGACGCTCACCACGCGTCTTGTCATCGCCGCCGATGGCGCGCATTCCGCGGTGCGTGCAGCTATGGGCATTGAGGCGCAGCGCACCGAATACCGCCAGAGCGCCATCGTGACCACGGTCACGGCCGGCGAGCCC
>MFTB01000085.1 GCA_001785195.1 Candidatus Muproteobacteria bacterium RIFCSPHIGHO2_12_FULL_60_33
GCTGCGCGTCGCGCGCCAGCATCTCGAACCACGCCAGCAGATGATGGCCGAAAGTGATCGGCTGGGCGACTTGCAGATGGGTAAAGCCGGGCATGGGTGTGCCGGCCTCGCGCTCGGCGATATCAAGAATGGCCTGTTGCAGTTGCCCGATGGCATGCGCCACGACATCAATGCCGTCGCGTAGATAGAGGCGCAGATCGGTCGCGACCTGGTCGTTGCGCGAGCGGCCGGTGTGCAGCTTCTTGCCGGTCTCGCCGATGCGCTGGATCAGGCACGCCTCGATGTTCATGTGCACGTCCTCGAGCGCCACGCTCCAGTCGAATTTGCCGGCATCAATCTCGGTTTCGATTGCCTTCAGGCCCTTGACGATGGCATCGCGCTCTTTCTTCGTGAGCACGCCCACTTTCGCCAGCATCTGTGCGTGCGCGATCGAGCCCATGATGTCGTAAACGTACAGGCGGCGGTCGAAATTGACCGAGGCGGTGAAGGCCTCGACGATGGCGTCGGTGGGTTCGGTGAAGCGCCCGCTCCAGGGTTTTTCTTTTGCCATGGTTCCTTTCAACGACGAGAGTGCGGCAGCGGCATCACCAGCAATTTGGCTTGCATCTCAGTCAAAAACCTATATCCGGCGCCGCTTGTCCGTATGTGGCTGACGATTATCGGCCTTTTATTGTTGTGGCGAAACGACCCGGCTATGGTTTCGCCTTGTAGCACCTGGTTCGGACTCTCCTTTGTGCACCCCCACCCCGAATTCCGGATCAGGATTAGGCCCCCCGCCTCAAAACGGGGGGTTTTTATGTCCCGTGCCGCCGAAAGTATACTTGAACCGATCTCAAAACTAACGCCCGACCCGAACCGCACGAAAACCGCTTTATGGCAGGCGAACCCGGAAAGTCTTGATGCCAAGCCTTGGGATCGGCTCTTGAGAAGTTACCCAAATAAATCGGCGATTTTCGCCGTCCGAACCCCATCGGCCCGCGGTAAATATATACTAAAGCTATAAATCAGTCGGTGGGGCGCAGTGGCCTCAGCGTGCACCGGCCACCTGGCCCAAGAGGAACATTATTTCAGCGGAAGCGGTCTCGTGTCCCGCGGCATCAGCGGGTCATGAGCACGCCGAAGTGTTGTACGCCCGAATGGATTCCATGCCCAACACAAGCGCCGAGAAGCAGACGTTCCTTCCCAATTTCGGGTCCTTCAGCATGTTGCTGCAGTTCGTCGTCCTGGCCGAACTGATCGCCATCATCATCACCATCGGGCGCAACGCCGAACTCAACGAACAGGCGTGGCAGGATTTCTCGCTGCTTTCCCTGTTCGCGGTGTCCATCGCGTTGTGCAGCATTGTCGTGTTGAAGATCATCTCCCCCCTGCTCAAGCGAACCTCGACCGGCACCGGCTCGGTGCTGGTGATCGTCATTCTGCTGCTCGTCACCTCGCTCGGCATCGACGGCATCATCTACCTGCTGCATCATCTGGCCATCATCGAAAACCGTTGGCCGGCATGGCGCGAAACGCTCCTGATCCGCAGCCTCATGATCGCCGCCATCATCGGCACGCTGGGAGTACGCTACCTGATCATGCGCGAGCGCTCCGACAAAGACAGTAAGATGCAACAGGAATCCAAATTGCAGGCGCTGCAGTCGCGTATCCGCCCGCATTTCCTGTTCAACAGCCTGAACAGCGTGGCCTCGCTCACGCGCAGCGACCCTTCCAAGGCCGAGGCCGTGCTGCACGATCTCGCCGATCTGTTCCGCGTGCTGCTGGCGGACGCGCGCAAGCTCGTACCCGTGTCCGCCGAGCGCGAGATTTCGCGCCAGTACCTGGAGGTGGAAAAAATCCGCCTCGGCGACCGGCTGCAGGTGAAATGGAACGTCAGCAATATCCCGCGCGCGGCGCTGATCCCGGCGCTGACCCTGCAACCGCTGCTGGAAAACGCGATCTACCACGGCATCGAGCCACGCTTCGCCGGCGGCACCATCAAGATCGAGATGTGGGCCGAGGGCGAGATGCTCAACATCATGATCAGCAACCCGCTCCCGGACGTGCGCAAGGAAGGCCACAGCAAGGGCAACAAGCTCGCGCAGGAAAACATCCGCCAGCGCCTGGCGACGCAGTTCGGCGACGCCGCCAGCATGCAGGTGATCCAGGAAGGCGGCCAGTATCACGTCAAGGTGAAAATTCCTATCGTGCGGGGCTGATCCATGGAACTCGCTTCTAAAACAAGCTTACTCCTCGACCGCCTCCGCGGCGGCGCGCGCGCGGTCAAGCAGCGCCTGCTGCCGGCGCCCGAGGTCGCGCCGGGCGAGAAGGCCGAATTCCTGCCGGACTTCTGCACCGGCGAAGTAGTGTTCAACGTGGTCGTGGTCGCGGAAATGCTGGCGATCGTGATCAATCTCGTCATCCCGCGCAATTTTCTGTCGCCCACCGTGATGCAGGATTTGCTGCTCATCTCGATTTTCATCCAGTGGGTGGCGCTCGCCGGCACTGCGGTGCTGTGCTACACGCGCAAATATCTCAACCGCCTGCCCAACCTGCGGGCGCTGGGCGCGGCCTACCTGCTGCTGCTGCTCACCACCTTCGTGGTGAGCGAGTGCGTGGTCTGGCTGCTGTGGGCAATGGGCCGGCTCAACACCGCGCGTCCGGCGTGGTACGCCGATTTCCATATTTTGAATCTCACGATCAGCGCCATCATCAATGGGCTGCTGCTGCGGCTGTTCCTTGCCAAGCACGAATTGCAGAGCCGCACGCTGTCCGAGGCGCGTGCCAAACTCCAGGCACTGCAATCGCGCATCCGCCCGCATTTCGTCTTCAATAGCATGAACATCATCGCCTCGCTCACGCGCAGCGCGCCCGAGAAGGCCGAGGCCGCGATCGAGGACATGGCCGACCTGTTCCGTATGATGCTGTCGCAAGACGAAATGCTGGTGCCGGTCAAGAACGAGATCAACGTCGCCAAAAAATACCTCGCCCTCGAAGCGCTGCGCCTCGACAACCGCCTCACCGTCAACTGGGACATCGGCAAATTCCCGCGCAAGAGCGTGATGCCGGTGCTCACGCTGCAACCGTTGCTGGAGAACGCCATCCGCCACGGCATCGAAGAGCTGCCCGCCGGCGGGACGATTGACATGCGTTTGTGGGAAGAAAATGACCGGATTTATATCCGGGTGACCAACCCGCTCCCCAAGGCCAGGCCGAAACAGGCAAAATTCACCCCCGGCCAGTCGCTGGACAACATCCGCCAGCGCTTTCAGAGCCATTATGGCGAACAGGCCTCGCTGACAAGCAGCGAGGAAAATGGATTGTTTACTGTCACGGTCGTACTGCCGATACGCGGAGATAATTTATGAGAGTGCTGATCGTAGATGACGAGAAACTGGCGCGCGACCGCATGCGTGAACTGCTGAACGACATCGGCGGTTACACCGTGGTCGGCGAAGCCATGAACGGCACCGAGGCGGTGGAAAAATCCACCGAGCTCAACCCCGACGTGCTGCTGATGGACATCCGCATGCCGGGCATGGACGGCCTCGAGGCCGCGATGCATTTGATGGGCATGGAGAATCCGCCCGCGGTGATTTTCACCACGGCCTACGACCAGCACGCGCTCGACGCCTTCGACGTCAATGCCGTGGATTACCTGCTCAAGCCGATCCGCAAGGATCGCCTGGCCAAGGCCTTGTCCAAGGCACACAAGCTCACGATGAAGCAGATCGCCGAGATCAGCCAGGCGCGCCCCGAACCGGCCGCGCGCACGCACATCAGCGTGCATCTGCGCGGCAATATACGACTCGTGCCGCTGCCGGACATTCTCTATTTCCTGGCCGACAGCAAGTACGTCGTCATACGCACGTCCGCCGAGGAGCATTTGATCGAAGACTCGCTGGTGAACCTCGAAAAGGAATTCGGCGACCGCTTCCTGCGCATCCACCGCAATGCGCTGGTGGCCACCGGTTCCATCAAGGGCATCGAGAAAAACCCCGCCGGCACCTGGCAGATCAGCCTCAAGAACTATGACAAGAAACTCGACGTCAGCCGCCGCCACACGGCCCAGGTGCGGCGGTGGGCGCGGAATAGGCCGATGAACACCTGATCACGTTTCCGTCACCCCGGCGAAGCTGGGTGAGACGGGGTTGTCGTGAACACACTTAACGTGTGTTCACGCCGCCGAACGGGTGCAACGAGTCTTGTTGCACCCTGGGCGGCAACAGGTAGTGAATAATCAAAAGCCGCCAAAGGCGGCTTTTATCTTTGACTAACTGCTTGCAAGTTGTTCCGCTCCTGAAAGAATGCCGTCATTCCGGCACAAGCCGGAATCCAGCATCATAAATACAATGTCCAAGCAACCCTGTGTTTATATCCTGGCAAGCGACCGAAACGGTACGCTCTATGTGGGCGTTACCTCCGATCTGACAAAGCGTGTCTGGGAGCACAAGAATGACCTGGTTCCCGGTTTCACCAAACGATACGGCGTGCATGATCTGGTATGGTATGAATTGCATGATTCCATGGAATCCGCTATTTCGCGTGAGAAGGCGATCAAAGAATGGAAACGTCAGTGGAAACTGGAATTGATCGAGCGCGAAAACCCGGTATGGAAGGATTTGTATTTTGGATTGTTATAACTGGATTCCGGCTTTCGCCGGAATGACGGCATATAAGTCTCGCAACATGCCCGAGGCGGGCTGCGATGCTCGACGCGCGCTACGGGGTGTGGAACAACACCTTGCCCTGCCTAATTTTCACTCTGGTGATCTTGCAGGGTTTGCCGGAACGGTTAATACTGCCCAAACAACCCCGCGTATAACCTAAGTATCTGATGGCAGGTATTAATTACAACCCGTCTTCGCCAGGTTATACGTCAAAAACTGACATCTAAATTACGTTGGGCCTAAGGAGGAACCGCTGATGGCTATTCACATTTTTGAGCTTCAGGGATGCACCGACGCTAATCTCCCTGCAGTTCAAGGATCGTTAGTGAATATCTCCAACTGCACCATTTACCGAACAGCGAAGGGCGCATTTCTCCTTAGCATTGAAGCGGATGATTTGTCGGATGGGCAGGTACAGGCATTTCTTGCTCCGCTGCATGTAACGCCCATAAAAGCGATGGAAATACAATTCCCGAGGGGGAGAGAATGAAGTACTTTCTTGGATTCATAGGAATGTTGGTCGGGCAGATTGCCGGCGGTCTCATTGCGGATAGCCAACTCATTGACTGGACGCTAGGCGTAATCCTCGCCGTAGTAGGCTACCATGTTCCTGCCTTCATCAAATACACGCGATCAACGCCAAAACAGCTACTCGCTTTTCATGGTCCCGGTGCTCCAATTTCTAGGTCGACATCGTCTGGCGAACTTAAAACATTCTTGTCCCAACTGCACGATGGAGGCCTTCTCCTCGATTTCCATCCGAAGAACGATTCTGCGACAGTCGATGGAACTCAGTGGGCCAATCTAGTCGACTCCGAGAGGCTCACTCTCGCTCAAGTGCTGATGCAGGCACAGGCTATAGACGGTGCCACAGTTGGGGAAGTAAGAATTCTCGACGGTAATGGCGAGCTGCTCACAAGATATTCTGCCTCCGATAAGACTGTGGGTTCGCCGGAGAAGCTGCGTTGAACCGTTTCCCATCAGCCTCGTGCCCAAGGCCCAACCCATCGTTCCAAGGGACCGCCGGCAAACTACGCTTGCCGGTTCGCTCCGGGCTTCTCCCTCCGCCGGCCCCTGAACTCAACGCTAAGCGTTACTAGATGG
The DNA here is from genome assembly GCA_001785195.1 of Candidatus Muproteobacteria bacterium RIFCSPHIGHO2_12_FULL_60_33. Classification (GTDB taxonomy): domain Bacteria; phylum Pseudomonadota; class Gammaproteobacteria; order Acidiferrobacterales; family Sulfurifustaceae; genus Sulfuricaulis. The sequence goes on from MFTB01000085.1 coordinate 5,754, forward strand.
CCATCAACCGCCGATGCAGAGAGAAATTCCACACCGCTCTCTATCGCCTCACTGTCGGAGAAGGCGATGTCCGTGATCGGCTTCGCGGAGCCTATCGCTACCTGAAAATGCTGTCAGAAGACGAGGTCCCACCGAAACTTCGCGAAGAATGGGCCTCAATACTTCAGGCGCTTACTCGGCAGGGGCCCGAGGTTGGGCCAAACGGCGAGGTGTACCGAAGTTCAATCGATCACACGATGAGTCGCATCAAAAACCGTACAGGCCGAGCTATCGCTGAACGAATCTACGCGCTTGTCCGTGAGATCAACTAGAGGATTTACCATGACCCTTTCCTTCAGCCAAGCAGTGTATCTTATGCTTGTTTTTTTCTGCGTCAGCCTCTGGGAATACATCATGTTTCAACGGAACACGACACCCTATCCGTACAGACAGGGCTTCGCGATCTTCTCGATCCTCCAGTGGATAGGTATTTTTCTAGGCATGATCGGCATATTTGGATTTGCGTGGGGTATTGTAGTCGCTGTGGTTTGCATGACCGTTCTTCAGTATCTCTGTCATTTCACAGTTGGTTTGCTTTGGAATAAGGTTGCCCAGTTCAACTATCTGCTTCCAACGGGACTTTTCGTTATAGCGGTCTGGGTTGTATTAGGTTTCGGTATCTACCATTTCGCGTGACGCCTAACTCAAATATAAGCACCTTGCCGCTGGGGTCGTCTCACGGTTGGAAATCGCTATGCTTCCTGAATTGATTCGTTACCCCACACCGGATTGGCTCATGAAATCTGGTTTCATGAATGGCCAGCTCCCCATCGCTGACATATTGCAGGGATCGGTTTTCTATCCTGCAAGCGCAATGGATGGTCGTCCCGTCAAGTATCTCGGCGGTTTCAGTCATAGTTTCGTTTACGCAGATTGCAATATCGCTCAGGATGATTTGTGGCGCGAGCTAGATACATTCAAAGGCTACAGGATTTATTACTCACGCTCAGTCGCGAGAGAGGAACTCTGTTTCAAATCCTTTCAACCCATTCTTCCAGAACGAACCGATGGCGATCCAAGCCGGCAGCGTGTACGTGATGACTTCTCACCGTATGCATTGTGGGCGATATATGACCGTCGTCCAGAGTATGATGAAGCACACGGCCCTGAACGGTTCAGTTTACTTTTTGTGGCTGGCGAGGGAGTTGCAACATTTCAGTCCCTGTACTACTCCAATCACAGTGCGCCTTCGGTCATTACGCTCATCAGGTGTGATGCTTTCACTGGCAACTGGACAGCATTTTTCGATCCGACAAAAATATTTGCACGCAGTGTGATACAGAATCCATATGGGATACCAGACTACATTTTTTGTGATTATCAGCACGAGTCAGAACCTCCCTGGCCCTGGTTCTCAAAACTTCAACATACGGTCGTCGCGCCGTATGGGCGACTGCACTTATGGAGTCGAGGTCTAACAGAAAGCTTTGCCTCGTAACGCCCCTTCAACCTACATACGCAAAAACCCTATTGAAACAGACTGCCGGTGGAGGTGTTTTGACACCCCCGTATGGCGCGCCCGAGCATCGCAGCCGGAATCGGGAGAAGCGAGCCTCGTGTTTGAGCCCGAGGCACGTATTTCGCGCCCGGCGAGTTGAGGCGAGCGCCGATTCCGGCGAGAAGCGCAGGGGGTGGTCGCGTCATCCGGGGGGGT
>MFTB01000086.1 GCA_001785195.1 Candidatus Muproteobacteria bacterium RIFCSPHIGHO2_12_FULL_60_33
ATGTCGCCTACCTCGAAGAGGCCGCCGCGTTCGGGAAGTCGCTGGTCGTCGGCGTCAACAGCGACGCCTCCGTGCGCCGCCTCGACAAGGAACAGGACCGCCCCGTCAACCCGCTCGACGACCGCATGGCGGTGCTCGCCGCGCTCGGCTGCGTTTCGCTGGTCACGCCCTTCGACGACGACACGCCGTTGGCGCTGATCAAGCGCGTGCGGCCGGATCATCTGGTGAAGGGCGGCGACTGGACACCGGATAAAATCGTCGGATCGGATGTCGTGAAAAGCTACGGCGGCCAGGTGCATTCCATTCCCTTCCGCTTCGACCGCTCGACCACGGAACTGCTGCGCCGCATCCGCTCATCATTATGATAAGACGAATGAGCGAAGCGACTAGGGCTTCCTTATCGACAAGACGAAATAATGAAGCCCTACTCGCTTCGCTCATTCGTCCTGTCATTTGCATACAGCGAGCAAGGCTTCCTTATCACGACTGGACGAAATGAGTGATATTCCCGGCCCGTTCGTGGAGCGGCTCAAGGCCGTACTGGGTGCGGAGAACGTGCTGACCGATCCCGCCGACCGCTGGCCCTACGGGCAGGACAACTCGCGCAAGCACACGCCGCCGGACGCCGTGGCCTTCGCCACCAGCCATGCGCAGGTGCTGGAAACGGTGCGCTTGTGCAATCAATACACTATTCCCATTGTCGCGCGCGGACGCGGCACCGGCACCACCGGCGGCGCCATTCCCGTGCGCGGTGGACTGGTGCTGTCGCTCGAGCGCATGGACCGCATTATCGAAATGGACGCGGCCAACCGCGTCATGCGCGTCGAACCGGGCGCGATCAATCAGACAATTCAGGACCAGGCCGCGGAGCACGGATGCTTCTGGCCACCCGATCCCACCAGCAGCGCCTACTGCACGGTCGGCGGCAACATCGCGCTCAATGCTGCCGGGCCACGCGCACTCAAATACGGCACCACACGCGAAAACGTGCTCGGACTTGTCGCCGTGACCGGCAATGGCGATGAGATTCACACCGGCACCTGCACCACCAAGGGCGTGGTCGGCTACGACCTGACGCGCCTGATCATCGGCTCGGAAGGCACGCTCGCCATCGTCACGGAGGCAACGCTCAAGCTCACGCCGCTGCCTGAATCGCGCCGTACCTTGCAGGCGGTTTACGCCAGCGTGCGCGCGGCGGCGGCGGCCGTATCGCGCATCATGGCCCAGCCGGTCACGCCGTGCGCGCTCGAATTCGTGGACGCGGCCGCAATCGAAATGATACGAAACTATTCCCAGGCGGAATTGCCGCACGGGGCCGGCGCGCTGCTCATGATCGAGCTGGACGGACCGGAAGCGGCGATGGGGGCGGCCGTGGCAACGATTTCCAGCGCCGCACGCGGTGACAGCCTGCTGAACCTGACCGCCGCCAAAACCGAGGAGGAAGCCGCGGCGCTGTGGGCCATGCGCAAGGCGCTGTCGCCCGCGCTGCGCAACATCGCGCCGAACAAGCTGAACGAAGACGTGGTGGTGCCGGTCTCGCGCATCCCGGAACTCATCGACGGGCTGGAAAAGCTCGCGCGCGAGTTTGGTATCCCGATCGTCAATTTCGGGCACGCCGGCAACGGCAATATCCACGTGAATCTGCTTTACGACACGCAGGATCCGCAACAGGAGAAAAACGCCCGCCCATGCCTGTCGCGCGTGTTCGATCTGGTTTTAAAACTGGGGGGGACGCTCTCCGGCGAGCACGGCATCGGCGTGGAGAAGCGTGATTACATCAATCGCGCCATCGATCCAATCACGCTGGATCTGATGCGCGCCATCAAGCACCAGTTCGATCCCCGGGGAATTCTGAATCCCGACAAGGTGTTTCCGCCGAATCAGGCCTGAGGCCTCCATCGCGCCGTCAGCGCTCGCTCAACTCCATTTTCTCGCTGTCGCGCTTCATGTTGAGATGCCCGAGGAACGACATGCCGAGTAAGATTTCGCGCGGGCTGGAACCCTCGACGATGCTGGCATCCACGTTATATATAGTGATATCGCCGACCGTGACGCTGTTAAGCTTGACGTAATAACTAGGCACCGTGCCACCCGCGGTGTTGACAAAACCGGCGCGGCCCTGTTTCCGGTAATCGATGCCAATGCGGTTCGCCACGATACTGTTCATACCGATGATGGTCGCGCCGGTGTCCACCATCAAGCGCACGGACACACCGTTAATCAGACCATCAACAATATAATGGCCGTTGGTTTCGGGATAGAGCGTCACGCTGCCCTTGCCTTTGGAGGCGAATCCGGCGGTGACCACGCCCAGCCTGAGTGTTTCGCGCTTGCCGCCGATCTCGATCTCGGCCTTCTCTTCCTGCGTATCGGTGGCCAGCAGCTTGACGCCCTCCGGACTTTCCTCGCCGCTTTTCAGCACGCGGCGCGCGCCGTCCACGACGATAATCGCCTTGTCCTTGAACAAGGCGTGCAGCGAAATATTTTCCACCGCGCCGGCGGCGTTCGCGGCCAGCAACAGGCTGGTGAATATCATTGTTTTGAAGGTCAGAGTACGCATGGCCGTATTTATAAAATTCATGGCTGACTATACAATCGCCGCATGCAGGAAATTCTGATTTTCCGGCACGCGCCGCACGAAGGACCCGGTTACCTGGCCGATTACCTCGACCGCCGGCGCCTGCCCCACAGACTGATCCGCATCGACCGGAACGATCCCATCCCTTCAAGCATAGACGGGGTTCCAGGGATTGTGCTGATGGGCGGGCCCATGAGCGTCAACGACAATCTCCCGTGGATTCCGAAAGTTACCCGGCTGATCCAGCAGGCCGTCGCGGCGGATGTACCGGTGCTGGGCCATTGTCTCGGCGGGCAACTGATCAGCAAGGCGTTGGGCGGCGCGATCACCCGCAATCCGGTGAAGGAAATCGGCTGGCTCCCGGTCACGCGCGTTGAAAGCACGGTCGCGCAAAACTGGCTCGATGGCCTGCCGCGGGAATTCGAGGTGTTCCACTGGCACGGCGAGACCTTCTCCATCCCACCGGGCGCGACGCGCATCCTGGCCTCGCGCGACTGCGCCAATCAGGCCTTCGTCATCGGCAAGACCCTCGCCTTCCAGTGCCACATCGAGATGACCGGCGATATGGTGCGCGAATGGGCGCGCGTGGGAAGCAACGAACTGGCGCCGACATGCGCCACGGTCCAAAGCCCGCAGACCATGGCAGTGGATCTCGACGCGCGCGTCGCGCGGCTGCAAGGCCTGGCCGATAAGTTTTACGACCGCTGGATTCAGGGCCTGAGATAAACGTCTGCATCTGGAATAATCCCATGCTGCGCAGAGAAAAATCAATGAGTACTGAAGCTATGCCGTGCCGTAGCTTGCTCCCCTCACCCCTTACCCCGATCGAAATGGAGACGTCCACCTACTTCCCCTCTCCCCTCGCGGGAGAGGGGAGTTCTGTAAGACTGGAGCCGTTGCGCGCTGCGCGCGCTTTCTTTTACTCTGGGAGAGGGGGAGTCGGAATATGTTACGCATAGGTCTGGATCTGGGCGGCACCAAAACCGAAGGCATCGTGATGGACGAGGCCGGCAAGATTCTTTTGCGCGCGCGCCTGCCGACGCCGCAGACCGACGGTTACGACGCCATCCTGCAAAACATTTACACGCTGGTGCGCGACCTCGAGAAAAAAACCGGACAGGCCTGCCATGTGGGCATCGGTACCCCTGGCGCGATTTCCACGCGTACCGGTTGTCTGAAAAATTCCAACACCGTCTGCCTCAACGGCAAACCGATCAGGAATGATCTTGAAAAAATCCTCGGTCGTCCGATTCGTATCGCCAACGATGCCAACTGTTTTGCGCTGTCCGAGGCGCTCGACGGGGCGGGAAAAAAATATGGCACGGTGTTTGGAGTGATTCTGGGCACGGGCGTGGGCGGCAGCATTGTATTTCACGGAAAACTGCACGAAGGCGCGCAGCATATCGCCGGGGAATGGGGGCACAATGTCCTTGAAGCCGACGGCCCGTCCTGTTACTGCGGCAAACGCGGCTGCGTGGAAACCTTTCTTTCCGGGCCCGGCTTGGTCTACGACTGGTCGCAGCACGGCGGCGATGCCTCGCTCAAGGCCAAAAACATCGTGGCGCTGGCCGATCAGGGCGATGCCGGAGCCAATGCCGCGCTGCAGCGTTACCTTTATCGCTTCGGCAAAGCCCTGTCGGTCGTCATCAACATCCTCGATCCCGATGCCATCGTGCTCGGTGGCGGAATGTCGAATATTGCGCGACTCTATACCGACGGACCTGAACGCGTGGCGCGCCATGTATTCAATGACGAGCTGCGCACCAAAATCCTGCCCCATGTCCACGGCGACAGCTCCGGCGTGCGCGGCGCGGCCCAGCTCTGGCCGCCGCAAGACACCTGAGCCACGTTACACGCATCACCCGAATATAGGCGCCGGCGCGCGGCAATAAACCGCACACGGTCCGGTGCGCCACCGGGATATTCATGCGTTCTTACGGTTATCTTGTGACCGGGCATGGGCAACGGACGCCGTTATTGATCCGGCGTTAATCTTCCATCACAGGTGTTTCCCATTCTTCCCTCGCCCCGACGGGCGAGGAAAGAAACCTGTGCCTGCGATATACTGGGCCATCGTGATTGAATTTGTTCCGGAGATCATATGACCCGTATTATTGCACTCGCACTTTCGTTCGGTCTGCTGTCTGGCGGATTATCGCCGGCCATGGCCGCCGAGCCGGATCATCTCAAGCTTTACACCTCCAAGCGAGGCTTTGATACCGTCAAGGAAGACCTGCAGATCGCCATCACCAACCACGGTCTGGTGCTGGATCATACGTCGCATATCAGCGCCATGCTCGATCGCACCGGCAAGGACCTCGGCGCCAGTAAAACGATTTACGGCAAGGCCGAATCCTTGCAATTCTGCTCGGCCAGCGTTTCGCGCCGCAACATGGAGGCCGACCCTTCGAACATTATCTTCTGCCCTTACATCATCGTGATCTACACCCTGCCCCAGGACCCGAAGATGGTGTATGTCGGTTACCGCCGGCCGATTCCGGCGGGCTCCGAGGCCTCCCGCGCCTCGACCAAGGCGATTGAAGATCTGCTCGACGGGATCGTGAAAGAAGCGCTGAACCTGAAATAAAGACGCCGCCGCCCTGCGGCTCAAGCGGTGCTTTTTAGCGCTGTAAACCTGACTTATACTCCCCTCCCGTCCCCAACCAACGAGAATAACGATCTCATTCATGCGCGTTTCCCGATTCCTGCTTTCCACCGTCCGCGAAACCCCGGCCGAGGCCGAGACCGTCAGCCACCAGCTCATGCTGCGCGCGGGCATGGTCCGCAGGCTCGCCGCCGGCATTTACACCTGGCTGCCGCTCGGCCTGCGCGTGCTGCGCAAGGTGGAGCAGATCGTGCGCGAAGAGATGAACCGCGCTGGCGCGCAGGAAGTACTGATGCCGGCGGTGCAGCCGGCGGAGCTGTGGCAGGAGTCCGGGCGCTGGGACCAGTACGGGCCGGAGCTGCTGCGCCTGACCGACCGGCACAAGCGCGATTTCTGCATCGGACCGACGCACGAGGAGGTCATCACCGACCTGATCCGGCGCGAGATCAAGAGCTACCGCCAGTTGCCGGCCAATTTCTACCAGATACAGATGAAATTCCGCGACGAAATCCGCCCGCGTTTCGGGGTGATGCGGGCGCGCGAATTCCTGATGAAGGACGCCTATTCATTCCATATTAACGAGGCCTCGCTCGGGGAAACCTATAAAATCATGCATGCGACTTATTCGCGCATATTCCAGCGCGTGGGGCTGGAGTTCCGTCCGGTCGCGGCCGACACCGGCGCCATCGGCGGCAGCCATTCGCATGAATTTCACGTGCTGGCCGATTCCGGCGAGGACGCCATCGCCATTTGTTCGAAGTGCGACTATGCCGCCAACGTGGAAATGGCCCAAGCATTGCCGCCGCTCGGCAAGCGTCCGGCATCGGGCAAAGCCATGCAGATCGTGGATACGCCGGGGAAACATACCATCGAAGAAGTCAGCCGATTCCTTAAGGTCGATCCGAAGCAAACTATTAAAACTCTGCTCGTGAAAGGTGCCGGCGGCGTCATCGCGCTGGTGCTGCGTGGCGACCACGAGCTGAACGAGGTCAAAGCCTCGAAGTTGCCACAGGTGGCGAAACCACTGGTGTTCGTCACGCCGGGCGAGGTGGAGCTGGCGGCCGGCTGCGAACCCGGCTCGATCGGTCCGGCGGGCCTGAAGATCACCGTCATTGCCGACGAATCCGCCGCGCGCCTGGCCGATTTCGTTTGCGGCGCGAACGCCAACGGCAAACATCTTATTAATGTCAATTGGGGCCGTGATGCGGCCGAACCGGTGGTGGCCGACCTGCGCAAGGTGGTCGAGGGCGACCCCTGCCCCGATTCCGGCCAGGGCCAGTGCGAAGGCACGCTCTCGATCCGCCGCGGCATCGAGGTCGGGCACATTTTTCAGCTCGGCACCAAGTACAGCGAGGCGATGCAGGCGACCGTGCTCGACGAGGCCGGCAAGTCCGTGGTCATGCCCATGGGCTGCTACGGCATGGGCGTCTCGCGCGTGGTCGCCGCCGCCATCGAACAGAACCACGACGACAACGGCATCATCTGGCCCGACGCCATCGCGCCGTTCCAGGTCGCGCTGGTGCCCATCGGTTATGCAAAATCAGAAAAGGTCCGCGAAGCGATTGACAAGCTTTACGGTGAGCTGGTGCATGCCGGTTTCGACGTGCTGCTCGATGACCGTGACGAGCGTCCCGGAGTGATCTTCGCTGACATGGACCTGGTCGGCATCCCGCATCGTCTTGTCCTCGGCGACAAGGGCCTCGCCAAAGGCGTGGCCGAATACAAGGGCCGGCGCGACAAGCAGCCACGCGAAGTGTCAATCGATCAGACAATCTCCTTTTTGGGCGCACAGGTAAGGAAGTGAGTCTGGCACAAAGGCTGAAAACAACATGATCCGCTATGACACGCACGCAGAATTCCAGATTGTGCGCCGCGGCATCCCACTCGCCTGGGTGGAAGAAACACTGGCCTCCCCGGACGAAACCGAGGTCAAGGACAGCAAACGCTCTTTCTTAAAGTGCTATACTGAGCGAGGTAAAATGCTGCGGGTTGTGGTTCGCGAAAGCGACCCGCGGTATGTCATAACCGCTTACTTCGACCGGAGAAAACCATGCGCGTGAGAATCGACCAGCAGGCGGACGCCGTCTATCTCGACCTTACTGGCCGGGAAATCGAAAGCAGCGAGGAAGTGGCCGACGGCATCATCGTCGATTACGACAAAGCCGGCCGCCTGGTCGGCATTGAAATCCTCGATGCCTCGAAGAAGGCTGGGGATGTTGACGCACTGCGCAAGCTCGCCTTCGACGTGCCGCATATCGCGGCCTGAGCAGAATCACGCCAAACACGGCGCGGTGAAATACAAAGGGTGCCGCGACAGACAGACGCGTGAGGCGCCGCTGAACCAGATTATCGGCACCCTGCGCGAAACAAAAAAAATCTAAAAATGTAGGTTGGGATGAACGAAGTGAATCCCAACGCATCCTGCTGGTTTGCGCTGTCAGTCACGGAAGCCCTGGACTGAGTTGCGAAAGCGGGAAATAATGCCTGCTGTCACCTTTGCCGAAAGGAGGTCTTATGCCCAGCGCCAAACAGAAAATGACTGAAGTAATTCAGTCACAACCCGAGGACGCCACCTACGAGGAAATCATGCGTGAGCTTGCGTTCGAGCGCATGGTCGCGCGTGGCCTTGAAGACTCCCGCGCGGG
>MFTB01000087.1:0-5334 GCA_001785195.1 Candidatus Muproteobacteria bacterium RIFCSPHIGHO2_12_FULL_60_33
CAGGACGTGATTCTTGTCATCCACCACGAACAGCCCGTTGATTTTCAGCGATTGCATCAGCTGGACAATTTCGACCGCCAGGCGGTCGGCGCGCGTGGTTTTTGGGTTGCGCGTCATGACATCGGTGATTTTGGCGTTGTAGACGTCGATGCCGCGCGCCAGCACGCGGCGCAGATCGCCGTCGGTGAATATCCCCACCAGGGCGCCGTGACGGTCCACCACGCCGGTCATGCCCAGACCCTTGCCGGTCATCTCCAGCAGCGCTTCGCGCAGGTTTGCTTCCTCGCCGACCTGGGGAATGGCGGCGCCGGTGTGCATGACGTCGCTCACGTACAACAGCAGGCGCCGGCCGAGACTCCCGGCCGGGTGGGCGCGCGCGAAGTCCTCGCGCGTGAAGCCGCGCGACTTGAGCAGCGTGACCGCCAGTGCATCGCCGATGGCGAGCGCGGCCGTGGTGCTCGCCGTCGGCGCCAGGTTGTGCGGGCATGCCTCCTTTTCCACCCCGGCATGGAGAATCGCGTCGGCCTGTCTGGCAAGACTGGAGTTGGTGTTGCCGAGCAGAGCGATGAGTTTTACGCCCATGCGTTTGACGATCGGCAGGATGGTGAGGATTTCCGCAGTCTCGCCGGAATTGGAAATGGCGAGCACGATGTCGGTGGGCGTGATCATGCCGAGATCGCCGTGCGAGGCCTCGCCCGGGTGCACGAAGAAGGAAGGCGTACCGGTGCTCGCCAGCGTCGCCGCGATTTTGCCTCCGATGTGTCCCGACTTGCCCATGCCGGTGACGATCACGCGCCCCTGACACGCGAGGACCAGCCGGCAGGCTTCGGCGAACTGTCCGTCCACGCGCGTCGCCAGCGTTTGCAGCGCGTCGGCCTCGAGCTGGATCACTTCGCGTCCCAGTTGCTCGAATGATGCGGATGACGTCATGCGTTTCGCGATTTGCGGTAGCTTAGGGTAATCTTTCACGGAGTATATCGAAACGACCGCGATTATCCCATGGAGCCGATTGGCTTTCACAGTATCCTGATCCTGCTCGGCGTGGCGGTGGTGCTGGTCGCACTTTTTCGCTATCTGCGTCTGCCGCAGATTCTGGCGTACCTCTGCGCCGGCATTGTCGTGGGTCCCTACGGCATGGGCTGGATTCCCGATCTGGAGGGTACGCGCACTCTCGCCGAGTTCGGCCTGGTGTTCCTCATGTTCACCGTCGGACTGGAATTCTCGCTGCCCAAGCTCATCGCCATGAAGGCCATGGTGTTCGGCCTGGGCGGCGCGCAGGTGCTGATCAGCTCCCTGGTGTTCGGGTTCGTCGCCTGGCTGTTCGGCGTTTCGCCCGAGGGCGCCATCGTCATCGGCGGCATGCTGGCGATGTCATCGACGGCGATTGTCATGAAGCTGCTTACCGAGCAGCTCGAGCAGAACTCGCGTCACGGCCGTCATGCGATCAGTGTGTTGCTGTTTCAGGACCTGATGGTGGTGCCGTTCCTCATCGTGATTCCGGCGCTCGGCGGCAACATGGAGCAATCGGTATGGGTGTCGCTCGGCTGGGCATTGTTGAAGAGCGTGCTCGTGCTGGTCGGGATATTTATCGTCGGCCGCTGGCTGCTGCGGCCGTTTTTCCACGAAGTGGCTTCCGCGAAGTTGCGCGAGTATTTCATGCTGGCGGTCCTGTTGCTGACGCTGGCCGCGGCCTGGATCACCGGGATGGCCGGCCTGTCGCTGGCGCTCGGGGCTTTTCTGGCCGGCATGATGATGGGCGAGACCGAATACCGGCATCAGGTCGAAGGCGACATCCTGCCGTTTCGCGACATCCTCCTCGGGCTTTTCTTTATCACCATCGGCATGATGCTGAACCTCGGCGCCATGCGCGAGCTGTGGCCCTGGGTACTGCTGTGCGTCGTCGCGATCGTTGTCTTCAAGACGCTGCTCATCCTCGGGCTCGGCCGGCTGTTCGCCATGGAAACCGGCGTGGCGCTGCGCACCGGGCTCGTCATGTCGCAGGTGGGCGAGTTCGCCTTCGCGCTGCTGCTCTCGGCCAGCCAGTTCGATCTCTTCAGCGAAGACGTGTCGCAGATCGCGCTGGCCTCGGTGATTCTCAGCATGATGGCGGCGCCGCTGATCGTGCGCTACAACGGCTGGCTCGCCAAGCGCCTGGTGCCCGGTTACACCCGCGCGCGCGAGGGCAACCTGGACGTGATCCGCGCCGAGGCGGTCGGCGCCAACAAGCACGTGATCGTCTGCGGCTACGGCCGCAGCGGCCAGAACCTGGCGTGGATGCTGGAGCAGGAAGGCATCCCGAGTCTGGCGCTCGATCTCGACCCGGTGCGCGTGCGCGATGCGCGCGACGCCGGCAAACCGGTGGTGTACGGCGACGTGACGCGCCGGGACGTGCTCGAGGCCGCCGGGTTGCAGCGCGCCACGGCGCTGGCGATCAGCTTCTACAATACGCCCGCGGCGCTTAAGATTCTCGAGGTCACGCGACATGTGCGCCCGGACATGCCGGTGATCGTGCGCACCATGGACGATGCCGATCTCGACCGGCTCATGGTCGCGGGCGCGACCGAGGTGGTGCCGGAAAGCCTGGAAGGCAGCCTCATGATGGGTTCGCACCTGCTGCTGCTCATGGGCGTGCCGGTGTCGCGCATCGTGCGGCATGTGCGCAACGTGCGTACCGATCGCTACCGCATGTTGCGCGGGTTTTTCCACGGCGAGGATCTGGACGACGGCAAGGACACGCACGCCTACCAGGAACGGCTGCATTCCATTACGCTGCCGGCCGGGGCGAACGCCGTGGGCAGGCTGATCGCCGATCTGGGCCTGGAGAAAGCCGGGGTCAGCGTCAGCGCGGTGCGCCGCGGCGGCATCCGCGGCCCCGAACCCGCGCCCGAAACCAAGCTCGCCGCCGGCGACGTGCTGGTGCTCTACGGCGCGCCCGAGGCGCTGGAACAGGCGGAGAAAATTCTGTTGGAAGGATAAGAGGCTGAAACCGCAGATAAACGCAGATGAACGCCGATTCAACAACAATCAAAAATAACGTAGGGTGCGCCCTGCGCACCGATTCACGGTTCGGCAGAGCCGAAAGGTGCGTAGGACGCACCCTACCAGAATAGAGACGGTATATTTTTGCGATCGCTCCGAGTCAGACGGAAAAAATTATTTATGCCGAAAAGAATTCTGGTGATTCTCGGCCAACCACAGCGCCATAGCTACGGCGGCGCCCTGATGATGGCCTATTCCGAAGGTGCGCGCGCCGCCGGCGCGGAAGTAAAGGAACTGTATCTCGGCGATCTCAAATTCGATCCACTGGCGACCACCAGCCTGGCGCACCTGGCCGAGCTTGAGCCCGATCTGGCGAACGCGCAGGAGGCGATCAAGTGGGCCGATCACCTGGTGTTCGTCTACCCCATCTGGTGGGGCACCATCCCGGCGCTGCTCAAGGGATTCATCGAGCGGGTGTTTCTACCGGGTTTTGCCGTGCATTTTCGCGAGAACTCCCCGCTGTGGGACAAGCTGCTCACCGGCCGCAGCGCGCGCCTGATCGTCACGCTCAACACGCCGTCATGGATCTACCGCTGGTACTTCGGCCGCCCCGGCCACAACACCATGAAGAAGACTATCCTTCAGTTCTGCGGCATCAAGCCGGTGCGCATTACCGAAGTGGGGCCGATGAAAAACTCCACCGAGGTCCGGCGCAAGAAATGGCTGGAGCAGGTCCGGGCGCTGGGCGCTCGGCAAGCATAGATTACTGCCGATACCAAGGGAGGTTTGCAGGGTTTGACGGTTCGTTTAATCTGTACCGGCGTACACTACATTAACGAACATGCCTGAATGCAAACCGTTTCTGGTCCACAGCCACGCCAGGTTAGACGTCACGCGGCCAGGTTATATGTCAAAAGTGACATCTACGTTAGGCGCTACGGCGATACAGCCATGTCGAACGAATTTGATTTCAACTCCGCCCTGAAGATCGAAACTGTCTATGATCCTTCCGACCGCTTCTTAGAGGCGTTCTACACGTTTGCTGGTCGCGTCGCCAGCCTACAGCGGTACTACGAATTCGGTGGCGAATTCATCAGTCGCTATCTAGCCCAAACCAGACGATCGCGCATGCAAGTGAGTGGAACGGAGGACTGGGTAGCGGAGTCAGTTCACGAGGAGATGACGCTGCAGGATATGGACAACATCGCCAGATATCATCATGCCGCAGTTCTTGCCCATCTATTCTCCTTGGCGGAAGGTCTATTTGTAGGCGTCGCGATGGATGTGGCGCAGATGATTGGTATTAGTATGGAGCTTCCTGCGAAACCGATGCCCTACCTGAATAGGTATGTTTTTTTTCTCCAGCGAACCTGTGGACTAGACATTCAGATTGCCACATCGACTTGGAAGACCATCGACGCGCTAAGAGCCGTGAGAAATCGGTATGTCCACCAACTGTCTAGCGATCTCCCGCCGAGTGTCACCACCGTGCTTGAGGAGATTGCTTCCTCATCGGAGCATGAAGGCTGCACGGTCGACCATGCGTTTGTGAGAGAAGCGTTTAAGACGATCGGCGCCCTCGCCTTGGTACTTGACCGCGCATACTGGACATTTTACGAGTCCCGCAGTCGTTGTGAACCTGGCGCCTAACAACGCATTGCACCGGATCGCTTGCAAGCGGCGCTTCCCGCGCTTGCTCGCGCCCGGTGAATGCGGACGTTAGCATTCAATTCCGCACAAATCGGGGTCAGATCAAAGTTTTCGCTAATATACTGGTTGCTCAGGGCCAAAGGTACCAGAGAAAACCTTTCATCAAGCAACATGCCGCTCGCGCCGATCGCCCGAGCGCAATCAATCGGGCGACAGCTAGCAGTTAGACCGAATCACTCTATACCACCTCCCACGGCTTTACCGCCTGGCCCGCCAAATCCCGGCTGCCATGGAGGACAGTGACGATATAAACGTGCTCGGGCTTGATCCGATAGATGATGCGGTAGTTCTGAAAGATCAACTCTCGAATATCCTCACGGTCGGCTTCTGGAATCTTGCGCCCGATCTGGGGATGTTGGTGAGCGACTCTACGGCCTTGAAAATCTTCTCCACAAATCGCCGCGCGTAGTGCGGGGAGTCTTGCGCGATGTACGTCCGCAGTTCCCTCAGGTCGGTACGGGCGCGGGCCGACCACTCAATGGCCATTGCCCAACAGTTCGGCTTTGACCTGCTCGTGCGGGATCGTGCGACCGGCTTCGATGTCGGCGAGTCCTTCCTCGATCTTCTGTTTTACGTACAGCTCATACATGATGTCATCCCACGACACCTGTTCCGGCAGTTGCTCGATGAGTTGTTTGGCGGATT
>MFTB01000087.1:5348-6429 GCA_001785195.1 Candidatus Muproteobacteria bacterium RIFCSPHIGHO2_12_FULL_60_33
TACAGCTCATACATGATGTCATCCCACGACACCTGTTCCGGCAGTTGCTCGATGAGTTGTTTGGCGGATTGTTTGGGGGTTGTCATAAATGCCTCGTTGAAATGTGGCAAGATCCTCGTACGAAAAGTATATCATCCCGTGAATATGCCGGGCGATATGTGCTTTAGCCACGCCACTTATCCCTGATGGCACAGCCCTAACGCAGTTCCGTCTTCTCCTTCCCACACCGTTCGCAACGCCGCAGCGTCACCAGTTTTCCCTGGCTGACATCGAATTTTCTTTCGGTCACAACCTTCCATCTATGAAACCCGCTTTTGCAAAGGGTTTTGCCCTCGGCTTTGTCGCGCAAGGACGGTTTCTTGAATTTAACGATCTCGCCCATGTTAATGTCCGATTAGTTAGCGATATGACACAGCGGTAGTGGAACAGGTCGGTTCATCAGCTTACCGCAGGCGGGTTTCAGGCGTCTAAGCCATTTGCCCCCTTGGAAATTCATGGGCGGGCCATGTGACGGGCTGTCTTTAGCTTGAGAAGCGGCCCAGACATGCTGCAAAATCGGCCATGCTGGGGCAGCCCTAGGAGGAGATAAGACGATGTCGACCGAGAAGGTTTACGAAATCCCCGCGGACGTTATGAAACGCGCTTTCATCGACGACGTAAAATACCGCGAAATGTACGAGCGCTCGGTCAAAGACCCGGACGGTTTCTGGGCCGAGCAGGCCAGGGAATTCGTCACCTGGTTCAAGCCGTGGACCAAGGTGTCGGACTGGAGCTTCGACGCCAAGAATCTCCATATCAAATGGTTCGAAGGTGCGAAGCTCAATGTCAGTTACAACTGCCTCGACCGCCACCTCGAGAAGCGCGGCAATCAGGTCGCGATCCTGTGGGAGGGCGACGACCCGCGCGAAGACCGCAAGCTAACCTATCGCGAGCTGTACGAGGAGGTCTGCAAGTTCGCGAACGTGCTGAAATCCCGCGGCGTCAAGAAGGGCGACCGGGTGTGCATCTATATGCCCATGATCCCGGAGATTGCGGTCGCCATGCTCGCGTGTGCGCGCATCGGCGCGGTGCACTCGGTGGT
>MFTB01000088.1 GCA_001785195.1 Candidatus Muproteobacteria bacterium RIFCSPHIGHO2_12_FULL_60_33
CGCCCCGCGCACCGCCATGTCGGTGATCGCCTTGGCGCTTTCCGGAAGATGGTCGAGATAGAGGTGCTCGAATTTGCCGGGGAGGATACGTTGGTCGATGAGCTTCAACCGGCCGTTTTCCCATTCAACCGCGCGGATTTTGTCGTAGGGGATTTCTTTTGGTTGAATGGCGGTCATGAGAGCGAAGTATATCTGTGGAGTGCGCTTCGCGCACGATCTGAAAAGATATTTGCGGGTGGCTCCGCCCCTGCACCCTGGGTTACCTTTCTTTGCTCGTGCAAAGAAAGGTAACCGAAAGAAAGCACGCCCGGTCGCTTCGCCGCCCATACACCGGGCGGTCCCCTCCGCGCCTCGCTACGGCCGGGCGCTCGCCTAACTCGCCGGGCGCACACAACGCGCCTCGGGCTCGATCAAAAGTCTCGCGAATACTCCCGGCCTTGCTCGGTGCTCGGCTCGCGACAACGGGGTTTTAAAACGGCTTTGACGCCGCATTATTTTTGCTTTGCAATCCATTCATCGGCCTTCGAAGAAAATTGACTCGCCAAATTTTCCCGCACGACCCCTTGTGACACCCATTCGCTTGACGTGCTACGGATACATCGGATTACATCGTGTGCGCGCGGCTCGTTTGCCTTGAGCATTCCAGCAAAAACAAGATAAGCAACATAAAGTGCAGCCTCGTAATGGCTGTATTTTTGCTGCCACGCAATATCAAGAGCGCTGGCTGTCTTCATTACCCCCGCTTCATCTAAGTCGAAACCAAACCGGGGTAAAAGTTCTACAACATGCCCATTAAACTTCTTGCGATTATTGAAAAACATATTTCGAGTCTTTTTTATGCTCAATTGGGCGCGTGAGCGGTACTATCCCTACGGTGTAATCCTTCCTCACACAGGTTAATCTGGCGGGGTATATTGTAACGCTGCATTCTCAAGCTCTCGGACGATTGCAGTGTGTCCATTCGCAGTCGCCAAAGCAATCAAGGATGTGCCGTCCGGGCCGCAAATAGTGACGTCGGCCCCTTTCTCGATCAACGCACGAACACCCTTTAGATCACCGCGGCGGACAGCATTATAAAGATTGCTGGTCGCTTGCTTCGCAACGCGCTTACGATCCTCAAGCTGTCGCTCTGTATCCCGTTTGATACCTTGTGCCCGGTGTTCAGCTTCGAGGTGACATGCAAGGTCGTATCCTAAAACTGACCGGGCACCCTTGGAGTAGTAATAGCGCGAGCTATTGCGGAGCACCCAATCGAAGAGCGAGCGCACAGGATCATCAACAAGCGATAGGAGGCGCGGCAAATTACTCACGCTTCCGAGGCTACCGACCCGCTCCTCCACCATCGCAATCACTTTGACGAATGCTACCTGATCACTTTGAGGCAGTTCCTGCGCGAAGGAAAGTACCTTGTCGCGATAAACATCGGCCAGCCGCAAGACCGACGCATGATCCTGAAACTCAGGATAACGCGAGAGGTCTTCAAAGCGCTCGTTGCGTCCGATGGACACAAGGTCTCGCAACAGACTATCCAGGTCGGAGTAGCCGCGCGTCGGTCCCATGATTTAGGCATCTTGCAGGCTGGCAGTTAGGCATAGCTGCATGCTCGGGTTCATTTGATTGTTGATTCAATGTGTAGATTTTCTGCTTGTTTCAAAATTATTCCATCGCCAAGCATTCTCGGCAGACCTTTTCAAACTTTCTGTGCTCAAACCATACTTTTTTAGTAGCGCATCAGTTATAGGCTGTAACGATTGATCTCTGGCGCGTACTTCCTCCCTCAGGTTCCTCAGTTCTTTGACAAGTTGTAATCGCCCCACAGGATTAATCATTCGCATACCATTCTCTGGTTTATTCATAAACTTGTGAACTATATCATTTCTTGCGGATATGCCCTTTCGGAGGTATTCCTCATAATCATCAGGCATCTTAACTTGCTTTTTTAAAGCATCGACAAGCTTTCCCAACATTTTTCGTGAATGAAAATCCCACGAGGCTTGAAATGCTTTGCCTTGTGATGGCTTTCGATGCTCCGAAAGCAGCGACAGAAGAAAACAAAGGCTATATTCGAACGTTTGGCAGGTGTTTAAGGCCGTCCCTAATTCAAGAAGAACCGGTTTGATCTCTTCCGGAATCTCAGCATCGATCTCATTCGAATTCATAAGTCATATTCCAATTCAAATTAGATTTCAGTCTCGCCGTATAATCCCAAACTTAACGACGTATAGTTTGTGCTTTCCGTTCCTTGAGTCAAGCCAAGCCCCGAGAAGGTTTTGCTAACCACCCCGTAGACGCCGCCGAGCATCGCAGCCGAGGGCGGAATAGCTCTGGTGTTTAAGAGTGCGCGCAAGGACGCGCGCACGAGCCAGCCGGCATAGGGACATGCCGTCTGGCGAGCCCGACCGAGGCGAGAAGCGGAGGGAGATGTCGGCGTCTTCGGCGTGCCCTTTCTTTGGCTACTTTCTTTGGGCACGCAAAGAAAGTAGCCAGCCGCCGGGCTGCCCCCGGCATCGTATATACGCCGCCGAAGGCGGCTCAAAAAATAATTCTGGACCCCGGCTTTCGCCGGGGCGACCCCCGTCTCCTCGCTTTCGCGAGGATGACAGGCGTCGGTTATACTCCCCCCCACTAAAATAACCCCCTCCCCCATGCAAACCATCGACACCTTAATAAACGCCCGCTGGGTGATTCCCGTCGAGCCCGACGGGCAGACGCTGGACCACCACAGCATCGCCGTCCACGGCGGGAAAATCGTCGAAGTCCTGCCCACGAAAGACGCCGCCAAGAAATACCGCGCCACGGAAACGGTCGATCTCAAGCAGCATGCCGTCATCCCGGGCCTGGTGAACGCGCACACGCACGCCGCCATGAGCCTGTTCCGCGGGCTGGCAGACGATCTGCCGCTCATGGATTGGCTGAACAGTCACATCTGGCCGGCGGAGGCGAAATGGGTCAGTCCCGATTTCGTGCGCGATGGCACCGAGCTCGCCATCGCCGAGATGCTGAAGAGCGGCACCACCTGCTTCAGCGACATGTATTTCTTCCCCGACGTCACCGCGCGCGTGTGCCATGACGCCGGCATGCGCGCCTGCATCGGCCTCATCATGATCGACTTCCCGAGCGCCTGGGCGCAGAACGCGGATGAATACCTGCACAAGGGACTCAAGCTGCACGATGAGCTGCGCAACAGCGAACTCATCACCACCGCCTTCGCCCCGCACGCGCCTTATACAGTCTCGGATGCACCGTTCGAGAAAATCCGCATGTACGCCGACGAACTGGATATTCCCATCCACATGCACGTGCACGAAACCGCGCATGAAGTGAATGAGGGACAGAAACAACACGGCATGCGCCCGTTCGCGCGCCTCGCCAAGCTCGGCCTGCTCGGCCCGCGCCTGATCGCGGTGCACATGACCCAGCTGCTGCCGGAGGAGATCAAGACGCTGGCGCAGGACAATGTCAGCGTGGTGCACTGCCCGGAATCGAATCTCAAGCTCGCGAGCGGCTTCTGCCCGGTGCACGCGCTGGTGCAGGCCGGCGTGAACGTGGCACTCGGCACCGATGGCGCGGCCAGCAACAACAGCCTCGACATGCTGGAGGAAATGCATATTGCCGCATTGCTCGCCAAGGGCGTGAGCGGCGAGGCTACGGCGGTGCCGGCGCGCACTGCGCTGCGCATGGCCACGCTGAACGGCGCCAAGGCGCTGGGAATCGAGGCGCGCACGGGTTCACTGACGGCCGGCAAGGCGGCGGACATCGCCGCGATCGATCTGTCGGCCATCTCCAGCCAACCGGTGTACGACCCGGTGTCGCAGATCGTCTACGCCACCACGCGCAACCAGGTCTCGGATGTGTGGGTGAACGGCAAGCACCTGCTCGCGAATTACCACCTGACCGGGATGGACGAAGCGGCGCTGCGCGACAAGGCCGTGCAATGGCATGATAAAATCAAGCACAAGTGAAATCGAACGTATAATGTGTAAATCATGGCTATAGCATCAGTCGAAACAACAAGTCTCAATGCGCTAAGACCCCGCCTTGCGCGTGTTTTGAGCCAGTTCCCTGAGATTGCGGCCGCCTATCTGTTCGGGTCAGCGGCAAGAGGGCGGGCGGGGCCTGAAAGCGATCTGGACATCGCCGTTGTGACAACATCCCCTCTCGGATCGCGGAAGCTCGATCTGCTGACGGCGCTCACGGCGGAGGGGCTTGATCGCGTCGATCTGGTATCCCTGGATACAGATGATGTCGTGTTGCGTTTCGAAGCGGTGCATCCCAACCAGCTTGTCTACGCTGCCGACCACTTCGATCACGGTGATTTCTACTCGAGGGTCATCCGCGAATACTTCGATTTCGAACCGTACCTGCGGCGTCAACGTGAAGCGATACGACGGAGAATGGGAAGTGCTCCATCCTGAAGTCATCCACAAGCGCCTGCATAAGCTCGACGAGAACCTCGCCATTTTGGGGGACTTACGGGCTCTGCAAAAGGTTTTTGCTCAGTTCCTGTAATCCGCGTTCATCTGTGCTGTACAGGGACGTACGAATGTCGCGAGCGCAGGATGCGCGAGAGCGACCGTTTATCTGCGGTTCCAAAAGACATATATGGCCCATACTGCCCAAAACGTCGATCCGGACGAGATTGCCAAATTCGAGCAGCTGGCCGCGCGTTGGTGGGACCCGCACAGCGAATTCAAACCGCTGCACGACATCAACCCGCTGCGTCTCAACTATATAAATGATCGTGTCGGGCTCAAGGACAAGACCGTGCTCGACATCGGCTGTGGCGGCGGCATCCTCGCCGAGAGCATGGCGGCGCATGGCGCCAGCGTCACCGGCATCGATCTCGGCGACGCCCCGCTCGCGGTGGCCAAACTGCATCTGAAGGAATCCGGGCAGCAGGTCGAGTACCGCAAGATCAGCGCCGAGGATTTGGCACGCGAAAGGCCGGAATCCTTCGACGTCGTGACCTGCATGGAAATGCTCGAACATGTCCCCGAGCCGTCCTCCACGGTCGCGGCCTGCGCCCGGCTGGTCAAGCCCGGCGGCCGGGTGTTCTTCTCCACCATCAACCGCAATCCCAAGGCGTGGCTGTTCGCCATTGTCGGCGCGGAGTACGTGCTGAACCTGCTGCCGAAGGGAACCCACGAATACATGAAATTCATCAAGCCATCCGAACTCGAACGCTGGGCGCGGCACGCGGGCCTGACAGTGCGCGATTTCATCGGCATGCATTACAACCCGCTGACACGCCATTACCGCCTCGGCCGCGGGGTGGACGTGAACTACATCGCCTACACCACGCGCGGTGAGTAGCGCCTTTAATTACAAATTCAACCGCCAGGGCGCCAGGGTCGCCAGGAAAGACAATTTCTTTCACCCGCTAAATCCTGGCGTTCCTGGCGTCCTGGCGGTTCAGATTCATTTATGTTTTTTAATTTTTTAGAAACACTTCTTTCAAGATGACTTCAAAGATTCGGACAGTACTCTTTGATCTCGACGGCACGCTGGCCGACACCGCGCCGGACCTGGCGCATGCGCTGAACGCGCTACTGGTCGAGGAAGGCAAAACGGCCCTGCCCTACGACACTATCCGCCCCGAGGTATCGCACGGGGCATCGGCGCTGGTGACGCTCGGTTTCGGTCAGAAACCGGGCGATCCCGATTTCGATCAGCTGCGCGAGCGGTTTCTCGCGCTCTATTCCGCCGACCTCTGCCTGCATACGAAGCCTTTTACCGGCATCGAGCCGCTGCTGAAATCCTTGCAGCAGCAAGGCATCAACTGGGGCGTCGTCACCAACAAGCCGGCGTTCCTGACCGACCCGCTGGTGGCGGGACTCAATCTCTCGCCCGCGCCAGCCTGCGTGGTCAGCGGCGACACCGTCGCCAACCGCAAACCGCATCCCGAGCCGATGCTCCATGCCTGCACCGCGGCCGGAAGCCGCCCGGAGCAATGCCTGTACGTCGGCGACGCCGAGCGCGACATCCTGGCCGGCAAACACGCCGGCATGAAGACGCTGGTGGCGCTGTTCGGGTACATTAACAGCCATGAAACCCCCGATCGCTGGGGCGCGGACGGCATGATCCGCGCACCGGGCGAAATCCTGGACTGGCTCAATGCCAACTGAAGTGTTTGCCTGGTTGCTGCTGGCTGGCCTGTTGGCAGTCGTTGTGTTGCTAATCGTTTTGCTGGTACGCGGCGCCGGCCGCGCCGATCTGGCCAATGACCGGGCACGTCTGGAGCAGACCCTCGGAACACAGATCGCCAACATCGCCGGATTGCAGAGCGGACAGCTGGACCGCTTGACGAAGGCGAACGAAGACAAGCTCGCCGAGATGCGAGCGACCCTGGAAGCGAAGCTCAAAGAACTTCAGACCGGAAACGAGGCGAAGCTCGAGCAGATGCGCCTCACCGTCGACGAGAAACTGCACAAAACCCTCGAAACGCGCTTGGGTGAAAGCTTCAAGCTTGTCAGCGAACGACTTGAAGCGGTACACAAGGGCCTAGGCGATATGCAAACACTCGCCGCCGATGTCGGCAATCTCCAGAAAGTGCTGACCAACGTCAAGGCGCGTGGCACGTGGGGCGAAGTGCAGCTCGAGAATCTACTGGAACAAATGCTGACAGCCGATCAGTACACGAAGAACGTCGCGACCAAACCTGGTTCGAACGAGCGGGTTGAATTCGCGATCCGACTACCGGGACGCAGCGGGGACGACCAACCGGTGTGGCTGCCGATCGACGCCAAATTCCCTCGCGAAGATTACGAGCGCCTGCTGGAGGCGGAGGATCGCGCTGATCCCGTAGCTGCCGAGGCAGCGGCAAAGCAACTGGAAATCCGCATACGCGATGAGGCAAAGAAAATTCATGAAAAGTACATCGCACCGCCGCACACCACTGATTTTGGCTTGCTGTTCCTGCCGATCGAGGGTCTCTATGCCGAAGTGCTGCGCCGTCCGGGGCTGACCGACCGGCTGCAACGCGAGTATCGCGTAACCGTCGCGGGTCCAACGACGCTGGCCGCGCTGTTGAACAGCTTGCAGATGGGTTTCCGGACACTGGCCATTGAAAAGCGTTCGAGTGAAGTGTGGCAGGTGCTTGGGGCGGTAAAAACCGAGTTCGGCAAATTTGGCGAACTCCTTGCGAGGACCAAGAAACAACTGGACACAGTCAGTAGTACGCTGGGTGACGCCGAGTCAAAAACCCGCACGATCGAGCGCAAATTGCGTAATGTCGAGCAGCTGAGCGGTCCTCAGGCGCAGGCTCTACTCGAGGATTCGACCGAGAGTGGGGATGCGTAGCGGCAACTGGAAGAGCCCGAACGTATTGATAAGGTTGTCCGGGACGTACAAGAGGTTTAGCCGGCCCAATGGTCGGGCGGCTGCATGCTATGTTTTTAGCAGACATGGCTCATCCCGAGCGATGCTGGCGCGACAGCCATGAAGCCTGAACAATCCAAGAAGACAGATCCGCTCCCGCTCCTGCTGCTGGTGGAAGACTCCCAGACGACCACGGCTTTGCTGTCCAAATACCTTGGCGGCGGCTATCGGATACTGCATGCCAACGATGGCGTGCAGGCCTGGGAAATGCTCGAAACCAATCCGGAGATTGCCCTCGTCATCACCGACATCCACATGCCGAACATGACGGGGCATCAGTTGCTGGTCAAGATCCGCAAGGACGAAAACGACCGCTATAAAAACATGCCGGTCATCGTCATGACCACCGCCGATGACAACATCGACCGCAACCTGGCCTTCTTGAACGGCGCCAACGATTTCATCTCCAAACCGATCGACGAGATGGAACTGGTCGCGCGCGTGAACGTGCACTACCGGCTGGCACGCACCATCCGCGAGCTGGAAGCGAGCCAGCATGCGCTGTCGGAACTGGCCACCACCGATCCGCTGACCAAGCTCAGGAACCGGCGCGCCTTTTTCGAGAACGGCGCCAAGGCGCTGGCGATGTCGCGGAGCTACATGTCAGACCTGTCCGTGATCCTGCTGGACATCGACCACTTCAAGAAAATCAACGACACCTACGGCCACCGGGCGGGCGACGGGGCGCTCGTCATGGTCGCGGATCTCCTGATGGAATTGTCGCGCACGGAAGACACGGTGGCGCGCCTCGGCGGCGAGGAGTTCGCGCTGCTGCTGCCGGACACCAACCGCCTCGGGACCGCGGTGCTGGCGGAGCGAATCCGTTCCGCCATCGAACGCGAGCAGTTCATCGTCGGCGACAAGATTATTCCGATCACCGCCAGCATCGGCATCGCCTCGCTCGGGGTGGACCCGGCGGAAAGCATCGATCAACTGCTGGGGGTGGCGGACAACCGCCTGTATCTCGCCAAGAAAAGCGGGCGTAATCGCATCTGCGTCAACGACGAGGGCAGGACCACCTTCGCCTGACGGTGATACGTCGGTGGTATATCAAAACCCCCTCTCCCTGCCCCTCTCCCTCCAGGGGAGAGGGAAGCTTCAACAAACATCTTCAACACCTGCTACTTCCGTAGCTTTTCCTGTACCGGCTTGGTAGCGTCGTGGATCACTTCCTTGGTGTCCTTCAACAATTCGCCCGTACGCTCCTTGACCCGCTCGGTAATGTCCGGCTTGGCAGCAAACGGGTTGCTGAGCAGCGGCACGTCCTTGCCGAAATTGATGCCGAGCGGGAAGGCAATAATCAGGCCTACTGCTAATCCAATAAAGAATTTCTTCATGACGTCCTCTCTGTCTTGAGCCGCGTCACATGATATTGATCCGGCATAGACTCTCTTAACAGAGAAACTCGTAGAGAAATGCTCCTCTGCCTTCGTGACGGGTTCAGGTGTGCCGGATCAATATCGAAAATCATTTATGAAAATCTGATTATTGAGGCGACATGGTGACCTAGTCAATAGCCGGTCTGCCGATTTCGGGGCGGCGGCCTTTCAAGCGGACTCATGCCGCCTCAATAATCATGAATCCCGGACTTGGCCACTGCGTGACATGGCGGCTTGCGTTACAATGCGCGCCACACTGAATTTCCTTTTTTACAAAATTACATGCCGCCTTACATGCCTGCGCCTCACCTGCTTGCCTCCCGTCACATACTCGTCACCGGTGCCGGCGACGGTATCGGGCGCGCCGCGGCGCTGGCATTGGCCGAACACGGCGCGAGCGTGATTCTGCTGGGCCGCACCGCGTCCAAGCTGGAAAAGGTCTACGACGAAATCGAACGCCGGGGCTGGCCGCAACCCGCCCTCCTGCCACTGGACCTTGCCCAGGCCGCGCCGGCACATTACGAACAGGTCGCACATACGGTTGAAAAGGAGTTCGGCCACCTCGACGGGCTGCTGCACAACGCGGCCGATGCCGGTACGCTGACACCCATCGAGCTGTATGATCCGGAAACATGGTATCGCGTGATGCAGCTCAACCTGAACGCCGCCTGGCTGCTCACCCGCGCCTGCCTGCCGTTGCTGCGAAAATCCGCCGACGCCTCTATCGTTTTCACCACCGCCGATGTGGGCCGCGAGGGGCGCGCCTATTGGGGCGCCTACGGCGTATCCTGTTTCGGCCTCGAAGGGCTGATGCAAATTCTGGCTGCTGAAGTTGCCTCCGAAGGACGCCTTCGGGCCAACAGCCTGAACCCCGGCGCGGTGCGCACCGCCATGCGCTCCCGTCTCTATCCTGGTGAAGACGTCGAGAAGCTTCCCCGGCCGGAAGACATCATGCCCGCCTATCTTTATCTGCTGGGTCCCGACAGCCGGGGTGTCAACGGACAGGCGCTGAACGCCCACGATTTCCTGGCACATCACTTCTCCTGCTAAGCAGACATATCCTCGACGTCTCAAAGCGTGCACGGTCGCGCACCCGCACGGTTTGCTTTGCATACGGCACTTTTAGATGTTCATATAATGCTGCGATGGGACATGGCCTGACAGATTCTTTTAACAGAACGATCGAATATGTCCGTGTGTCCGTCACCGATCGTTGCGATCTGCGCTGTACTTATTGCCTGCCGCCAGGCCATCACGATTTCATCGAACCCGAACATTGGCTCACGTTCGATGAAATCGAGCGCGTGCTACGCGCCTTCACCGAACTCGGCGTTTACCGCGTGCGCCTCACCGGCGGCGAGCCGCTGACACGTCATAATCTTCCGGAACTGGCGGCGCGCCTGAATGCGCTGGAACGTCTCGAAGACCTGTCGCTCAGCACCAACGGCGTGCAGTTGCGAAAGCACGCCGGTGCGCTGCGCCAAGCCGGCGTGCAGCGCATCAACGTCAGCCTCGATTCACTGCAACCCGCGCGCTTCGCCGCCATCACCCGGCGGTGGCAAGCTGCACAAGGTGCTGGATGGGCTGGCGGCCGCGCGCCAGGCCGGCTTGCATCCGATCAAGATCAACATGGTGGTGATGAAGGACGTCAACGACGACGAGATCGAGGACATGGTGCAATTCTGCATCGAGCAGGATTTCACGCTGCGGCTGATCGAGACCATGCCCATGGGCGACACCGGGCGCTCGGCCAGCAGTCATTATCTCGATCTGGAGATGGTGCGCCGCCGGCTGGCGGAGCGTTTCGATCTGGTGCCGGCCGTCATGCCGGGCGGTCGCTCCCGGCATCCTGCGATGAACAGGGATGTTCAAGTGTCGCGGGCGCAGGATGCGCAGGAGCGACCCTCCCGCAACACTGGTACATCCATGTACGGCGGTGGGCCCGCGCGCTATATGCAAGTCGCCAGGACATCGCTTCACATCGGCTTTATCACGCCTATCTCGCGCCACTTCTGCGACAGCTGCAACCGCGTGCGCCTGTCCGCCGATGGCGCGCTTTATCTCTGCCTCGGTCAGGATGACAAGGTCGAATTGCGACCGTTGTTGCGGGAAGGGGTCAGCGATGACGGTTTAAAGGACGCGATCCGCGCCGCCATCGCGCGCAAACCGGAAAGACATGAATTCCGCGAACAGCCACAGAAAATCGTCCGGTTCATGTCGCGAACCGGCGGTTAAAGTTGCGGGAAATTTGGAACGCTAACAGAAAGACAAAATTAGACAGGATTAACAGGATTCTAAAATATTAAATATTTAGTTCTGCCTTTTGTTTCTAATCCTGTAAATCCTGTTAATCCTGTCCATTCCTTTTTTATAAAAACTCTTTAGTGGAGCTGCCGGAGGAGTTTGTCTTCGAGCTCGATGCGGGCCGCGATTTTTTCACCGAGCTGGGAAAGATCGTCGCTGAATGACGCGGCGATCTCGCAGTGGTCCCCGCAATCGTACTTGTCGTTGAAGTCCAGCGCGGCCTCGGTGGATTCGGCGATGCGGGGATAGAGATTCTCGGCCAGCGCGGAAATCTGTTGGCGGCGTTCGGTCCCGTTGACGATGCGCTCGTAAAGACTGAAATGACCGGCGGCGATGTAATCGACCAGCACCTGACAGAATTTCTGAAGCATTTCCTGCGAATTTTTTACGCGAGAATTCTTGCTGTTTCCGTAGGGCTCCAGGCCCGCCAGCTGGCAATACAAGGACAACATCTCGGTACGCTCCGTGACCAGTTTCTGCACCAGCTCCTGGCTCCCGGTGCGGCGTTCCTTGGCCCTGTTTCCCTGTGGTGTCGTCTCTCTCTTGTGCTCTGTTGTCATGATCCCGCCTTCCGTTTGTTCTGAGTGGGTAGTGAAACTATACGCCCTGAGAATGCTTTTGTTAACAGCACCAACACCGGTAGTAACCGACGATTACAGGAATATGAAAAAAAATTCAACCGGGCAACCCCGGCAAGCGGCCCTTGACATCGCGCAACATCCGTTGCAGTCCGCCCTTGCCCATGCGTTTCATCGCCTTCTGCATCTGATCGAATTGCTTCAGCAGGCGGTTGACATCCTGCACCTGTGTTCCCGAACCGGCGGCAATGCGCCGCTTGCGCGATCCACGGATGGCGTCCGGGTTGCTGCGTTCCTCCGGTGTCATGGAATTAATGATAGCCACCAGCCGCCTGACCTGCCGGTCGCCCAGTTGTGACTTGGCCGCCTCGCTGACTTCCCCGACGCCCGGCAGCTTTTCCATGAGGCTGGCCAAGCCGCCCATTTTTTCCATTTGTAACAGTTGATCGCGGAAATCCTCAAGATCGAAGCCCTTGCCCTTGGCGAGTTTCTGGGCGAATTCCTGCGCCTTGTCCTTGTCGGCGGCCTGGCTCGCCTGCTCCACCAGCCCCAGCACGTCGCCCATGCCGAGGATGCGCGCGGCCACGCGATCCGGATAAAACGCCTCCAGCGCGGCGGGCTTCTCGCCCACGCCCATGAACTTGATCGGCTTGCCGGTCACCTGGCGGATCGAGAGCGCCGCGCCGCCGCGGGCATCGCCGTCGGTCTTGGTCAGGATCACACCGGTGAGCGGCAGCGCCTCGTTGAACGCCTTGGCCGTGTTAACGGCATCCTGACCGGTCATGCTGTCCACCACAAACAATGTCTCGACCGGCTGTATCGCCGCGTGGACGGCGCGGATCTCCTGCATCATCGGCTCGTCCACGTGCAGGCGGCCGGCGCTGTCGACGATCAGCACGTCCATCACACGTTTGCGCGCCTCTTCCACCGCCTGACGCGCGATATCCACCGGCTTCTGGTCGGGACGGCTCGGGAAAAATTCCACGCCCACGGCGGCGGCCAGTTTCTGCAACTGTTCGATCGCCGCCGGGCGATAAACGTCGGCGCTTACTACCATGACAGATTTTTTCTCGCGCTCGCGCAGGAAACGCGCGAGCTTGGCGACCGTCGTGGTTTTGCCGGAGCCCTGGAGCCCCGCCACCAGAATCACGACGGGCGGACGCGCCGCCAGGTTGAGCTTTTCGTTGGCCGCGCCCATGAGCGCGACCAGCTCGTCGTGCACGACCTTGATCAGCGCCTGCCCCGGCGTGAGACTCGCCAGGACTTCCTGGCCGGCGGCCTTGGTGCGAACCTGCTCGATGAAATCCTTCACCACCGGCAAGGCCACGTCGGCCTCGAGTAGGGCCATACGCACTTCACGCAGTGCCTCACGCGTGTTTTCCTCGGTGAGCCGGCCCTGCCCGTGCAGGCGCTTGAGCGTGACTTGTAATCGTTGACTTAAATTGTCAAACATATATGAAATTTAACCGCCAGGACGCCAGGAACGCCAGGAAAATCACAATCAAAACTTTTATTCTTCTGGCGACCCTGGCGTCCTGGCGGTTCATAATCTTATAACTCAAACACCTGGCCCCGTTCGAGCCGGCGCGGGGTGTTGTTCGGAATATGCCGCGCGATTTCCCGCATGATGTCGTCCTCGCGCCCGGGCATGAGATGCGTAATGTGGACCTTGGCGGCGGATTTCAATTTCCCGAGTTCGCCCGCGAGCATCGAGGGGCACAGGTGCTTGGATATCCGGCTCAGCTCCTCGTCTTCATCCATAAAACTGGTCTCGATGATGACGTGCCGGAGATCGCCGGTCGCGCTGAGCACTTTCCAGAATTCGTCTGTCACGGTGGTGTCGCCACTGAACGCCAGACTGCCCTTCGCGCCGCGCGCCAGATAACCGACGGCGGGAACCACGTGATTGACCGGTATGCTGCGCAGGGTCCGCCCGTTCAACGCGACCTCGCCACCCACCGGTAGTGTTTGAAACGTCATCAATGGCGCCTCCGGCGTCGGGAGGCGGCTGAAGTCGGGCCAGAGCTGGCCGTTGAAAAGATGCCGGCGCAATGTGTCCAGCGTCGCCTCCTGGGCATGCACCATCACCGGCCGCTCGCGGTCCGCGCCCACGGTATCCAGCAGGAACGGCAGCATGGTCACGTGATCGAGATGTGAGTGGGTCAGAAACACGTGATCAATGGCGCGCAACTCCGGGAGCGTCAGGTCGCCCACGCCGGTGCCGGCGTCGATCAGAATGTCCCGATCCACCAGCAGGGACGTCGTGCGCGCCTGCGCGCCGATGCCGCCGCTGGCGCCCAATATCCGGATTTTCATCTATGGCGTATCCGCTGACAAAAGAAATTCATTCACGCTGCGTCTCGCTCTTCAAAGGCAGGACAACCTGTGCCATCATGCGCGCGTATTATGACCAGACGAACACAGTAGGGCGACCTGTTTTATGGTCAGACAAACGAAGCAGGGCGACATGTATTATGACCAGACGAACGTAGTAGGGCGTCATTAATTATGACCAATCCCGTCATGAATTTCCTCGCCTTGGCGCTGTATTTCATCGCCGGCGGACTGCTGGGCCAGCGCCTGATGCGCGGAGAAGTCGTCACGGGTGGCGTCAAAATCGGCATTTTCAGTCTCGGCCTCGGCGCGGTGGTGCTGCACGCCGCGCTGCTCTACACCAATCTGTGGACGGCGTCCGGCCTCAATCTGGCCCTGACACCCGCGTTCTCGCTCATCGCCTGGGTCGTGGCAGTGCTGTATCTCGCCAGCTCGCTCATTCGTCCGGTGGACAATCTCGGTGTCTTCATCATGCCCATCGCCGGCCTCATGCTGCTGGTCGAATGGCTGTGGCCCGGCCAGATGTCCCTGCCCCTTACTTCCAGCGTCTCCGCAGTGCACATTATCGTCTCGGTCCTGGCCTACAGCCTGCTGTGCCTGGCGGCGGTACAGAGCCTGATGCTGCTCATGCAGGAACGCCACCTGCGGGGCAGGCACCCGGGCGGATTCATCCGCGCCCTGCCGCCCATGCAAACCATGGAAAGCGTGATGTTCCAGATGATCGGTTTCGGTTTCATTCTGCTCACGCTTACGCTGATCAGCGGCGTGTTCTTCTCCGAGGCGATTTTCGGCCAGCCGCTCAAGTTCACGCATCATATGGTATTGGCGGTGGTGGCGTGGATCGTTTACGCGATCCTACTCATCGGCCGCTGGCGCCTGGGCTGGCGCGGGCGCCCCGCCATCCACTGGACCCTGGGTGGCTTTATGCTGCTGCTGCTCGCCTACTTCGGCAGCAAGTTCGTGCTGGAAATCCTGCTCGGGCGGGTCTGACGCCGTTCTGACAACAAAAAGAGAATAACAACAGAAAGAGAATGAATTGAAACATAATTTACCGACCGGTTAGGGGGTTTCACATGACTGATTCAAACACGCAAAGCGCCGGCAAGATGTTAACGCGCGCCAGTGTCTACGGGACTGTGTCCCTGGCGCTCTATTTCCTGCTGTACTTTTTTGAGGATTTCATCCTCGAATTCACCTCGCGTGGCGGCTGGTACTTCATTGCACCCGTGGTAATTGCCTTCGTGTTTTCCTATTTCCACGGGGCATTCACCTCCCATTTCTGGGACACCCTCGGTATCAAGGCGAAGAAATAAGGAGGCGGCGTGGAACTGGCGACGAATTTCATTCCACTCGACACGCTCGACGTCACCTACCTGCTCGTCGTCGGCTTCATCGGGGGGCTGGTCAGCGGTTTCATCGGATCCGGCGGCGCCTTCGTGCTCACGCCGGCCATGATGAGCATGGGCGTACCGGGCATCGTGGCAGTGGCCTCGAACATATGCCACAAATTTCCCAAGGCGCTCGTTGGCGCCATCAAGCGCGCCAAGTACGGCCAGGTGGACGTGAAGCTCGGCATCGTGGTCGGCATCTCGGCCGAGGCCGGCGTGCTTTACGGAGCGCACATTCAGGAAATTGTCCATCAGAGCTTTGGCGACGCCGGTTCGAATCTTTACGTCAGCCTTGCCTTCGTCGTTGTGCTCGGTGTTGTCGGCAGCTACGTGCTGTGGGATGCAATAAAGATGCGTCACACCGCCGGCAACGAGCCGGAAAAGGCCTCGTGCCTCGCCCGCTGGGTTCAATCCATCCACATTCCCGGCACCATGGTTTACTTCAAGAGCCTCAATGCCCGCGTATCGGTGCTGTTCACCATTCCGCTCGGCTTCGCGACCGGCATGCTCGCGGCGACCATCGCCGTGGGCGGTTTCATCGGCGTGCCCGCCATGCATTATGTCCTCGGAGCGCCCTCACTCATGGCCTCTGCCACCGAGCTCGTCACCGCCTTCGTCATGGGCGTCGGCGGCACGATCAAGTTCTCCTGGAGCGGGCTGGTGGACATCCGCCTGGCGATGATTATCCTCGCCGGCTCCCTCTTCGGCATCCAGCTCGGCGCGATCGGCACAACCTACGTCAAGCCGCACATGATCAAGATGGTCATGGGCACGATCATGGTGCTGGTGCTGTTCTCGCGCGCGCTCGCCATCCCCGTCTATCTCTCCGAACTCGAACTCATCGACATGCTCGAGCCCCATTTTTCCGGCGCCCTGCTGAACATCAGCTTCGTGGTGCTGATTGCGGCGCTCGCGGCCGGCGCCGCGATCGTGTTCGCGTCGCTGTGGCGCGGTATCAGCACCTCCCGCCGTGAGGCCGCACTCGCCACTACACCGGCCACGATGTTTGCACCCGATGTCGTGGCCATGCCGACCAGCCCGCAACTCTCACCGCTCGGCCGCTTCGAGCGCTTTCTGCTCGCCACCGACGGCTCCGAATACAGCGCCGGCGCCGTGCGTGAATCGTTGCGCATGGCGGGCAAATGCGGCGCCCGCGTGCGCACGATCAGCGTGGTGGCCGGTGGCGATGCCGAGCTTTACGCCATGGGTGAACAATTAATCACCAAGGAACTGAATACCGCCCGTGCTCACCTCGACGATGTGCAACGGCAGGCCTCGGCCGCCGGGGTAGCCTGCGAGAGCGAGGCGACCCAGAGCGGCCAGGTGTACCAGGAAATCGTCAGTCAGGCGGAAAGGATGCAGGCCGATCTTATTATCATGGGCCGGCGCGGCCGTCATGGGCTGGCGCGGCTGATGGTCGGTCCGTCGACCGTGCGCGTCATCGGCCACGCGCACTGCAATGTACTCGTGGTGCCGCGCGCGGCGGAGCTTGTCGGACGGCGCTTCGTTGTCGCGTCCGATGGTTCGCGCTTCGGTGATGCCGCCGCCGTCACCGCCGCACGGCTCGCCAAACTTTGCCACACACCCATCACGGTCGTCTCAGTCATCAGACCGGAGCACAGCGAGGAGCGGCGCCGCGAGGCGCACACGATAGTGGGCCGCATCGTCTCATTCCTCAAACAGGAGGGCGTGGTGGTCGAGGGCATCGTCCCCCACGGCCGGCCGGACGAAGTGATCGTCCAGACGGCGAACGCCAAAAACAGCGATCTGATCATACTGGGCAGTCATGGTCGCACCGGCCTGGAGCGGGTCTTGCTCGGCGGCACTTCCGAGCGCGTGATCGATCAGGCCCGCTGCGCCGTGCTTGTCGTCAAGTCGGCATAAAGACCAGGGTAAGTTCGTGCAGTCGGTCGCGCGCTGTCTTGTTTACAGTCCGCCACTGAAGGCCGCGCGTCGGTGAAAGAATGGGCATGAATCAGATATCGCATCCTCCGGTTCGCTTGCAGCGATTCCTGCCGTTTTTGGCCTGGATCGGCGAGCTTCGCAACGGCCGGATGCTGCGTGCCGACCTTATCGCCGGAATCACCGTAGCGCTGGTTCTTGTCCCGCAATCCATGGCGTACGCGCAGCTCGCCGGGCTGCCGGCGTATTACGGGCTCTATGCGGCGTTCATGCCGCCCATGGTCGCCGCGCTGTTCGGTTCCTCGCGCCAGCTCGCCACCGGGCCGGTCGCCGTGGTATCGCTGCTCACGGCTGCGGCGCTGCAACCGATCGCGGCAAGCGGCAGTCCGGGCTACCTGGCCTATGCCATCGCCCTGTCGCTGTTCGTCGGCCTGTTTCAGCTCGGCCTGGGGCTGCTGCGGCTCGGCGTGGTGGTGAACTTCCTGTCGCACCCGGTGATCATCGGCTTCACCAATGCCGCCGCGATCATTATCGCCACCTCGCAACTCGACAAAATATTCGGCGTGCGTGTCGAAAGCGCCGAACACCATTATGAAACCGTGTGGAATACGGTTGTCGCCGCCAGCCATCAGATTCACTGGCCGACATTTTTCATCGCTTCAGGCGCGTTCGCCATCATGATTGTTTTGCGGCAGATCAACCCGCGCCTTCCCAACGTGCTCATCGCCGTCGCCGTCAGCACGACGCTCTCCTGGATCATCCGCTTCGAACATATCGACACCGTGGAGCTTGGTCGGATTGAAAGCGAGGCAGTCCAGGTGGTGGTGCGCGACCAGATCGCCCTCAAGCATGAAATACCCGGACTGGACAAGGCGATTGCCGTAGCGGAAAAAAATTATCGCGATACCCTTGAACGGCTCGGCACTGACGATTCGCGAACCCTGCTCGCCCAGCATACGTTTGACACCCTCAGACTCAAGCGCGAACGCCGCATCAAGACCGTCAAAACCGACATCGAGGAAATCAAGAAAATTCGCCTCGACCGCGTTCCGGGGCAGGAAGGCATGCCCGGCAGGTTTTACCTGCACGGCCATGCACCCGAGGGCGCCGAGAGCGATGGGCGTCTGTGGCGCATCCGCAGCGTGGACGGCGAGCAACTCGTCATGAACGGCGGCGGAAACGTGGTGGGCAACATCCCGAGCGGCCTGCCGTCGCTGACGCTGCCCAAACTCGACATCGGCGTCGTGCTGCAACTGCTTTCGGGAGCAATCACCATCTCGCTCATCGGTTTCATGGAAGCGATTTCGATCGCCAAGGCCATGGCCACCAAGACCCGCCAGAAACTCGACGCCAACCAGGAACTGATCGGTCAGGGACTGGGCAATATTGCCGGCTGCCTGTCGCAGAGCTATCCCACTTCCGGCTCGTTCTCGCGCTCGGCGGTCAATATCAACGCCGGCGCCGTGACCGGGTTTTCCTCGGTGGTGACCAGCGCCATCGTCATGGTGACGCTGATGTGGCTGACGCCGCTGCTGTACCATCTGCCGCAGGCGACCCTGGCGGCGGTGATCATGTTGGCCGTGGTCGGCCTGATTAACGTCAAGGCCATCCGGCATGCCTGGAAGGCGCAGCGCCAGGACGGCATCGTCGCCATCGTTTCGTTCGTGCTGACGCTGGCATTCGCCCCGCACCTCGACAAAGGCATCCTGATTGGCGCCGGCCTGGCCCTGATTCTCTATCTGTATCGCACCATGCAACCGCGCGTGGCGGTGCTGGCGCGTCACCCGGATGGCACCCTGCGCGACGCAGAGATGTTCGGCCTCGACACCTGCGAGAACATAGCGGTCATCCGCTTCGACGGCTCGTTGTACTTCGCCAACACCAGCTACTTCGAAGACAGGGTTCAGGAGCGCATCGCCGCCAAACCCGACCTGAAACACGTGATCGTCATCGGCGAAGGGATCAATCAGGTCGATGCCACCGGCGAGGAAATGCTTTCGCACCTGAGCGAGCGCCTGCACGCCGCCGGCATTGAGATCCTGTTCGCCGGCCTGAAAAAACAGGTAATGGATGTTTTCGAGCGCACTGGTCTCTATCAGAGTCTCGGCGCCGAGCGTTTCTTCCGCACCGAGGAACAGGCGCTGGATCATGTCTGGAAAAAACTCGGCAACAATCATGAAGTGGATTGTCCGCTCAACATCGTGTGTCCGGTCACCTCGCCGAAATAACCGAAAATTTCCTTGGCCGGCGCTGAATTAGAGAGGGGGTGCCAATGATGCTAGAATCAGCATTCCGCATGTTGATGAGGCAGAAAACCCTTGGGTGACATTTCCACCGGCGTTTTGATTGGCGCGCTGGTCTTTCTGGTGTTCCTCTCCGCCTTCTTCTCGGCCGCCGAGATCGCGATGGTGAGCCTCAACCGCCACCGGCTGCGGCATCT
The DNA here is from genome assembly GCA_001785195.1 of Candidatus Muproteobacteria bacterium RIFCSPHIGHO2_12_FULL_60_33. Lineage (GTDB taxonomy): Bacteria > Pseudomonadota > Gammaproteobacteria > Acidiferrobacterales > Sulfurifustaceae > Sulfuricaulis. The sequence continues at coordinate 19,703 of MFTB01000088.1, forward strand.
CGCCGCTTCCGGCCACCGCGGCGCACGCATCGCCGAAAAGCTGCTGGCCCGTCCGGATCGCCTGATCGGGGTAATTCTCCTTGGCAGCAACTCGGTTAACGCGCTGTTTTCGGCGCTCACCACCGTGACGGTCATCCATCTGTGGGGCGAGGAGGAAAGTGCGATCGCTATCGCGACCGTCATCATCACGCTGGTGATCCTGATCCTCACCGACCTCGCGCCGAAGACGCTCGCCGCCCTGCACCCGGAGCGCATCGCCTTCCCCAGCGCCTTCGTGTTGCGGCCGATGCTGTGGCTCATCTACCCGGTGGTGTGGGTCATCAACGGCATGGCCAACGGCCTGCTGCGGCTCGTCGGCGTGCGCGTGCAGGCCCGCTCCGCCGACCAGGTAAGCCCCGAGGAACTGCGCGCCATCATCATGGAAGCCGGGGTGCTGATTCCGGAAAGCCACCAAGACATGCTGCTCGCGATTCTCGATCTCGAAAAAATCACCGTCGATGACGTCATGGTGCCGCGCGGCAAGATCGAAGGGGTCAATCTCGACGCGGAATGGGATGAAATCGTCAATCAGATCACCGGCAGCCGTTACACCCGGCTGCCGGTGTATCGCGGAAGTCTCGATAATGTCACCGGCATGATTCACGTGCGCCGGGTGCTCAACCTGATGCGCGAGGGCAAGCTGGACAAGGAATCGCTGGAACAGGTGATTATTGAGCCGTATTTTATTCCATCCGGCACGACGCTCACGACGCAACTGCTCAACTTCCGGCAGGTCAAGCGCCGCGTCGGCCTGGTGGTGGACGAATACGGCGACATTCAGGGGCTGGTCACGCTGGATGAAATCCTCGAGGAAATCGTGGGCGATTTCACCGCCCACGCCATGGGCAGGATCGAGGATGTCCATCCCCAGAGCGACGGCAGTTACCTCATCCGCGGCACCGTCAGTCTGCGCGACCTGAACCGCCAGCTCGACTGGAAATTGCCCACCGACGATTCCCGCACCCTGAACGGGCTGATCGTGGAGTACCTCGAAGACATCCCCGAACCCGGCACCAGCCTGATGATCCACGGCTACCAGGTGGAAATCCTGCGTACCCGCGGCACTGCCATCGAGATCGCACGCGTGCGGCCCGCAACCGAGCCTGTGTCCAAAACCTCCTCCGCTTCTTCTTCCTGAGTTAATGATGTGGGCTGTGCTTTGCCGCGGCTCCTCGCCGGGTTATTCTTGGTCGCATTCCTTCTATTGAATTCCCATGGAACGCATCGTCTTTCTCGACCGTGACAGCATTCTGGCCGACATACGCCGGCCAGTCTTTCCGCACGAGTGGCGTGATTACCCGACCACGCCCGCCTCGCAGGTCAGCGAACGTCTGAACGGCGCGACGATCGCTATCAGCAACAAGGTACCGCTCATGGCTGCCAGTCTCACGCCACTCAAGGACCTCAAGATGATCGCGGTATGCGCGACGGGCACCAACAACGTCGATCTCGATTACTGTCGCGCGCACAACATCACTGTCACGAATATCCGTCACTATGCGATCCACTCCGTGCCGGAACATGTTTTCATGATGATACTGGCCCTGCGACGCAATCTTCCGGGTTATCGCGAAGATGTAGGCAACGGACTGTGGCAGAAGGCCGAGCAGTTTTGCCTGTTCACCCACCCCATCTTGGATTTGCACGGCAGCGCGCTGGGTGTGGTCGGTCACGGAACACTGGGCCAAGCCACGGTGAAACTGGGTGAAGCATTCGGCATGCGTGTACTCATCGCCGAGCACAAGGGCGCGGTGCAGGCACGGCCCGGTTATACGTCCTTCGATACTGTACTCGCGGAAAGCGACGTCATCACTCTGCACTGCCCGCTCACCCCTGCAACACATCATCTGATCGGTGCGCCGGAATTCAGGAAAATGCGCCGTCACGCCCTGCTCATCAACACGGCCCGCGGCGGCCTGGTGGATGAAGCGGCGCTCGTCCATGCTCTCAAAGATGGCGTGATCGGCGGAGCGGGATTCGACGTGCTTACCACAGAACCCCCGCGCGCGGGCAATCCATTGCTTGAACTTGACTTACCCAATTTCATCCTGACGCCGCACGTCGCCTGGGCCAGCCGCAACGCCATGCAGATCATGGTGGACCAGCTGATCGACAATATCGAGGCCTGCGTCCGCGGTGCGCCGCAGAATCGGGTCGTCTGACCGGCATTACAGGGCTACAATCGCACAGGCATGACGCCCGCCAAACCCCAGCGCACCGTATTTTTCGTCTCCGACCACACCGGCATCACTGCCGAGTTGCTGGGCAAAACGCTGCTGACGCAGTTTCCCGACATTGAACTCCACAAACGCACCTTGCCGTTTGTGGATACGGTGGAGAAGGCGAAAACCGCGCTCACCGAGATCAACGATACCGCCCAAAAGGAAGGCCAGCGGCCAATCGTCTTCAGCACACTGGTCAATGAAGAAGTTCGCGCGTCGATGACATCCGACAATGCCCTGTTCATCGATCTCCTCGCGGATTTTATCCGGCGTCTCGAGGCGGAACTGGGGCTGGAGTCCTCCCACGCCCTTGGGCTCAGTCACGGCATGGGCGACGAGCTGGCCTACCAGAAACGCATGGATGCGCTGAACTACACGTTGTCCCATGACGACGGCATGGATACCGCCAATTACGACCGGGCCAAGGTAATCCTGGTCGGCGTGTCGCGCACCGGCAAAACACCCACCTGTCTTTATCTGGCGATGCAGTACGGTATCTGCGCCGCCAATTATCCGCTCACGCCCGACGATTTCACGGCTCATGCGTTGCCGAAACCGCTGTTGCCGCACCGCGCCAAGCTGTACGGCCTGACGATACAGGCCGAGCGGCTGGCGAAAATCCGCCGCGAGCGCAAACCGGAAAGCCGTTACGCCTCACTGGAAAATTGTCAGAGTGAAATCCGCGCCGCCGCGGCCTTGCTGCGCCAGGCGCATATCCCCGTTCTCGACACCACCACCATGTCCGTGGAGGAAATCGCGATTTCAATTCTGCACGGGACGGGGCTGATCAAGCGCCTCAAAAGTTAGAACCTGTCTCAAAATACTTTAAACCGCAGATAAGCGCAGATTTTATTAGGATGAACACAGATAAAACAATAATTCCTGTGACTAATCTGCGTTTATCTTCTTTATCATCCGCGTTTGCGTCCTTAGCTCCGTAATCGGCGCATCCCTGCGCCACTCCTATCTGCGGTTATTTTGTCTTTTGTTCTTGAGATGGATTCTGGTTACTCAGGATTTCGTCTGCTTCACCGCCACGTCGTCACGCACATACACCGGCAGCGCCTGTTCCGCGGATAGTGCCTTGCCTGCCTGAACAGCCACGGCTCCGAGCCGGCCAACATCCCGGGCTCGCGGATAAACCTGCTTGTGCCAGTTAATGACACGCCCGCCCAGGCGTTCCAGCAGCGCGGCGTGATACTGGTCCCAGCCATTGCCGGCGCCGACCCAGTCATTGCCCCCGGGTAACGGCACATCGAGCGGTGCGGCCACACCCTCATTGCCGGCCAGTTCGACAATACCCTGAGCGTTTCTCACATAGGCCCCGCTGTAAACCTGATGCATGCGCGCATCGAAGGCCGCCAGCACCCGGGGTGCGTCCACCCCCTGCGCCAGCGCCGCGAGCGAAGAGATCGGCGTTACCGGAATGCCCGCGCCGAAGGCGAGGCCCTGCGCCACGCCCGCGCCGATGCGCAGCCCCGTGAACGATCCCGGGCCGCGGCCGAAGGCAATCGCATCGAACTGCGTCAGGGCAAAGCCGGTTTCCGCCAGCAGGTCGTCCACCATGGCGAGAATGCGCTCGGAATGCTGGTTGCCGGATTCG
>MFTB01000089.1:0-51009 GCA_001785195.1 Candidatus Muproteobacteria bacterium RIFCSPHIGHO2_12_FULL_60_33
CCTTGCTGTTGATCTTGAGCGAGATGGCCGAACCCTGGCCGGCCCATTCCTCGGTGTACCAGTTTTTGTCTAAGGTCATGAGTAGCAAGTAGCAAGTTTCAAGTTGCAAGATTGTAATATCTACCGCTAACTACTTGCCACTTGTTACTTGCTACTTGATACTTCGTTCCATGATCGGCTGGTCCATACAAAAGGCACGCGACACCTACAACATCGCCCACTGGAGCGGCGGCTACTTCGACATCAACGGCAAGGGCCACCTCGTCTGCCGCCCGGACGCCCGTATCGAGCATCCCGGCATCGATATGTTCGAACTTTCCCGCGAGATCAAGGCCGTGGGCCTGTCGCTGCCGGTGCTGGTGCGCTTCTCCGACATCCTGCGCCACCGCGTCGAGACCCTGTGCGGCGCCTTCGACCGCGCGATGCAGGCCGACGCTTACCGCGGCCACTACACCTCGGTCTACCCGATCAAGGTCAACCAGCAGAAAAGCGTGGTCGAGAAAATCCTCGCGCGCGACGACGGCCGCGTCGGGCTCGAGGCCGGCTCCAAGCCCGAGCTGCTGGCGGTGCTGGCGCTGTCGCGCCAGGACGGCGGCGTGGTGGTGTGCAACGGCTACAAGGACCGCGAGTACATCCGCCTCGCCCTAATCGGCAAGGAGCTGGGGCATCGCGTGTACATTGTCGTGGAAAAGCCCTCGGAACTCGATCTCGTCATCCAGGAATCCAAAAATCTGGGCGTGACGCCGCTGATCGGGCTGCGCATGCGGCTGGCCTCGATCGGCGCCGGCAAATGGCAAAACACCGGCGGCGAAAAATCCAAGTTCGGCCTGTCGGCCTCGCAGGTGCTGGACGCCATCGCGCGCCTGCGCGCGGCGAACCTGCTGCCTTCGCTTCAGATGATGCACTTTCACATGGGTTCGCAGATCGCCAACATCCAGGACATTCAACTCGGCATGCGCGAGGCGGCGCGCTACTATGCCGAGTTCCGCGCCAACGGCGCCGACATCAAGGTGCTTAACGTCGGTGGCGGGCTGGGCGTGGATTACGAAGGCACGCGCTCGCGCAGTTTCTGTTCCATGAACTACAGCGTCGAGGAGTACGCGCACAACATCGTGCACGCGCTCACCAAAATCTGCGCCGAGAAGAAGTTGTCCCATCCCGACATCGTGACCGAATCGGGCCGCGCCATGACCGCGCACCATGCGGTGCTGGTGACCAACGTGGTGGACACCGAATCCGCCCCGGGCGCGGATTCGGTGCCGAAGGCGACGGACAACGAACCCGCGATCATCCGCGACCTGTGGCAGACGTTCGCGACACTTTCAGACCGCTCCATCGTCGAGGCCTATCACGACGCCGCCTACCGCCTGACCGAAGCCCAAGGCATGTTCAGTCACGGGGTGCTGACGCTGGCGCAGCGGGCGCGCGCCGAGCAGATTTATTTCGCCATCTGCTGGAAGGTGCGCGAGCTGTTGCAGCCCGCGAGCCGCACGCACCGCGAGATTCTCGACGAGCTGAACGAGAAGCTCGCGGACAAGTATTTCTGCAATTTCTCCCTGTTCCAGTCCATGCCCGACGCCTGGGCCATCGATCAGATTTTTCCGGTGGCGCCGCTCAATCGCCTGAACGAGCCGCCCACGCGCCGCGCGGTGCTGCAGGACATCACCTGCGATTCGGACGGGCGCCTGGACCTGTACGTGGACGGCGAGGGCATCGACTCGACGCTGCCGCTGCATCCGCTGCGCGAAAACGAACCCTATTTACTGGGAATTTTTCTTGTCGGCGCTTACCAGGAGATTCTCGGCGACATGCACAACCTGTTCGGCGATACCGATTCGATTCACGTCGAGCTGAAGCCGGACGGCGGCTATCAGTTGTCACAACCGCAGCAGGGAGACACGGTGGATTCGGTGCTGCGTTACGTCCATTTCAATGCCGACGATCTGCTCGCGTCCTACCGCGCGAAGATCGAGCGCGCTACTTCGATCAGCGCGAAAAACCGCGACACCTATCTCGCCGAGCTGTCGGAAGGATTAAAGGGATATACGTATCTGGAGGATTAAAGCGGTTTCCTACTCGGTATGCGTGTGAACCTCAGATCGGGGCGGGAATGAGCAATCGAGCCTGACACTGTTGACTCTCCAGGTTTCGCCACATACCTCATCAGCGGAATATGAACCGGCATCCCTCCCGGATTCCGCTTCACTCCATCTGGGCTACGATTTCTTGTGATCGGCTCACTTTGAGTACGGGCCCAAGAAACGGCTGCCATTGAAGTGGATAAGATGCGTCGGTGCGTCGGCGCTCCACACTTCTGTTTCCCACGCAATCATGGATAGATATTTCCGCATGACTTCGCCACGGCTTGGGAAGGCTGTGACATAAACGAGCCCTGCGGTCGAGTTACTGAACAACTCGGATAACTCGGTATGTCTGCGCCCATCTACCGGTCCACTGCTTGTTACTGCCTCGGCCAGAATCAACCAATTCTTCTCGCGGAAATAAATCACCACGTCCGGCATTTTTCCGTGCTGGCCGACGCCGACACGTAGTGACTTGAGAAGGGCTCGATCAAAGTATCCCCATTTGCTGCCTGTGTCACCCACGTATATGAGCTCGCCATTCGGAACAAAGCGAGGCGAGAACTCTTCGAGACTCGCGCGAATGAGTTCGGAATGTTCACCTGCGCTCAGGGTGATGGTCTCTCCGTCTTTGATCCGGACGGGGATTCTGGCCATGTCGCGATGGCGCGCATATTTATCGGCCAGCGTCTGATGCCCGGAAGAGATAAAGGGGATAAGAGATAAAGGGGACGCTACCCTTTCTTCCTGATTGAACCAGGCGCTCTATTTCGCCTGCTTCAGTCGCGCGAGTAACTGCGTCTTCATCGTGTCGGGCATGCCGAGAAAGTTGGTCTTCACCATCCCGAGCAAGGCCTGCTTGTTGTCCTTGTCCCAGCCGCGAAATTCGGCGGCCATGGTTTCGACGTATTCGCTGCGCTCCGCTTCGGGCATCTTCGCGAACGTGGCGCGCGCTTCGTCGAGATTTTTCTGCATGTCGCGCATCGAACCCAGCATCATGCGCAGTACCCCGCCGCCCATGGGCGAGTCCGAGGCCTGCTGCAGCACCGTCTTCAATTCTCCCGGTTTGCACTGGGGCGCGGCGGAAGGCATCGCGGTCGCCATCCGTTCCAGCAGCGTAGCGAGTTCATCGACTTCGGCACTGGTCAGCGGCGGGCTATCCTGCATGGCCTGCATGGCCGTCGCCATGTCCGGCACGGCGCCCGGCGACCCGGGACTTTCTTTGTCCTGAACGTCAGCGCCGTGCTCTGCTTGTTCTTTCGCCATCATCGCCTGAGCCTGCGCCATCTGCTCTTTCATCATCCCTTCCATGCCCGGCGGTATAGCCATGCCGCCGCCCACACCGGGCATGGAAGGGAGCGTGCCTTTAGCCGCGCCGGCAGCACCCGAGAGAGGCATCTTGCCCGCGCCCCGCATCGACGAAAGGCCAGGCATTGCCCCGCGCCCGCCCAGCATGCCGGCTAACCCGCCCGCGCCTGGGCCTGCGATCGGCAAGCCGCACGGTCCGGCACTCGCGAGCATTTTGTCAATCTGTCCTTCGACGAAGCTCCTGACGATGCCCTTCACGAGGTCCTTGGCGATGAACGCGAGCGGCCCGATGGCCTGGGCAGGAAGGGAGAGCAAGGTCACCCACAGGAAGTATCCGGCAATGCGCTTCATGGTTCCTCCTCAGCGGACTTTGTGAAGGACGCGGCATTATCGGTGTAGTTAGGATGGCGCGTCGAATTTCCCAGTATACAGAGCGACGCGAAAAATAGCGGTGGACGGCCGTACCGTCCGGGAAACAGGCCGCCATTTCAACGAAATCGACAGGGCCAGACTTAAGCAATTATCCCGCCTCGCCCTTTTTGACTTTCAACCGAATCGCCTTGATGCCCAGCTTCTGTAACTGGACGGCGGTGGCGTCGAGCTGCTCGATTTTTTCGTAGGGGCCGAGGCGCACGCGGTGATACTCGCCCTTGCCCTCGATGGTGATTTTCTGGATCTGCGCCACCAAGCCCGATAGCGCGAGCTTGGCCTTCATCTGATCGGCTTCTTCAAAACCCGCGAAGGAACCTGCTTGCAGGATGTAACTGACACCCTCTTCCGGTTTAGCCTTGGCGGCCTTGGTCTTGCTGCGCCACTCCGGTAGCACGGTCTCGGTTTCCGGGAGAATGGTGTAGAAATCGAATTTCGGCTTGGGGAGTTTCGCCGGTTCCGGTTCTTTTTTGACGGCAACTTTTTGCGCCGGTTTGCTGAAACTGGAAAACAGATTCGCCAATCCGCCGCGGCCGTCGCCACGATGCGAATACATCTGCCACAGCATCACGCCGGCCACGCCGATGCCGATGCCGACTACAAGCAGCAGCCAGCCGGGTTTGCGAAAACGGCTTCTCGAAGATCTTCGGCGCGCCTGTGCCATGAAAGCTATTTAGCCACAGAGTGCACAGAGAACACAGAGGGATATGGGGAAAAAATCATTTCCATTTTATAGCTGTGATTTTCTCGGTGTCCTCTGTGATCTCTGTGGCAGGTTTTACATACTTTCCGGGGCCGACACACCCAGCAGTTTCAGTCCGTTCGCAATCACCTGACGCGTGGCCACGATCAGGTTGAGGCGTGCATCGCGCACCGCGGCGTCCTCGACCAGAAAGGTATGCGCGCCGTAATAGGTATGAAAGTCATAGGCGAGTTCGCGCAGGTAGTACGCCAGCTGATGCGGCTCGTGGACCTGTGCCGCCGCTTCCAGCACTTCCGGATAGCGCGCCAGCCGCTGAATCAGCGCCAGCTCATGCGGTTCCGTCAGGCGCGCCAGGTGGCGGTCGCCGTTCGCCGGATCGTGACGGAAGCCTTTTTCCTTCATCTGCCGGAAAACACTGTAGATGCGCGCATGCGCATACTGCACGTAAAACACCGGATTATCGTTGGACTGTGACTTGGCCAGATCGAGGTCGAAGTCCATGTGCTGCTCGCACCTGCGCAGCACGTAGAAAAACCGCGCGGCGTCATTGCCGACCTCGCGCCGCAGCTCGCGCAGCGTGACGAACTCGCCGCTGCGGGTGGACATCTGCATGCGTTCGCCGCCTTTATAAAGGATGGCGAATTGCACCAGCAGCACGTGCAGCCGCTCCGGATCGTCACCGATGGCGGCGAGCGCCGCCTTGACGCGCGGGACGTAACCGTGGTGATCCGCGCCCCAGATGTCGATCACCTGGTCGTAGCCGCGCTCGAGCTTGTCCATGTGGTAGGCGATGTCGTGGGCGAAATAGGTCTTCTGGCCGTTCTCGCGCACCACGACGCGGTCTTTTTCATCGCCGTAGTCGGTGGAGCGGAACCACAGCGCGCCCTCTTTTTCGTACACGTGGCCGGATTTCTTCAGTCGCTCGATGGCGCGTTCGGCGGCGGTCGCTCCCGACGTCCTGTCTCCCGCGACACTTGCACTTCCCTGTGTATCGCCGGGTTCTATTAGTGAACGCTCGGAAAACCACTGATCGTAAGTGACGCCGAACTCTTCCAGGTCCTGGCGGATGTCGTCGAGGATGACCTGAAGCCCGAGGTCGAAGACCTTGCGATAAGCCGCGGTACCGAGCAGGGATTTGGCGCGCTCGATCAGCGCGTCGATATGGGTTTCCTTGTCGCCGCCTTGGGGTTCGTCGGGTGGAATGTTTTCAAATATTTTGGCGGACGCGTGACGATACTTGTCGCCATTCTCCCGGTGCAGGGTCGCGCCGATGTCGTAGACATAATCGCCCTTGTAGCCGTTCACCGGGAAGTCAAACCTCTCTCCGCACAGTTCCAGGTAGCGCAGCCACACGCTGGTGGCGAGGATGTCCATCTGCCGGCCGGCATCGTTGATGTAGTACTCGCGGTGCACCTGGAAGCCGACGGCATCGAGCAGGTTCGCCAGCGTCGCTCCATAGGCCGCGCCACGCCCGTGGCCGACGTGCAATGGGCCGGTGGGATTGGCCGATACAAATTCCACCTGCACCTTGCGCCCCGCGCCCATTTGACTGCGGCCGAAGGTCTCGCGCTTTTCAAGAATTTCACGCACCACGGTGTGATAGGCATCGGCGCTCAGGAAAAAATTGATGAATCCCGGACCGGCGATTTCGACCTTGACGATCTTTTCAGACGCGGGCAAGGCCTTGACGATTTTTTCGGCCAGTTCGCGCGGTTTGACGCGCGCGTGCTTGGCGAGCACCAAGGCGATGTTGCACGCGAAGTCGCCGTGCCCCTTGGTCTTGGTGTGATCAATGGTGATGGTCGCGCCGTGGTTCAGCGGCAGCGCGCCGGTGGCCTCGAGGCCGGCGAGCGCTGAGGCGATCAGATTTTCGATGTGGTGCTTCAAGGGATGTCCGAAATTGTTTGTAGTCTCTGCGTCTGGCATTTAGCCCTCACCCCTTGCCCTCTCCCGCGTTTGCGGGAGAGGGGGAGTCGGTTGGCTTCAAGCCGGTAATCTTATTTCGGCTTGAAGCCAGAGACATTGACCGGACGCCGATTCTACCGGCCCGGCGGGGGCGCGAGAAGCCGTGACCGGTTACGGTTCGGCCGCCTCACTCATCAGATTTTCCACTTCCCGCAGATTGGCCCGTTTCATCGGCTTGCCATCCACCGGGCTCAACGGCGGTTCGCGCGCCTCACGCCGGTCGAATATGCACAGTTCAATCGGAACATTATCGGCGGTGAAGCGGTATGCCGGGAACGATTCCTGGCGGTCGCCGCCAAAGCGCAGGCGGCGGTCCGTCTGTTCGTAAGGGATGCTGTGCTCCTGCAACCAGAAACCTATTTCCTCCGAAAAGTCAGCGGTGAGATGGATCTCAATCGCGCTGGCCGAGGTGACGGTCCCGCTCAATACCGGTCCCACCAGACGCGGATCGAACTTGGACAGAAAGCGCATGGCCTCGGCGGCGAGTTCGCGCAGCCGGCGTACACTTTGGGTGAGACGTCCTCCATGAAACAGCCGCAGGTATTCCTGCAACGCGGAATCCACCTCGTCATTGCCCGGCAGATGCTTGGTCTCGGGCAGCCCCAGGCGCGCCGCCGCCTTGCGCTTGGCGGTCTGGAAATCGCGCACGCCCTCCTCCGCCATGATGCGCGCGGCATCTGTCGCGATGTGCTGGCGCAGCTCATCTGAGCCCGGCGAGTTTGGTTTGGGTCGGTGCCCGACCTGGGAAGAGCGGGGTTTGCGGCGCATCAGAAAAGTTTCTCGCGCACGTTTTCCGGCACCTTTTCCGGCCCGGCCTCCGGGTTCGTTTCACCCTCGATGCCGGGGAGATTTTGCGGCGTTTCCGTGCCCTGGATGAAATATTCCTCCATGGCTTGCGGATCGTCGGGCGTGGTGGGCTTTCCGGTTTCGCTGTTGATGAGGATGCGCACGATGCTCGCCGGCGGTACCAGCGGCTTTTCGGGAACGCCCTCGAGCGCCGTGCGCATGAAGTCGATCCAGACCGGCAGCGCCGTGCGCCCGCCGGTCTCGCCGCGGCCAAGCGACACCGGCTGGTCGAAGCCGACCCAGGCCGTCGCCACCACCTCGCTGTTGAAACCCGAAAACCAGGCGTCGCGATAATCGTTGGTGGTCCCGGTCTTGCCGGCCAGATCCTTGCGTCCCAGGACCAGCGCGCCGCGGCCGGTGCCGGCGCGGATGACATCCTGCATCATGCTGGCCATGAGGAAGCTGACCTCGGGGCTCAGCACGCGCGGCGCGTAAGCCGGCTTGTCCTTGTCCGTGGCGGCACCCGTTGTTACGGCGGCGGTCGGATTCCCCTGCGCATCGCATTCAAGGCAGATGATCGCCGGTTTTGCCTGTTCCAGGACATTGTGGTTGGCGTCCTCGACGCGCGCGATGAAGTACGGGGTAACGCGGTAGCCGCCATTGGCGAACACGGCAAACGCGTTGACCATTTGCATGGGCGTGGCCGAGGCGGTGCCCAGCGCCAGCGACAGGTTGCGCGGCAGTTTCGCGGTATCGAACCCGAAACGCTCCATGTATTCGACGGTGTAGGAAACGCCGATGGCGCGCAGCAGGCGCACGGAAACCAGGTTGAGCGATTGGGCCAGCGCCTTGCGCAGCCGTGTCGGGCCGAAGAATTTTTTGCTGTAATCCTCGGGCCGCCATTCTTCCTCGGGAGAGTCGCCGTCCATCACGATCGGCGCGCCGCTGACCGTGCTGGCGGCGGTGAAACCCTTGTCCAGCGCGGCGCTGAAAATAAAAGGCTTGATGCTCGAACCGGGTTGGCGCTCCGCCTGGGTCACGCGGTTGAAGCTGCTTTGGTAAAAATCGAAACCGCCGGTGAGCGCGAGCACGGCGCCGTCGCTCGGGCGCAGGGCGACGAGCCCGCCGGCCACTTCCGGAATCTGCGCCAGACGCCACGCTCCGGTTTCCTGCAGCTGTTGCGGGTCTTCGACGGCTTCGAGATAAATGATGTCACCCGGTTTGACCGCGTCGTCGGCATTCCTGGGGACGTTACCCAGGGTGTTTTCGTCAATGTAACGCCGGGCCCAGGACAAGCCTCCCCAGCCGAGTTCGACCGTGGCGCCGTCCTGGGTGTAGACCTGCGCGCTTTTTTCCTCGACCTTGAGCACCACGCCCGGCAACAGATCGCCCACGATGCGGTAATCCTTGAGGGCGTCGTCGAGATTCTCGGCGTCGGGTTTTCCGCGGATCGACACGTGGCCGGCCGGCCCGCGGTAACCGTGCCGGTGTTCGTAATCCAGCAAACCGGCGCGCAGCGCCCTGACCGCGGCCTGCTGGTGTTTGGCGTTGAGCGTGGTGTAGACGTGAAAGCCGCCGGCGTAGGTTTTCTCGTCATAGGACTGAATCATGTACTGGCGTACCAGTTCGGCGACGTAAGGCGCTGCGGTGTCTGACTTGAGGGCATGTTTGGCGGCGGCCAGGGGTGATTTGACCGCGTCGGTGTAGGCAGCCTCGTCGATGAAATCAAGATTCAGCATCTGCTTCAGGATGGTATTGCGTCGTTCGAGGGCGTTGTCAGGATTGGTCAGAGGGTTGTCCCGCGACGGCGCCTTGGGTAGCCCGGCGAGCATCGCCATCTCCGGCAGAGTCAGCTGCGGGAGATTCTTGCCGTAATAAATCTGGGCGGCCGCCGCGAAGCCGTAGGAGCGGTGCCCGAGGAATATCTTGTTGAAGTAGAGCTCGAGAATCTGCTGCTTGCTCAACTCACGCTCGATCTTGAAGGCCAGCAGGACTTCCTTGATTTTGCGTGTGTAGGTTTTTTCGGGGCTGAGAAAAAAGTTGCGCGCCACCTGCATGGTAATGGTGCTGGCTCCCTGTGACGTCGACTGGGTGCGCAGGTTGTGCCACGCGGCGCGCAGGATGCCGACGAAGTCCACGCCATGGTGATAAAAGAAGGAGCGGTCTTCGGCGGCCAGTACCGCCTTGATGAGCATGTCCGGCACCTCTTCGATTCTTACCGGAATGCGTTTTTCCTCGCCGAATTCGGCGATCAATTCTCCGTCAGCGGTGTAAACCCGCATGGGCACTTTCAGCTGCGCCCCCGACAAGTCTTCGAGTGACGGCAGCGTGGGTGTCAGGATGAGCGCGATCAGGGTGAGTATCACCACCCCGCTCGCCAGCAGTCCAAAAAGTCCGACGAGCGCCAGTTGCCAACGCTGGGTAGGCAAGTGCTGGCGGGTCCAGCGGGAGAAAGAGCTCCCAGAATCATTCATAGTGGGCAAGACTTGTGGAAATTTGTGTCAGGGAGCGTCCGGAATCCGGCGCGTCGCAGAGTATAAACCACAGTCTGTCAGACACGGTATTTATGCACGCGTGGCCCCGTTTCCCGGTAAAAATCTGCTGAAAAACCCATAAAACGCGGCAAATTCAACAATTTGTCATTTCTGAATTCTATGGTCTATATTTGGTTTTAGCATTTAATCTACATTTAGATGTATCAATCATAACCCATGGATTTAGAGAGGAAAATAAAGTGAGCGCACTCGCGGGATTATTTTCCAAGAAGAAGCTGCCACTGATAGGGATCGACATCAGCTCCTCCGCCGTCAAGGTGCTCGAGCTGAGCAAAAACGGCGAGCATCTGCGCGTCGAGCGCTACGCGGTGGAACCCCTCCCCCAGAATGCGGTGGTCGAGCACGCGATCACGGAAGTCGAACAGGTGGCGCAGGTGGTGGAGCGCGCCGTCAAGAAATCCGGCACCAAGGTCAGGCACGCCGCGGTCGCGGTGCCGGCGGCGCACGTCATCACCAAGACCATCAAGATGGCAGCCAGCCTGAGCGATCAGGATCGCCAGACACAGGTGGAGATGGAAGCGGATCATTACATTCCCTATCCACTGAACGAAATTAATCTCGATTTCCAGGTTCTGGGCCCGTCGGGAAACAACCCGGAAGAAGTGGACGTGCTGATGGCCGCCTGCCGCAAGGAAATCGTGGACGATTATCTCGCCGTCATTCAGCGGCCGGGCCTGACACCCATGGTCGTGGATGTCGAAACCTATGCCATGGAGAATGCCTTTTCTCTCATCACCAGCCACATGCCCGGCGGTGGCATGGAAAAGACCATCGCCGTGCTGGATATCGGCGCCACGGCGACCACCATCAACGTGGTGCATAACAACCGCTCGGTGTACACCCGCGATCATGCCTTCGGCGGCCGGCAGCTGACGGAAGAGATTCAGCGTCGCTATGGCCTCTCTTATGAAGAGGCGGGACTGGCCAAGAAACAGGGTGGCCTGCCGGACAACTACCAGACCGATGTGCTGCGGCCTTTCATGGAGGCCATGTGCCAGGAAATCATGCGCGCCTTGCAGTTCTTCTACTCCTCGACGCCGTTCAACAGCGTGGATCAATTGCTGTTGGCGGGCGGTTGTGGGCAGATCGCGGGCATCGATGAACTCGTGGCGGCCCGCATCGGCGTGCCGGCGATGGTGGCCAATCCCTTCGCGAGCATGTCACTGGCCTCGCGCATCAAGCCGCAACATCTGTCCAATGACGCGCCCTCGCTCATGATCAGCTGCGGACTCGCCATGCGGAGCTTTGACGAATGACCACGCGCGTTAACCTTTTACCGTGGCGCGAAATGCGCCGCAAGGAGCAGGATCGTCAGCTGCTGACGATCGCCGTGGGTGCGTGGATCCTGATGGGCGTAATCATCTTCTATGCCCACGTGCACGTGACCGCGCTGATCGAAAACCAGAACAAGCGCAATGAATTCATGAACGGGGAGATTGCCAAGGTCGAGAAGGAAATCAAGGAGATCGCCGAACTGAAAAAGAAACGCGCGGACCTGATCGCGCGCATGAACGTGATTTATCAATTACAGGGAGACCGCACCCAGGTGGTGCATCTTTTCGACGAGCTGGCGCGCAAGCTGCCGGACGGCGTCTATCTCGCGTCCCTGAAGCACTCGGCCAGCACCATCGCACTGCAGGGCGTGGCCCAGTCGAACGCCCGCGTTTCGGCGCTTATGCGTAACCTGGCCGCCTCGGACTGGTTCACCGAACCGGAACTCGAAGTGATCACCGTCAAGGCCAAGGGAAGCGAGCGCGTGAGCGAGTTCTCGCTCAAGGTCAAGCAGGCCGCCAAGCAGCGGAAAAATATCGAGGATACCGGCACATGACGCTGGACGACCTGAAAAATATCGACGTCAACAATTTTGGTTCCTGGCCGGTACCGATCAAGATCGGCGGCATCCTGGTGGTGTGCGTGGCTATTCTTTTCGCCGGTTTCTGGTTTCTCATCCAGAGTGAACTCGAAGAGTATGATGGGGCACAAAAGCAGGAAGCCAGCCTGCGCGAGACCTACATGAACAAGAAAGGCCTGGCGATCAATCTGCCAGCCTACAAGGAACAAATGGACGAAATGGAGCAGACCTTCGGCAGCCTGCTGCGGCAGTTGCCCAACACCACGGAGGTTCCTGATCTGCTGGTAGATATCACCCAGGCCGGTCTGGGCCGTGGGCTGGAATTCGCGCTGTTCCGTCCGGAGAAGGAACAGCCCAAGGATTTCTATGCCGAGATGCCGATCAGCGTCGAGGTGCGGGGCAGCTATCATGAGCTGGCACAGTTCGTTAGCGACGTCGCCGCGCTTCCCCGCATCGTGACTTTTGGCGACATCAATATCGTTGCGACTGGAAAGGACAACAAGCTGACCATGTCGGCCAAGGCCAAGACGTATCGCTATCTTGAGGAAGGTGGCGCCGCGAAACCGGACAAGGTCAAGCCCCGGGAGCGGAGGGGATAGCCATGAAACCGGTAATACCACTACTCATGGCGAGCCTGTTTTGTGTAACGCTGAGCGCTTGCAGCAGCGATGGCTTGGAAGACTTGCGCGAGTTCGTCAATAACGCCTATGCCGACAAGAAACCGAAGGTGGAGCCGCTGCCGGAAATCAAAATGCAGGAAACGTTTATTTATAACGCGACGAACCTGACCGATCCATTCGCCGCTTTCAATCTTATGCCCCAGGGCCAGAAAAGTGCCAGCGGCCCGCGACCGGATCCGAACCGCCGCAAGGAACCGCTGGAGGACTATCCGCTGGACTCGCTGAAAATGGTGGGTACCCTCAGTCGCGGCAAACAGGCGTGGGCCGTCATTCAGGCGCCGGACGGGACTGTTCACCGCACGCAGGTCGGCGATCACCTGGGGCAGAACTCCGGCATGATCAACAAGATTACCGAGGAAAAAGTCGATCTGATCGAATTGATACAGGGAACCATGGGCGATTGGGTCGAACGTGAAGCCAACCTGACATTGTTGGAATGAACTGGACGAACAAAGGCGGGATGATATGAATGACAAGACGAGCGAAGCAGGGCTACCTATAGTGAAACAGCAAACTCGAATCTTGCGCAGGGTGGCGCTCGCGTCCGGCCGATGCCTGGCGTTTCTGGTCGCCACGGCCGGGATGACCGCCAGTACCTACGGCGCGGAAATCCAGTCCATCGCCTGGGAGCCGGGCAGCGAAACACCGGTGTTGCAAGTGCGTGCCGCCGGTGAGGCTTCGTTCACCACCCAGGTGCTGGAAGACGGCCAGCGCTTGCGCATCAGCTTCCCGGACAGCAGCATGGGGCCGTCGCTCGCCGAGCTTCAGGGTCTGGACAAGGTGAAGGGCGCATATCCCTATCTTGCCGACAACGGCACGGCCGTCGTGGTGGATCTGCTGATGAATGAGCCCGGCCAGCTCGACGTGCAGAAAGCCGAATACGGATACCGCGTAGCAGCCTCCACGACGGCGCCAGCCGCGGCTGCCGTCGAGCTCCCGCCCGCCGCGCTTGCCCCGACCGTTGCGGTGGAAACGCCGGTTAAGGCCGAGGCGCCCGCCGTGGAAAAACCGGCCGCTGCCGAGCCGCCGCCCGCCGCGCCGGTCGCGGAAGAGAAAAATTCCATTGAGGATATCGTCTACGCCAAGCTGCCCGGCGACCGGATCCAGATTACCTTCAAGATGACCAAGGCGCCCGCGGAACCGAACGCCTTTACCATCACCAATCCGGCGCGGATATCGCTGGATTTCCCGAACACCCGTGTCGGGTTCGCCAAGAAAAGTCTGGCGGTCAAGGAAGCAGCGGTGACCAATGTGACCGCGATCGAAGCGGATGACCGCTCACGCGTGGTGTTGAGCCTGATCAAGCCGGTCGCGTATTCCACGAACATCGAGGGCAACGATTTCATCGTGACCGTGGAGGCGCCCGTCAGCGCCATCGCCGGGGCGGTGGAACCCAAGACCACGCATTTTGCCAGCACCCGCAAAACCGGCAAGTACAGCTTGAAGGGTATCGATTTCCGTCGCGGGCCCCAAGGCGATGGCAAGATCATCATCAGCCTTTCCGATCCCGCCGTGGGTATCGATATCCGCGAGCAGGCCGGCGAGATCATGTTGGACTTTCTGAATACCTCGGCATCCGCCGAGCTGCAACGCCGGCTCGATGTGGTGGATTTTGCTACACCGGTGCAGACCATTGACACCATCGCGCAAGGCAAGAACACGCGCATGATTATCACGCCCAAGGGCAGGTACGAGCACCTGGCGTACCAGACCGGCAATATCTTCACCGTCAGCATCAAACCGGTGATCGAAAAACCGGACGAGAAAAAAGTGGACGAGTTCGGTTATTCCGGGGAAAAGCTGTCGCTCAATTTTCAGAACATCGAGGCGCGCGCCGCGCTGCAGGTCTTGGCGGACTTCACCGGTCTCAATTTCGTCGTCAGCGATACCGTCAAGGGATCCCTGACGTTGCGCCTGAAGGACGTGCCGTGGGATCAGGCGCTCGATCTCATTCTCGATAGCAAAAACCTGGCGATGCGCCGCAAGGGCAACGTGATCACGGTCGCGCCCGCGCCCGAGGTGGCGGCCAAGGAAAAGGCCAATCTGGAGTCGACCAAGGCGGTGATCGATCTCGAGCCGCTGGTGTCGGAACTCGTCCAGATCAATTACGCCAAGGCCGACGATATCGCCAACCTGCTCAAGTCCATCAAGCAGGTAACCACGGCGAGTTCGGAGGAACATCCGGTCTTCGGAAGCACTGCCACGGGTGCGACAATTGAAAAATCCTCGGTAGCTAACACACTCCTGTCACCCCGTGGGCAAGTGACCGTGGATGCGCGCACCAATGCCATTCTTATTCAGGACACGCCCGGCAAGATCCGCGAGGTGCGCAAGTTGATCGCCCAACTGGACCAACCCGTGCGTCAAGTCATGATCGAATCCCGTCTGGTGGAGGCGACCGATAATTTCAGCAAATCGCTCGGCATACGGTTCGGCACGAAGTACGCCGATACCTCACCCAGCGGCCGTGCCGGAGCGGTATCGGGGACGGTGGCCGACAGTTCATCGATTGTGTCGGCCGGAACACTTTCAGCCAGCTCAAGCGGTCTTAATGTCAATCTGCCGTCCGCCGGTATTGGCAGCTCCGTCGCCGGCTCCATCGGCATCACCATTGCCAAGATCGGCTCGAACGGCGGCCTGCTGAACCTGGAGTTGTCGGCGCTGGAGCAGGAAGGCAAGGGCAAGGTCATTTCCAGCCCGCGCGTCATCACCGCCAACCAGAAACTGGCGCGTATCGAGCAAGGTCAGGAGCGGGTATTCACGACCAGCGTGCTGGGTGTCGGCTCCGTGGTGACCAAGAAGGCCACGCTCAAGCTGGAAGTCACGCCGCAGATCACGCCGGATGACCGCATTAACATGGAAGTGAACATCACCAAGGACAACTTTGCCGATGCCGTCGCCGGCGTGCTGAACGTGAAGGAGATCAAAACCCAGGTGCTGCTCGACAACGGCGAGACCGTGGTCATCGGCGGCATCTACGAACAGGACAAGGTTAATACTGTCACCAAGGTCCCGTTTTTTGGAGATATTCCTCTGCTGGGCTGGCTGTTCAAGAGCAAGGAAACCAAGGACAACAAGACCGAGCTGCTGATTTTCCTGACACCCCGGATTCTCTCGGAAAACCTCAGTCTGCGTTAAACATTGCTGCTGCCAGAGCCGGCCGCCCGATGACGGCCGGTTTGCTTGATTTATGGCCGGGATGCTGGCATACCTGCGCCATGAGCCGGCCGGACAATATCTTCCTGATCGGTCCGATGGGGGCGGGAAAATCCACCATCGGACGCCATCTTGCCGAGTTGCTGAACAAGGAATTCCGGGATTCCGATCAGGAAATCGAGAAGCGCACCGGCGCGGGTATTCCGCTCATTTTTGAGATTGAAGGCGAGGCCGGTTTCCGCAGCCGCGAATCGTCCGTCCTGGATGAACTGACGCGCCAATCCAATCTTGTGCTCGCCACCGGCGGCGGTGTCGTTCTGTCACCGGATAACCGGAAGATCCTGCATGAGCGGGGCGTCGTGGTGTACCTGCACGCACCGCTGGAAACGCTGCTGCAGCGTACACACCGTGACCGCCATCGTCCCCTGTTGCAGACGGCGGACCGCCGCCGCACGCTGGAGGACATCCTCAAGGCGCGCGAACCGATTTATCGTCAGACCGCGGACATGGTCATCGAGACCTCGCACCGCTCGCCGGTGAGTGTGGCGCGCGAAATCGCGCGCAAACTGGAAGCCCTGCAAACCGATGAAAACGCTGCCTCTTGATCTCGGGGAAAGAAGCTACCCGATTTATATCGGGGCGGGTCTGCTCAACCAGGCCGATTTGCTGAAAAAGCATATCGCCGGGAGCCGGGTCGCCATCGTGACCAATGCAACCGTGGCGCCACTGTACCTCGCCAAGGTGCGCGCTTCCCTGACCTCCTGTCAACCAATCGAAGTGATTTTGCCGGATGGTGAAGAGTACAAAACGCTCGAGGTATTGAACCGGATTTTTGACGCCCTGCTGGCGGCGCGCTGCGACCGGCGCACCACCCTCATCGCGCTGGGCGGCGGCGTGATCGGCGACATGGCCGGTTTCGCCGCGGCCAGCTACCAGCGCGGTGTTCCCTTCATCCAGGTGCCGACCACGCTGTTGTCGCAGGTGGATTCCTCGGTTGGCGGCAAGACCGGCGTCAATCATCCGCTCGGCAAGAACATGATCGGCGCGTTCTACCAGCCGCGCGCAGTCGTCATCGACACCGATACGCTCAACACCCTGCCGGACCGTGAGCTTGCGTCCGGGCTGGCCGAAGTCATCAAATACGGCCTGATCCGCGACCCCGAGTTTTTCGCCTGGCTCGAGACCAATCTGGACAAACTGCTGGCGCGCGATGCCGAAGCGCTGGCCTTCGCCATCCACCGCTCCTGCCGCAACAAGGCCGAGGTGGTGGCCGCGGATGAACGCGAAACCGGCGTGCGTGCCACGCTCAATCTGGGTCACAGCTTCGGTCACGCGATCGAAACCGGCCTGGGTTACGGGAACTGGTTGCATGGCGAGGCCATCGCCGCGGGCATGGTCATGGCCGCAGACCTGTCGCGCCGGCTCGGGTGGCTGACAGCCGCGGAGACCACGCGCATTGAAAAACTGATCAAGTGCGCACGCCTGCCGGTGCGTGCCCCCGGCACGCTTTCCACTGCGCGTTTTCTGGAACTGATGGCGGTGGACAAGAAAGTGCTGAACGGGCGCCTGCGGCTGGTGCTGCTCAAGCGCCTTGGCGAGGCCGTGGTCACCGACGACTATCCGCGCGCCGAGCTTGAGGCCACGCTCGCGAGCATGCGCGAGGCAGCATAACGGAAAGCAAATGGACAGGATTAACAGGGAGAGCCGGAAACAGACGAAGACACTTAACGTGTCTTCGTCCCGGCGAGCGCCCCGCCACGGATGGCGGGGCCGAGTGTGTCGAAGTTTTTGTGGCCACGCCAAGGACGGCAGGCAGGCCCTCCCTGGCGTCGCCATAGCCGCCTCGGTTCAGCCCGGCCCGCACTTCCGTGTGCGGGCGCTCAGCGGCGCCGATGCACGTTAAGTGCATCGGCGACAAACCCCGCTTCGCCCTGTTAATCCTGTGAATCTTGTCGATTTCTTTTTTTATGCTCGCGCCCTACGCCGCTACTGACAAAGCCTCGCGCGGGCGACGGTATCCCGAGGCCGCGCCCGCGAACCGCTCCGAATATCAGCGCGATCGCGACCGCATCATCCACAGCGCGGCGTTTCGCCGTCTCGAATACAAGACTCAGGTTTTCATCAACCACGAGGGCGATCTGTTCCGCACGCGCCTGACGCATTCCATCGAGGTGGCGCAGATCGCGCGCTCCATCGCCCGCGCGCTGGGCCTCAACGAGGACTTGACCGAAGCGATTGCGCTCGCGCACGATCTTGGGCACACGCCCTTCGGGCATTCGGGCCAAGACGCTCTGAATGAATGCCTGCGCGATTACGGCGGCTTCGAGCACAACCTGCAATCCTTGCGCGTCGTGGATGTTCTGGAAGAGCGTTATGCCGAATTTCCCGGGCTCAATCTTACTTTCGAGACGCGCGAAGGCATTCTCAAGCACTGCTCGCTCAAGAACGCCCGTGAACTGGGCGAACTGGGAAAACGGTTTCTGGAAAAAACCCAGCCTGGTCTGGAAGCGCAATTGGTCAACATCGCCGATGAAATCGCCTACAACAATCACGACGTGGACGATGGGCTGCGTTCCGGACTGCTGACGCTGGAGCAACTGAAACCCATCGCCTTGTTCGCCGGGCAATACGACGAGGTGGTGCGACGCTACCCGGACATTCCCCCGCGCCGGACCATTTATGAAACCATACGCCGCATGATCAATCAGGTGGTGACCGACCTTATCGAGAACAGCTGGCGCCGGATCGCGCAGTCCGGGATCAAAGACATCGAGGATGTACGTCGTCACCCTGAACCCTTGATCGCCTACACCCCGGAAGTGGCCGAAAAGTCACGCGAGCTCAAGCGTTTTCTGCGGCAGAACCTGTATGCGCACGAACGCGTGACCCGCATGATGGGCGAGGCGGTGAAGATTGTGCGCGAACTGTTCGAGGCCTTCATGCGGGAGCCTGGATTATTGCCGTCCCAGTACCAGGACAAACTCCGGCAGCAGAATGGAGCCGGGGAACGGGCCCGGATCATTGCCGACTATATCGCCGGCATGACCGACCGCTATGCCATGCGCGAGCATGAGCGGCTGTTTCCGGGTACTTAACCGGATAAAAGCCGTTTCCGCTCAATCCCTTCTTTCTCCATTCGCTCAAAAAGCCCCGTTTCCCAACGGGTTCCATTGAACCGGCCCCGGTGGGCCGGTATACTTTTCGCCCCTTTTGCTCCTGTTTTTTCGAGGTTTTCGCGGGCGGAAGAACGAATCTCCCCGATCCGGGCGAAGCCCCCGCTGGTGAGTTCGAAAACACAAACGGCTGATCGGCGCATCAGGATGTCTGGTGCCGGATCGCCACCGGCGGCAAATGAAAACGGTGAATGAATTTGGGACAACCTAAGACACATCAGGGTCTCTATGATCCGGCCTACGAGCACGACGCCTGCGGCGTCGGCTTCGTGGTGGATATGAAGGGCCGTCGTTCGCACAAGATCGTCACGCAGGCGCTGACCGTTCTGCGCAACCTCATGCATCGCGGTGCCTGCGGTTGCGAGGAGAACACCGGCGACGGCGCCGGCATCCTGATCCAGATGCCGCATGTCTTTCTGAGTCGCGAATGCGGCAAGCTCGGCATCGAGTTGCCCAAAGCTGGCCACTATGGCACCGGCCTGGTTTTTCTGCCGCGCGCCGACGCCGAAGCGCGCCGCTGTCAGGACATGTTCGCCGGCATCGTGCGCGAAGAAGGGCAGGCCCTGCTCGGCTGGCGCGATGTTCCGGTGGATCACTCATCGCTCGGTCCGACGGCGTGCTCGGCCGAGCCCGTATTCCAGCAGATTTTCATCGGCCGTGCCGCCGGTATCGCCGATGACATGACTTTCGAGCGCAAGCTCTACGTGATCCGCAAGCGCATCGAGCACGCGATCTGGAACTCGGATCTCAAGGAACGTTCGCAGTTTTACATCCCGAGTCTGTCGGCGCGCACGCTGATCTACAAGGGCATGCTCACGCCGACCCAGGTGGAGCCAATGTTCCCCGACCTGGCCGATCCCGCGGTGGAGTCGGCGCTGGCGCTGGTGCATTCGCGCTTCTCGACCAACACCTTTCCGTCCTGGCCGCTGGCGCACCCCTACCGCTACATCGCCCACAACGGCGAGATCAACACCCTGCGCGGCAACATCAATTGGATGCGCGCGCGCGAGGCCCTGTGTCAGTCGCCATTGTTCGGCGACGACCTGAAGAAAATCCTGCCGATCGTGATGGAGGGTGGCTCGGACTCGGCCACCTTCGACAACGTGCTCGAATTCCTGCACATGGCCGGACGCGAGTTGCCGCACGCCGTGTTGATGATGATTCCGGAGGCGTGGAGCGGACACGAGACGATGGACGAGGACCGCAAGGCCTTCTACGAATATCACGGCTGTCTGATGGAGCCGTGGGATGGTCCGGCCTCGATCGCCTTTACCGACGGTACGGTCATCGGCGCCATTCTCGACCGCAACGGCCTGCGCCCATCGCGTTACTACGTGACGAAGGATGGTCTGGTGGTCATGGCCTCCGAGGTCGGCGTGCTCGATATCCCTCCGGAGAACGTGCTCATCAAGGAGCGCTTGCATCCGGGCCGGATTTTCCTGGTGGACACGCGCGCAGGCCGCATTATTGACGACGCCGAACTCAAGCAGCGCTACACCTCGGCGCATCCGTACCGGGACTGGCTGAAGCAGAATCTGGTCCCGCTCGATCAGCTGCCGAAACCACCGCAGCTGCCGGGGCCGGACCATGCGACCGTGTTGCAGCGCCAACAGGCTTTCGGCTACACCCATGAGGACCTGCGCATCCTGATGGCGCCCATGGCGCAGAAGGGAGAAGAGCCGGTGGGCTCGATGGGCAACGATGCGGCGCTGGCGGTGCTGTCGGAAAAGCCGCGTCTGCTCTACGACTATTTCAAGCAGTTGTTCGCGCAGGTGACCAACCCGCCGCTCGATGCCATCCGCGAGGAGTTGGTGACCCAGATTGAAACACCGCTGGGCCCCGAGGGCAATTTGCTCCAGCCCGGTCCCGAAAGCTGCCGCCTGCTGAAGCTCAAGACGCCGATCCTGGGCAACGAGGAGCTGGCGAAAATTCGCCATCTCGATCGCGCCGGTTTCAAGACTGTCGCCCTGCCCATGTTGTTCCCCGCCGGGTCCGATGGGCCGGGGCTGACGCGGGCGCTGGAAGAATTGTGCATGAAGGCAAGCGAGGCGATCTCCCAGGGCTGCACCTTTATTGTTCTGTCCGACCGTGGCGTGGATGCGCAGCACATGCCAATGCCGGCGCTGCTGGCCACGTCCGGGGTGCATCATCACCTGGTGCGCGCGGGTACGCGCGTGAAGGTCGGCCTGATCGTTGAATCGGGCGAGCCGCGCGAGACGCACCACATGGCGCTGCTGCTGGGCTACGGCGCGGGCGCGGTGAATCCGTATCTGGCATTCGAGACGCTCGACGACCTGATCCGTCAGGACCTGTTAAATGGCGTGGATCAAGCGCAGGCGGTCAAGAATTACATCAAGGCACTCAACAAAGGCGTGGTGAAGGCCATCTCCAAGATGGGCATCTCCACCATACAGTCTTATCGTGGTGCGCAGATTTTTGAGGCCATCGGTCTCGACAAGGCGTTTGTCGACAAGTACTTCACCTGGACCGCCTCGCGTGTCGGCGGCATCGGCATCGACGTCGTGGCGCAGGAATCTTCATTGCGTCATCACCGCGCCTATCCCGAGCGGCCGGTGGGCCCGCCCGAGCTCGACTGGGGCGGACACTACCAGTGGCGCCGCGACGGCGAGTATCACATGCTCAATCCCGATACCGTGGCGAAGCTGCAGCACGCCACGCGCGCCAACTCCTACGAGATGTTCAGGGAATTCTCGCGCGCCTGTGATGACAGCGCGCAACATCTGGCGACGTTGCGCGGACTGATGGAGCTGAAGCTCGCCGACCGGCCGATCCCGATCGGGGAGGTGGAATCCGTTGAGTCCATCATGCAGCGCTTTGCGACCGGCGCCATGTCCTACGGCTCGATCAGCCTGGAGGCGCACGAGGCGCTCGCCATCGCCATGAACCGTATCGGCGGCCGCTCCAACTGCGGCGAGGGCGGCGAGGACCCGGAGCGCTACGGCACCGTCAGGAACTCGCGCGTCAAGCAAGTCGCCTCCGGCCGTTTCGGCGTGACCAGCCATTATCTGGTCAATGCCACCGACCTGCAGATCAAGATGGCGCAGGGCGCCAAGCCCGGCGAGGGCGGGCAGCTGCCCGGCCACAAGGTCTACCCGTGGATCGCCAAGGTACGTTATTCCACGCCCGGCGTCGGCCTGATCTCGCCGCCGCCGCATCACGACATCTATTCGATCGAGGACCTGGCGCAGCTCATTCATGACCTCAAGAACGCCAACCGCCAGGCGCGCATCCACGTCAAGCTCGTCTCCGAGGTCGGCGTGGGCACGATCGCCGCCGGCGTGGCCAAGGCGCATGCCGACGTGGTGCTCATCTCCGGTGACAGCGGCGGCACCGGCGCCAGCCCGCTGTCCTCGCTCAAGCACGCCGGCCTGCCGTGGGAACTCGGCGTGGCCGAGACCCAGCAGGTGCTGGTGATGAACAATCTGCGCGACCGCATTACCGTGCAGACCGACGGTCAGATGAAGACCGGGCGCGATGTGGTGATCGCCGCGCTGCTCGGCGCCGAGGAGTACGGTTTCTCGAGCGCGCCGCTCGTGGTGCTGGGTTGCATCATGATGCGCGTATGCCATCTGAACACCTGCCCGGTCGGCATCGCGACCCAGGATCCGGAGTTGCGCAAGAAGTTCGCCGGTAACCCCGAGCATGTCGTGAGCTTCTTTCGTTTCGTGGCGCAGGAAACGCGCGAGTGGATGGCGCGGCTCGGATTCCGCTCGATGGATGAGATGATCGGGCGCGTCGACCGCCTGAATGTGAAAAAGGCGGTGGATCACTGGAAGGCGCGCGGTCTCGATTTCTCGCAAATCCTGTACCAGCCCGACATGGGGCCCGAGGTGGCGACCCGCCGCGTGCGGGATCAGGATCACGGGCTCGGCAAGTCGCTGGACGTGGTGACCATCCTGCCGCTGTGCCGTGACGCGCTGGAATCGAAAAAACCGGTGGACATTATCCTGCCGATCCACAACGTCAACCGCACAGTGGGCACGATCCTGGGTTCGGAGGTTTCGCGTCGTTATGGCGCCGAAGGCCTGCCCGAGGACACGATCCGTATTCACTTCAACGGCTCCGCCGGTCAGAGCTTCGGCGCGTTCCTGCCGCGCGGCATCACCTTCACGATCGAGGGCGATGCCAACGACTACATCGGCAAGGGTCTTTCCGGTGGCAAGCTCATCGTTTATCCGCCGCGCCAGGCGAGTTTCGTGCCGGAAGAGAACATTCTGATCGGCAACGTCGCGCTGTACGGCGCCACCGGCGGAGAGGCCTATTTCCGCGGTGTGGCGGGTGAGCGTTTTAGCGTGCGCAACTCCGGCGCACACACAGTGGTTGAAGGCGTGGGTGACCACGGCTGCGAGTACATGACCGGCGGCCGCGTGCTCGTGATCGGTCCCACGGGCCGCAATTTCGCGGCCGGCATGTCCGGCGGCGTGGCCTATGTGCTCGACACGGCCGGCGACTTCAAGCGCCGTTGCAATCTCGCCATGGTCGATATCGATCCCTTGAGCACCGCCGAGGATGCGGACCTGGTGAAGGACCTGCTCAAGCGCCATGTGCATCACACCGGCAGCACGGTGGCGAAAAAGATTCTCGCCAACTGGAAGGCCATGCAGGCGAAATTCGTGAAGGTCACGCCCAAGGATTACAAGCGCGTGCTGGCGGCCATCTCCAAGGCGCGCCAGATCGGCATCTCGGAGGAACAGGCGGTGATGGAAGCGGCGCATGGGTAAGATCACCGGCTTCATGGAGTTTCACCGCGCCAAGCAGCTGTACCGGCCGGTGGCTGAACGCGTGCGCGACTGGAAACAGGTCATGCATCCGCTGCCCGAAGGCGAGCTCAAAAAGCAGGGCGCGCGCTGCATGGACTGCGGCATTCCGTTCTGCCATCAGGGCTGCCCGCTGGGCAATATCATCCCGGACTGGAACGACCTGGTTTACCGCGGCCAATGGCAGGAGGCCATCAAGCGCCTGCACGCGACCAATAATTTTCCGGATTTCACCGGCACGCTTTGCCCCGCGCCTTGCGAGGGCGCCTGCGTGCTCGGCATCAACGACGATCCGGTGACGATCAAGGCGATCGAGCTTGCCATCATCGACCGCGCCTTCCAGGAGGGCTGGATCAAGCCCGAGCCGCCCAAGGTGTTGACGGGAAAGAAAGTCGCGATTGTCGGCTCCGGCCCCGCCGGTCTCGCGGGCGCACAGCAGTTGCGACGCGCCGGCCACGATGTCACCGTGTTCGAGCGCGACGACCGCATCGGCGGCCTGCTGCGCTACGGTATCCCCGAATTCAAGATGGAAAAGCAAGTGCTCGACCGGCGACTGGAGCAGATGCAGGCCGAAGGCGTGGTGTTCAAGGCCAACGCGCACATCGGCGTGAATGTCCCGGTCGAGGAGCTAAAGAAAAATTTCGATGCGCTTCTGCTTGCCGGCGGCGCCTGTGCCGCGCGCGATCTCAAGGTCCCGGGACGTGAACTCAAGGGCGTGCACTTCGCCATGGAGTATCTGACGCAGTCCAACCGGCGTTGCGAGGGCGACAAAGTGCCGACGGACCAGGAAATCAGCGCCAAGGGCAAGCACGTCGTGATCATCGGCGGCGGTGACACCGGTGCCGATTGCCTCGGTACCGCGAATCGTCAGGGCGCAAGCAGCGTGCACCAGCTGGAGATCATGCCACGCCCGCCGGAACACCGCGCCGTGGACAATCCCTGGCCGCAGTATCCGTATGTTTATCGCGTCTCCGCGGCGCACGAAGAGGGCGTCGAGCGGGTCTATTCGGTTTCGACCAAACGTTTTATCGGGGACGATCACGGCCGTCTCAAGGCGCTCGAACTGGTCAAAGTGGAGCTGGTCCGCGAAGGCGGTCGCGCCATCTTCAGGGAAATCCCGGGCAGCGAGTTCACCCTGCCGGGCGGGCTGGTGTTGCTGGCCATGGGATTCACCGGGCCGGAGAAGCCGGGCATGCTGGAGAGCCTGGGCGTGAAACTCACCGAGCGCGGCAATGTCTGGCGCGACGGCAACTGGATGACGAGCGTGCCGGGCGTGTTCACCGCCGGCGACATGCAGCGCGGCCAGTCGCTCATCGTCTGGGCCATCGCCGAGGCGCGCTCGGCGGCGCGCGGCATCGACAAATATCTGACGGGCGCCTCCGACCTCCCCGCGCCGTTATAAGAATTTTTGACGCGAAGGCGCAAAGACGCAAAGATTTTCAGTCTCGAATTATTCCATTAAACCCAAGCGTCTGCGGAAAGTTTCTCTTGCGAGCACCTTAAGCGCAGTGGCGCAAAGGCTTTCGATTCGAATCTTTCTTTGCGTCTTAACGTCTTTGCGTCAGAAACTCATATGATCGAATTGAAAAACGATAGATTATTGCGTGCGCTGCTGAGGCAGCCGGTGGACGTGACGCCGGTGTGGATCATGCGCCAGGCGGGGCGGTATCTGCCCGAGTACCGCGCGGTGCGCGAGCAGGCCGGCGACTTCAAGACGCTCTGCACGACGCCGGAACTGGCCTGTGAGGTCACATTGCAACCGCTGCGGCGTTTCCCGCTGGACGCCGCGATTCTGTTTTCCGACATTCTCACCATTCCGGATGCCATGGGTCTCGAGTTGTATTTCACCGAGGGCGAGGGCCCGCAGTTCCGCAAGCCCGTGCGCACCGCCGCCGACGTGGATGCGCTGCCGGTGCCGGACCCCGAGGTTGAGCTGCGTTATGTCATGGACGCGGTGCGCCTGGTCAGGCGCGAGCTGAACGGGAAGGTCCCGCTCATCGGCTTCGCCGGCAGTCCCTGGACGCTGGCGACCTACATGGTCGAGGGTGGCGGCAGCAAGGATTTCGGCCTCGTCAAACGCATGATGTTCGACCAGCCGGCGCTCATGCACCGGCTGCTGGATGTGCTGGCGGACGCCGTGACCGCCTACCTCAACGCGCAGGTGGCCGCCGGCGCGCAGGCGCTGATGCTGTTCGACACCTGGGGTGGCGTGCTCACCCCGCGCGACTATCGTGCGTTCTCGCTGCAATACATGGAGCGGATCGTGCGCGGTCTGACGCGCGAGCACGAAGGCAGACGGGTGCCGGTGATTCTGTTCACCAAGAACGGCGGCCAGTGGCTGGAGGTCATGGCCGCTACCGGTTGCGATGCGCTGGGGGTCGACTGGACCACCGATCTGGGAGATGCCCGTATGCGCGTCGGAAACAGCGTGGCCCTGCAGGGCAACATGGACCCGTCCGTGTTGTATGCCTCCGCCGAGCGTATTCGCCACGAGGTCGGTACCATTCTTGAAAGCTATGGAAACGGCAGCGGGCACGTTTTCAACCTCGGGCACGGCATTCATCAACATGCCGATCCGGAAAGAGTGGCGGTGGTGGTGGATGCCGTGCACGATCTGAGCCGCCCTTATCATCAGGCATAACGCGGATGGACCATGGCCGCTGCCCGTTCGAGAAAGCCATCCTGAGCGCGCCGTGCGCCTGTGAACTGGCCACCCGTTTTTCCGTGGCGGAACAGACGGGGGTGAATTGCCGCTCCGACATCGCCCGCAACCATTGCACCACGTTGCTGGCCTTGATGCGCGCGCGCTTCGCGCTCAAGGTCATGGACACCTCCGACCCTCTTCCATTCGGCAAGGAAATGAAGGTCATGATCGGTGGCCTCGTCGGCCTGCAACGGCTGATTCTGACGGAGCAGGACGCCACGCGGGTGAACAATATCCACGCGCTGGTGCAACAGGCGCAGGAAAAATACACCTCGCTGGAATCGCTGCCTTACCAGGAAATCGTCAAATCCATCACGGCGTTCCAGGGCAAGCGTCGCGGTCACGCGCGTCCCACGCGCTGATCCCTGGCTTAAGCCGGGTTCTCCGGTATCGGCGGTAAGTCTTTGATGCGCGTTGTTTGCGCCTGTTTCGCCTTATGAAACATTGTTATTTGGAAAGGGCGCGGGTAAATTGACGTCCAATCCGCCAATAAACGGATGTCTTGTTTCGGTAAGAAGAACAAGAAAAACAAATCGTTCTGCGACAGCTCCACAGGGATAAGGGTGCCCGTGTCGCGTCACGCGCGGCGGCTTGCGGAGAGTACCGCCGTCCAGGCAGGAGGTGGGGTCAATTGATGCAGGATGAATCCGAGGCGAGCGGAGCGTCGTCCTCGAAAAAGCTGCTGGGACTGCTGGAAGGCCTGAAACGCACACCGATCGGTGCCGTCATTTACGACCAGATAGCCCGAATCGTGGAAGAACAGGGGGGCGTGCAGGCCAAGGTTGACCATGTCTACGCCTCGCTGCTGCACCTGCTGCTGAATGCCTACGCGCGCGATCCGAGCGCGGACCACATTACCCGCATCAATGCGCGCCTGATCCAGCTGCGCCGCGGCCCGATTATTCCCCGTCCTCGCGGCAAGGTTCCCGACGATACCATCGAAGAGAAACTCCACAAGGCGGCAGCTGCCCAGGTCGATTTGGAGGCGGCGGACACGCGGGTGCCAGAGACCGAGCCCGAACCGGCCACGCGGACGAAGGCCGCGCCAGCGCCAAGTCCGACACCGACTCCCCCGCCGCGTGCCGGAAACGGTACGACACAGGCCGAGCGGCGCGTCGACACCGCTTACCGCCTGCACCTCGAGCAGCAACGTAACGAAATCGAAAAATTGCAGGAGACGCTCGCCAAGACCGTGGCCGACGCCATCACCCAGAACCGCGAATTCGGCGCGCTGCTGCAGATCGAATTGCGGGCCCTGCAGCAGGCCAACGGCGACAAGGAAATCGAACAGCTGCGGCAGATCCTGGTCGGCGGGCTGGAAGAGCTGATCCAGGGACAGAACTCGCTCGATACCAAGCTGCACAAGACCGGAGGCTATCTCAGGCTCATCAAGGCCGACAGCGAGCGCTTGCAGGACGAGTTGAACAAGGTACGGTTGCTCTCATTGACCGACGAGTTCACCGGCCTGCCCAACCGCCGGGCGTTCATACGTCGGTTGCAGGACGAGATCAGCCGCTCGCAACGTTACGGTTCCGCGCTCGCGCTCGCCATGATCGATCTGGACGAGTTCAAGGCCATCAACGATATCCACGGCCACGCCGCCGGCGACGCCATTCTGCGCTGCTACGCCACCGACGTGCTGACCGTGCTGCGCCACCACGATCTGGTCGCGCGTTACGGCGGCGAGGAATTCGCGGTGCTGTTGCCCAACACCACCCGCGAGGGCGCGGTGGCCGCCATCCAGAAGGTGAGGAACCGTGCGCTGCAGGTGGTGTGTGAGTTCCAGGGCCGGGACTTCAAACTGCCCACGTTTTCCACCGGCGTCGCCCTGTATTCGACCGGCGAGACCCACATCGATCTCATCGATCGCGCCGACCGCGCCCTGTACCGCGCCAAGCGGCTGGGCCGCAACCGCGTTGAGCTGGAGCAGGGGCTGCCGCCGGCGGCGACCCAGACCCGGGGGCAAGAATAACGGCCACGGCGCCTGATCCAGCCTTCCATACCGCTCTGTTCCGCCAGGTTGTGAACCGGATACTTGCCGGCTAATCTCCTTAAAGGCAGGCCTTTCACGCCTGCGGCAAAGGAGATGGCCTTGGCGGATTCCAACACTTCCACGTCGGCGGATCCGTCGTTGCTGCAAAACCTGAAGCTCCATCTCGAAGGCCTTAAGCGCACCCAGCACGGACAGATTCTCTACACCCAGATTCAACGCGGCCTGCAGAAGTACGGACACGAGGACGGGCGCATCGAGCTGGTTTTTGTCACCTTCCTGCACGCGCTGCTCGGCAAATACGCGACGAGTCCGGCCTGCGACGCGCCCACGCGCGTGAAGGCACGCCTCATCCAGCAGCGACTCACGCTTTATCTGCCCAGGAACGCCCCGGCGCCGGCGGCCCCGAAACCCGCCGTCGCACCGCCTCGTGCCGCGCCACCCGTGGAGGCGAAACCCGCGGTCCCGCCGCCGGAGGCGTCTAAACCTTCCGCCTCCCCGGCGCCGGTGATTGAGGCGAAACCGGAACCGGAAATGAAACCAGAACCGATCGCGGAAGTCGCGGCGCCCCCGGTCGAGGGCAGTGCGCCACCTGAGGTCGAGATTGAGCCTGTCCCACCCGAAAAAGAATCAGCGCCATCTTCGCGGCAGGAAAAGATCGAGGCGCTGGAGAACACGCTCGCGGAAAAGGTGACGGAGAGTATTGCGGTGGACGAGCAGTTTGGCAAACTGCTGGAGAATGAACGCGAAACGTTGAAGAATCTCGAAAGTCCTCTGGGCGATTTCAACGACCTCAAGCAGATTCTGGTTAAGGGACTCAATGAGCTGATTGAGGAGCGCCAGATGCTGATCGATAAGCTTTCGAGCGCCGGCGATTACCTTAAGGCCGTGGAAACGGACCGCGAGCGCCTGCGTCAGGAACTCAGCCACGCGCGCAAGCATGGCATGGCCGATGAACTGACCGGCCTGCCCAAGCGCGAGGTGTTCGTCAAGCAGCTTGAGGCCGAAATCGGGCGCGTGAAGCGCTACGGCTTCGCGCTCGCCGTCGCGGTCATTGACGTGGACAATCTCGAGTCCGTCAACAGGCGCTATGGGCGGAGCATGGGTGACGCGGTGCTGCGCTGCTACGCCGGCCAAATCCTCGCCAAGTTCCGCACCTACGATCTGGTGGCGCGCTACGGCGGTGATGAATTCGCCGTGCTGTTCCCGAACACGCAGAAAGACGGGGCGATGCATGCGCTGGAGAAGGCGCGCAAGACCGCCACCAACAGCTTTATCCAGCAGGATGGAAAAAACATTCCGCTGCCGGGCTTCTCGAGCGTGCTCACGCAGTACGCGCCGGACGAGCCCGCGTCGACGCTGCTCCAGCGCGCGGACCAGACGCTGAGCCAGGCCAAACTGGCCGGCTACAACCGCATGGTGGTGGCGCTGCCGACGGCCTAGCCGTATTAGCCGCCGAGTCGCTGCTTCTGGCCGGCTTCCATTTGATCGGTTAGTATCACGCCGCCACGTTCACATGGAGGAGAGGAATACATGCGTCTTCGGATAATTCTGGCCGCGTTAGCGGCGGGTTTCAGCGGCGCGGTTTCAGCCGACTCCCTGGATATCAATCTCAATAATGACACCGTGCAAGGTGTTTACGCCACGAACTGGCGCAACGCCGAATTCAACGCGGGTCTGCTATCCAACACCAATCAGAGCGACTGGGTGGCGAGCATGGGCCTGCTGGCCTTTGGCGAGAAATTGGCCCAGGGCTCGCGCACCGAGGCCGGCCTCGGTGGCAAGCTCTATTACGCCTCGGTCAGCAATGAAGACGTGCTGGCGCTCGGGCTCGGCGGCCAGTTTCGCTTCTTCCCGAACGACGGCCTGATCGGCGTCAGCGGCTATCTTTTCTATGCTCCGGACGTCGTTACGGCCATGGACGGCAAGAAATTCTGGGAAGCCGGTGCGCGCGTCGAATTCGAGATCGTGAAGAAAACCGCCAATATCTACCTCGGCTACCGCAAGGTGCAGGCCGATCTGGACAACAATGCCCGCGTGACCGTGGACTCCGGCACTCATGCCGGCGTGAGGATCGTCTTCTAGGTTCATTTTTTCCAGGCGCGGCCACGGCGCTCCTCCATGAAAAGCCTCTGGAACGACAAGGAAGCCGCGCCATTCCCGGGTGACCTGGGATTGCGCGTCTACACCTCGCGCCTGCTCGGGCGCGACAACACGCTCGTCCTGCACGGCGGCGGCAACACCTCGGTCAAGATCGCGGAAAAAAATCTTCTCGGCGAAGACGAAACCCTGCTGTACGTGAAGGGCAGCGGCTGGGATTTGGAGCACATCGAGGCCGAGGGTTTTTCGCCCATCCACATCGATCGTTTGCTTAAGCTCGCGAAGCTCAAAAAATTGTCGGACCCGCAAATGATGAACGAATTGCTCACGCACAGGGTGCGGGCCTCGGCGCCCACGCCCTCGGTCGAGGCGATCCTGCACGCCATCCTCCCGTACCAGTACGTCGACCACACCCATGCCGACGCCGTGATCGCCATCACCAATACGGCCGATGGTCTTTCACGCATCCGCGAGATTTACGGCGACAATGTGGTGGTCGTTCCCTACGTCATGCCCGGTTTCGATCTGGCGCGCCGCTGCGCCGAGCAGTTCGCCGCCGACGTGCGCAAGAACACCATCGGCATGGTGCTCATGAATCACGGGATTTTTTCCTTCGGCAAGACCGCGCAGGAATCCTACGAGCGCATGATCGACCTGGTCACGTGGGCGGAAAACTATCTGGCGAAGTACAAGGCCTGGGTGCTGCCGGAAGCCAGTGAAAAACCCATGGAGAAACCCCTGCGCCGGGAACTGGCCGGTCTGCGCCGTGAGCTGTCCGTCACCGCTGGCTTCCCGGTGATCCTTGCGGCGCATGAGGATGCCGCCAGTCTTGCGTTCGCGCGCCGCGAGGACATTGCCACGATCTCGCAGCAGGGACCGGCTACGCCGGACCACGTGCTCCGCACCAAGCGGGTGCCCATGGTGGGGCGCGATGTGAAGGCTTACGCCGAGGCGTACAAGAAATATTTCAACGAGCATGCGCCGAAGGCGAAAGAACCCAAGACCATGCTCGACCCCGCCCCGCGCGTGATTCTCGATCGCGAATTCGGCGTGGCCACCGTTGGGCGCAGCGCGAAAGATGCCGCCATTACTTATGACATCTACGCCCAGACGATGGAGGTCATCCAGCGCGCCACGGCGCTCGGCGGCTGGCAGGCGTTGTCGGCCAAGGACATTTTCGACGTGGAGTACTGGGACCTGGAGCAGGCCAAGCTCGTGGGTGGCGGCCGGCCGCCGGTGTTCGGCGGCGAAGTGGCGCTCGTGACCGGTGCCGCCTCCGGCATCGGCAAGGCCTGTGTGGATTCGCTGCTGGCACGCGGTGCGGCGGTGGTGGGGCTCGATATCAATCCTGCCATCACCGGTCTCTATAGCCGTCCCGATTACCTCGGTTTAGTCAGCGACGTGACGGATGAAAAACAGCTCATTGAGGCGCTGGAAAAAACCGCGTGTACTTTCGGTGGCCTCGACATGCTGATCCTGAATGCCGGCATCTTCCCGCCCGGCTGCCGCATCGACTCTTTGACCACGATGGAATGGGACAAGGTCATGCGGCTCAATCTTGATGCCAACCTGATGCTCCTGCGCGAGGCGCATCCGTTATTGAAGCTCGCGCCGAAGGGCGGGCGCGTGACCGTGATCGGTTCGAAGAACGTCCCGGCACCGGGACCCGGTGCCGCGGCCTACTCGGCCTCGAAGGCGGCACTGAACCAGCTCGCGCGCGTCGCCGCGCTCGAATGGGGTGCGGACAACATCCGCATCAACTCGCTGCACCCCAACGCCGTGTTCGACACCGGCATCTGGACCGAGGAAGTGTTACAGGCGCGCGCCAAGCACTACGGTCTCACGGTCGAGCAGTACAAGAAGAGAAATGTGCTCAAGGTGGAAGTCACGAGCCGTGACGTCGCTGAACTCGCCGCTGAAATGTGCGGCCCGCTGTTCGCCAAGACCACCGCCGCGCAGGTGCCGGTGGATGGCGGGAACGAGCGGGTTATATGAGTTTTCAACGCCAAGGCGCAAAGGGCGCAAAGAAAAACCCGGGAAAATAACTGAAAAAATCTTTGCGTCTTTGCGTCGAAAATTAATAAATCAGAGTTTCCCTAAATTATTTTCCCAGCCCAATCCAACACCGCCAGCACCCGCGGTACCAGTAATCCCCGCGCGGCGTCGTATTCCAGCCAGCGGAATTCATCGTGCTCCGGTTTGCCGAGTTCGGCGGTGACAGGGAGAAAGACTTCGCCTTGGGGCGATTCTGCGAGGTAATAGCGCGCGATCTTGTTCTTGCCGTAGGGTTCGGTTTCGATAAATTCGTGCCCCCAATGAAAGTGGAGGCCGGTCAGCGTGGTTTCTTCCTCTACCTCGCGGATCGCCGCGGCCAGCGGTTCTTCGCCAGGCTCGACCATGCCCTTGGAAAAATCCCAGTAATCACGGACGCGCAATAGCAGGTAATGATATTGATCGTCGAAGCGTCGTACTAACACTACTCCTGCCGAAAGAGCCGGTTTGGCATTCATTGTGGCTTAGAACTCATAACAAAAAGAAAAATTAGACAGGATTCACAGGATTAACAAAATTTTTTATTCACAAGATTTTTAATCCTGACAATTCTGTCTGGAACAGAATTGGACGGCCGAAGGCCGCCCGCCGGGTGTACGCCAGGGGCGAGGTGGACAAGAAGACGGTCCGGGGGATCGTCTTCCCGCCGAGCGGGCCGCCAGGGATGGCGGCCCTGGACTTTCGAGCGCCGCGGGACGCAAAGCGAGAAAGGCGTGCATCAAAATCCTGTTAATCCTGTCCGTTCATTTTGTTAGAGGCTCTTAGTGTTTGCGGGGATGAGACAAAAAACAAGGGCGGCCGAAGCCGCCCTTGTCACGCTGCATGACTTAAACCGTGATCAGCCCCAGATGTCGGCGGTGATGCTCTGGTACCAGCCGACGGTGTACTTGGCCTCGTTCTCGCGGAAGGAGTCCGGCGCATCTTTCGGACTCACGCCGCCCGCGCCCGGCACCTCGGTGATGCCTTTCTCCGTCACCTTGTACACGCCCGCGACCGAGATGCCGTACTTCGGCGCGATCAGGCTGTAGCAGGTGTTGACCAGCGAGCTCTCGGCCGGGGTTTCGCCCTTGAACAGGGCCACGATGGCGGCGGCGCACATCTTGGCCTCGCTGCTGGCGGCAAAGGCCGACTTCGGCAGCGCGCCGGCGATCGAGGAATCGCCGATGACGTGCACGCCGGGCTGCATCTTGGACTCGAAGGTCCTGGGGTCCACCGGGCACCAGCCCTTGTCGTCGGCCAGGCCGGAGGCCAGCGCGATCTTGCCCGCGGTCTGCGGCGGAATGAGGTTCACCACCGCGGCCTTGTGCTTGTCGAGCGTGGTGTCCACGACCATCTTCTTGGTGTCCACGGCCATGACCACGCCGCCCTTGGCGCCCGGCACCCACTCGATCATGTCGCCGTAGACCTTTTTCCAGCCGTCCAGGAACAGCCCCTGCTTGGAGAATGCGTCCTTGGCATCCAGGATGAGCACCTTGGATTTCGGTTTGTGCTCCTTGAGGTAGTGCGCGATCATGCCGGCGCGCTCATACGGCCCCGGCGGGCAGCGGAACGGGTTGGCCGGGGCCGCGATCACCACCACGCCGCCGTCCTTCATGGCCTTGAGTTTCGATTGCAGCAGCACCGTTTGCGGGCCGGCCTTCCAGGCGTGCGGCATGATTTCCGCGGCCTTTTCGCTGTAGCCTTCGATGGTGTCGAACTTGAAATCAATGCCCGGTGAAACGACGAGACGGTCGTAGGACAGCGTCTTGCCGCTCTTGAGCGTGACCTTCTTGCCGGCCGCGTCGATGGCCGTCACGGTGTCGTGCATGACATTGACGCCGTGTTTCTTTTTCAGCGCGTCGAAGCCGTGGGTGATGGAGTCCATCGTGCGCAGGCCGCCCAGCACGAGATTGCTGAACGGGCAGGTGATGAACTTTGCATTCGGTTCCACCAGCGTTACGGCGATGCCGGGATCGAGCCGGCGCAGGTATTTGGTGCAGGTGGCGCCGCCGAAGCCGCCGCCCACCACGACCACGCGCGCGCTGCCCTTGCCGCCTTCGGCGGCGCGAGCGAGCGCGGCATGACCGAGCACACCGGCGGCGGAAGCCGCCCCGGCGATTTTGAGAAAGTCTCTGCGTGTAATTTTGCTCATGTCATCCCCCTATTTGAGATTGGTGCCGATGTAGTTGGCGAGGGCCTCGAGTTCCGCGTCGGTGTAGCCTTTGGCAAGGCGCATCATCACCGTGGCGGGAAGCTCACCGGACTTGAACCCCTTGAGCATGGTTTCCGCCTGCTTCGCGTTCATGCCGGTAAGGCCCGGGATGGAACCGGCGCTGCGGCCGTCGGTGCCGTGACACGAGTAGCAGGTGCTGATCATGTTCCGCACCGCGGCCGGAGTGGGCGGTGGCGCGGGCGGGGTAACCGCCGCCGGGGCCGGCGCGACGGCCGCCGTCGGTGCCGCGGCTTTGGCGGGCGCCGGCGGGGGTTCCGTGGCGCAGCCGACCAGGGCGGCCCCGAGCAACAATGTCAGTGTGTGATTTTTGAACCGCATTAGGCACCTCCTTTTGTGGATAAATCAGTCATCCGTCCGTATGCCGGAGATACGGGAAACGGCCGGCGAACGCGCGATCCGCCGACTGGATCAGGAACTGCTTCAAAATTTTTTTGATCGGGCACGCTGAACTCGCCGCACCCGCAAGATTCCCTCTCCCGGAGACTGGGCTTCTCCTGTCGGTTATCTAACTCCTTTCATTCGGGGATGGCAAGCTGCGAGCAAACAGCCCATGCCTCCTTGTGTTTTTCAGCGCCTGTTCTGCCAATCTGTCATTGTCAGAAAGAGTGCGGCGCAATTTCTCTGAACGACGGTTTCGTTTGAAAACCGGATTCGAGCTTTATTTCCGGGCTTTCGGCGGCGGCGCCAGCATATCGATGCGCTCGCTGGCACTCGGCATCAGCACCGGTGCCTGTAACAGACGCAAACGTCGGGCCAACGCCTCCATCGGTTCGGGCTCGCCATGTACCAGCGCCACCGCGGGACGGCATTCATTGTGCCGCGGTGCGGCTGAAAATCAGGTTCGGCATGGTGAAGGGGTCGCCGCAGCGCACCATCAGGCACGAGCCGGTGACTTCCCGGGCAGCGCCGAAGAATTGGATTTCCATTGCGAGACCCCGGGTCAGGATGGATTTGCCGTGGCCATTATCGCAGGAAATCGTGGCCGGTTCTTTTGCTTTCCGAGATGTTTGGCGTTTAAACTCTCCGCTCTGGATTCATGCCAAGGAGACGATCATGAATAAATACAAATCCCGGTTGCGGGTACTGCTGGTGATTGCCGTGGCCGCGCTGGCGGCCTGCGCGGGCCAGACCCGGCTCGAGAGCGATCTCGGCATCAAAGGCGCCCCGGAATGGGTCAACAAGGGCACAAGCTATGTTAATGACAAGGACGGCCGGCTGTTTCACGGCGTGGGCTCGGCCTCGCCCATGGGCGATGTGACGCTGCAACGTGCCACCGCCGATGACCGGGCGCGCGCGGAACTCGCGCGTATCTTGTCCTCGTATCTAGATGTGGTCTCGAGCGACTACCAGTCAGCGGCGCGCTCGGGCGATAGCAAGGTTTCCGAAGAGGCCGTCTCGCGCCAGATCAAGAATTTGTCCAAGGTGAACCTGGCGGGTGCGAAGATCATCGCCCGCTGGCAGGACAAAAAAACCAGCCTCGTCTATGCGATCGCCGAACTCGACATGAAACAGGTCAAGGGCACCGTGTCGGCGGCGCAGGACATGAACGCCGACATGCGGCGCTATCTCGAAAACAACGCCGACAATATTTTTGACCGGGTGACAAAGGAGAAACAGTGATGGGCTTTCCATTCCGCGTTGATGCAAGACTGGTTTCGGCGCTGGCGATTTTCCTGCCCGCGCTTTTTGTCGCCGGTTGCGGCACGTCGGTGGAGCGCATGGACACGGCCGAGGTCAAGGATCTGTCCGGCGCGTGGAACGACACCGACTCGCGCCTCGTGTCCGAGGAGATGATCCAGGACGTGCTGTCGCGCGACTGGCTGCTGGAGTTCACGCGCAAGCACAACAAGAAGCCCGCCGTGATCGTGGGCGAGGTGCTTAATCTCAGCCATGAGCACGTTAACGTGAACACCTTTACGGCCGACATGGAGCGCGCGCTCATCAATTCCGGCAAGGTCCAGTTCGTCGCCTCCAAGGGCGAGCGCGGCGAGGTCCGCGAGGAGCGCAAGGACCAGGACATTCACGCCGCCGAGGCCACGCGCAAACCCATGGGTCAGGAGCTGGGCGCCGATTACATGCTGAAGGGCACGATCAACACCATCCTTGATACTTCCGGCTCCAGCCAGGTGAGGTATTACCAGGTGGACCTCACGCTCATCGGTCTGGCGGACAACGTCAAGGCCTGGGTGGGGCAGAAGAAGATCAAGAAGCTCGTCAAACGCGGGAATCTCCGTTACTGATAGCGGGGGCGCCGTCATGCGCGCCCGGCGCGGCATCGTCACTTTCCCGCTGCTGGCAGGGCCTCTCTTCGCGGCCATGTTGCTGTTTGCCGGCTGCGCTACCTACAGCGACTCGTTTTCCGTTATTGAAAACGACATGGCCGCCCAGCGTTTCGAGGCGGCATTGCAGGAACTCGAAAGACAGCGTCACCCCGCTCGCGATCAGGTGGTCTACCTTCTGAACAAGGCGATGCTCGAGCGCATGAAAGGTGATTTCACCGTTTCCAACCGGACATTCGAAGCCGCCAAGTCGCGCATGGAGGAACTTTACGGCCTAAGTTTGCGGGAACAGGCGCTTTCGGTCGTGGTCAACGACGCCACGCGCAGTTATGCCGGCGAGGAATTCGAACGGGTCCTGGTGCACCTGTACATAGCGCTTAACTATCTGCAATTGGGCGACCTCACCAACGCACGCGTGGAAGCCCTGCAGGTGGACGAGCGACTGCGCGAAATTACCCAGAAACTCCCGCAAAACCGTTATACCGAGGATGCATTGGCGCGTTATCTCACCGGCATGATTTACGAGGAGCGGGGGGAGTACAGCGATGCCATGATCGCCTACCGCAAGGCCTACGAAGCATACCGCGAGTACCGCCGGAAATATTTTGTGGACATCCCGGATACGCTCAAGCGCGATCTGCTGCGATTAGCGCAGCAGATGGGCCTGACCGGTGAAATGCAACAGTACCAGAACGAATTTCATATTACGCACTGGATGAGCACCGCCGAACTCGCGCAGCAGGGTGAACTCGTTTTCCTCCTGCACGACGGCCTTGCTCCCATCAAGCGTGAACATGCGGTGACTGTCGTGGACCCCGCGTCCGGCCATCTGGTTCGTATCGCCGTGCCTTATTACGAAACGCGTCCCACGCCGGTAAACCGCGTGCGTGTGATGGCGGGAAGTTCAGTCGCCTCGGCCGAGGTGGCGGAAGACATCAGCGCCATCGCCTTCAAGGATCTCGAAACCAAGATGCCGGCGATTACCGCACGTGCCCTGGCGCGTGCCGTGCTCAAGGCGCAAATGGCCAAGGCCGCGCGCGAGAACGCGCGGCAGCAGAACCAGAACAACGCGGGCGCGGCCGTGGCCGCCATGGCGGTGGAAATCGCCGGAGTGGTGACGGAACGCGCGGATACGCGCAGCTGGTTGACGTTACCGTCGCGCATTCATCTGGCGCGCCTGCCCTTGCCGCCCGGAAACTACGCGGTTAAAGTCGATCTGCTGGGCGATGACGGCCGGATCGTTTCCACCCGGGAATACGCCAACATCGTCTTGCGCCGGGGCGCGAAGACCTATCTCTCGCTCCACTGGATTCCGCCATACGTTCCAACAAGGAGATCAAGATGAAAATCCTGTTTGCGGCGATAATGGGATTGACGCTGCTCGCCGCCGCCGGCTGCGCCACGCGTTCCGCCATGCCGGACTGGGTCAACGGCCCAGCCGAAAAGTATCAAAGCGAGCAATACCTGATCGGGCGCGGTCAGGCGGCCACGGCGGAGGAGGCGCGCGACCGGGCGCGCGCGGATCTCGCCAAGATATTCGAGGTGTCGGTCGCGGTGGAGAGCCAGGACGTTCAAACCTTCAGTCTGAAATCGCCAGGCGCCGGCAATGAGACCGGACCCGCCGGCGAATATGCCGCACAGGCCTCGCGCCGCATCACCACCCGTGCCGATCAGATTATCCAGGGGATCCAGATCGCCGAGGTCTGGCAGGACCCGCTGACCAAGACGCAGCATGCGCTGGCGGTGCTGCCGCGCTTACAAGCTTCAATGCGCCTGCACCAGGAAATCGAGCGCCTCGATGCCGCCACGCGCAAATATCTTGAGGAGTCACGCGGCGCGACCGACCTTCTGGTCAAGATCGGGGCTGCCGACCGCGCACTCGGGACACAGCTCGAGCGCACCGGCTATCAGAAATCCTTGCGCGTCGTGGACCCGACCGGGCGCGGCGCGGAACCCGAATGGAACACCGCCAGGCTCAGCGCCGATCTCGCTGATCTGCTTAAGCGCGTGCATGTGGCAGCACAAGTCGCACCGGATGCGCCACCAGGCTTTGCCACGGCCG
Source organism: Candidatus Muproteobacteria bacterium RIFCSPHIGHO2_12_FULL_60_33 (assembly GCA_001785195.1). Taxonomy (GTDB): domain Bacteria; phylum Pseudomonadota; class Gammaproteobacteria; order Acidiferrobacterales; family Sulfurifustaceae; genus Sulfuricaulis. The sequence goes on from MFTB01000089.1 coordinate 38,866, forward strand.
TCAACGGCGCGTTGGCTGGCGCCGGTTTTCTGATCGAGACCGGCGAGAAACCGGAGTACGTTCTGGTCGCGAATCTGGTGTTGGAAGATCTGGGCTTGCGGGATGGCTGGTACTGGCAGCGCGGCGCGTTGGAAGTCACGCTTCGGGAGACCGCCGCCAATCGCGTACGCGGCAGCCGGCGTTGGGACATCAAGGTTTCAGCCCAGGATCACGCCGTGTCCCGCCAGCGGGCGCTGGATCAGGTCGCTGCCATTCTGGGGCGGGAGTTGCGCGAAACAGTGGTCGGTTTCGCGTCGCCCTGAACGTCAGCCCGCGATTTCGAGGCAGCGCCCGGACCGAATCGGCGGTCGCGGCCCGGCGAGCGCCAGGATTTTTTCAGCCACGCGCTCGGGCGGCATGCCCATCCGCCTTCCCGAGTATTCCCGCTGCATATCGGTGTCCACTCGCCCCGGACACACGGCATAGACACGTATGCCCTGTGCGGCGACTTCCTGCGCCAGGCTTTCGGTGAAGCCCACGACAGCGAATTTAGAGGCGCAGTAGCTGGCCAGCTCGGCGAAGCCCGTCAGTCCCGCCCCCGAAGCGATATTGATGATGACGCCCGAACCGCGCGCGAGCATGTGGGGCAGCACCGCGCGCGTTACGTACAGCACGCCCTTCACGTTGGCATCCACCACTTCATCGATCTTTTCCGGCGGCTGCTCGGCAAATGGGCCACTCCAGGCGCGCCCGGCGTTGTTCACGAGTACGTCAATCTCGCCCAGCCGGCGGCGGCATTCCTCAATAAGCCGCTGAACCTGTGCGCGGTCCCTCACGTCCGCTTCGATTGCCGCCACCGTGCCCAGATGGCTTAAATGATTTTCCGCTTCCTTGAGCCGGTGTGAATCTTTTGCACAGATGACAACACGCGCACCTTGTTCTAAAAAAGCGCGGGCGATGGCGAACCCGATCCCGCGCGAACCGCCGGTGATGAGCACCACGCGGTCAACGAACGATTTTTTGTTCGATTCCACCGAGGAAGAATTTTATGCGGTCATCGCAACTCGCTCAGGAGCGAATCCATCATGCGCTCCGCCTGCGAACCGTAGCCGCCGCCGAAGAGATTGAAATGGTTGAGAATGTGGTAGAGGTTGTACAGCGTCTTACGCGCCTTGTAACCGGCATCGAGCGGCCAGGTATCCTGATACGCCTGATAAAACCGCGTGGAAAATCCGCCGAATAATTCCGTCATCGCGATATCCGCTTCACGGTCGCCGTAATAGACCGCGGGGTCGAAGATCACCGGCTGCTGTTCCACCGCGCCGACGTTGCCGCCCCACAGATCGCCATGCAACAGCGACGGCGCGGGCCGGTAGGTGCGGAAAAAACCTCCCAGCTCCGCCATCAGCCGCTCGCCCTTGCGCATCAGGTCATGGCCGTTGCGCATGGCGAGCCTGAGCTGGAAGCCGAGACGGTGTTCGCGCCAGAACTCCACCCAGTCGGCGCAGGGCGTGTTGATCTGCGGTGTCGAACCGATGGTGTTGTCCATACTCCAGCCGAATTGATCGCGCGTGGCACGATGCATCTGCGCCAGTTCCCGCCCGAGCTGTTCGAGGCTGCGCGCATCCGCACCTTCCAGATCGAGATATTCGAGCGCGAGGTAGGCCGAACCGTCGGCCGTGCCGGAACATACCGGCTGCGGCACGCGCACGCTGCGCGTCTGCGCGATTTCCTTCAGACCCTCGGCTTCGGCCTCGAACATGGCCAGGCGCGCCGTGTCATTGAGCTTGACGAAGTAACGGCGGTTGCCGTCCGTGAGAACCGTGGCGGAGTTGATGCACCCGCCGCCGACAGACTGCCGTGACCGAATGGCGAAGGGAGCGCCGGTGGTTGCGGAAATGTGCTGTGCGATCGCTGCCCAGGTTGTATCCATTCCCCCGCCTCCCTCATCCGAGACGGGTAATGTAGGACCAATCCCCGGAGGCGAGAAGCCCGTTTTGGTCTGGCGCGGCGCCGGAAAATGACACCCCTCATGACCGAATAACAGCCAGGCCCTGCCGTTGATCCCGGGGCCTGCAAAAAATCGCGAAAAAGGCCTTATTTCCCCCATTATTTTTCGTAAACCGCTGATTTTATGGATGCCGATAAGTGGCACTGGATTTGCAAGATTTACCGGCCGCCAGCGTGTTGGCGCCACGGGAAGGTCAGCGCCGGGCGGCACAGGGACAGGGAAATACCAGGAGGTTATCAAGGTTCCAATGGAACGGGAACGACCACGAACGGATTCGCATCGGCGTTTATTCGTCTTCAGTCGTCTTTGGCGATTAAGAATAACGATGCTGTTTAATCAGTTATCCATGCGTATGAGCCTCACCGTCGCCGTGATGGTGGTGGGATTGCTCGGCATGTTTTTTGTGCTCGCGAGCGGCGACATCTACCGCGACGTGAGCCTGGCGCAGCAGCGCGTCGCGCTCGGCGAACAGGTCAAGACGCGGCTCAGCGACCTGCGCCGGGAACTGGATGCGGAATCGCAGCGGTTTGTCCTGTTGGCTCGCGCGGAACCCGGGTTGACGAACTCGGTGGAAGGCGGGAAGACATCCGCCGTCGTGCGCCATCTCGACCGGGTTTTCGACCGTCCCGGTTTCGCCTCCACCCGCACCAGGCTGGCCAAGCTTCAGGTGCTGAATGCAGATATGAATGTGCTGGCCTCCTCCGGCAAGGGCGTCCCCGAGGCCGTCCTGAATCATCCCGCGTGCGCGAACCTGCGCGCCGCGGCGGCCAAGCGCAAAGACGCGGAGCGTCAGAAGCCCGTGACCGGCGTCTGCGTAGAGGAGAAAAATATTTATCACCTGCTGATTCATTCCCTGGGCAAACGCCCAGCGTCCGGTTTTCTGCTGGTCGCGACGGACATGACCCCGCGGTTGACCGGGGCCGACAACATTTTCAACCTGCCCGTGCGCCTGAGCTTTCCCGACGGGGCCTTGCTGTTCCGCTCCGCCAACTGGCCACGCGACGATGAAACAGAAAGTTATCTGGTGGCGGAACAGCCCTTCGGCATGGCGTCCCGCCCGGTGATCCATGTCGGTGTCAGCCAGGACATCCGGATATTCAGCGACGGGTTGGCGCTCACCCGGTACAACATTGCGGCTGTTGCCGCCTCCGCGATTCTGCTGGTCGCCCTGCTCGTGTGGTTTGCGCTGCAGAAGACCGCCATCAAACCGCTGCGGACACTGGCCGCCCAGCTGCGCAAGGCCCGTTCCGACAAGAGTCATCTCGGCGAGCATGTGGTGGTAAGCGGCTGCGCCGAGGCTGTCGAACTGGGCGCCGCCTTCAACAGCATAACGACGCGGCTCAAGGAACTTCATGAAAGCCTGGAAAGCCTCGCCTTCACCGATCCGCTGACGAAGCTGCCGAACCGCACGTTGTTCCACGAGCGCCTGGGACACGCCATCGAGGACGCCAAGCGCGATTACAAGCCCTTCGCTCTGATGCTGATGGATCTCGATCGCTTCAAGGATATCAACGATACCCTGGGTCACCAGGTCGGCGACCTGCTGTTGCAACAGGTGGCGGCGCGCCTGCGCAGCAAACTGCGCGATATCGACACGGTGGCGCGCATGGGTGGCGACGAGTTCGCGATTCTGCTGCCGGCAGTCAACGACAAACACGCCACCATGGCGGCGCGCATGCTGCTCCAGGTCTTGCGCGCGCCGTTCCGCATCGAGGAGCAGAGCCTGGACATTGGCGCGAGCATCGGCATTGCGCTCTATCCCGATCATGGCGTGGACGCCAACATTCTCATCCAGCGCGCGGATGTGGCCATGTATGCCGCCAAACACGCCAACAGCGGCCATGCCTTCTACGACAGCACGCAAGACCAGCACAACCCGACGCGGCTGACGTTGCTCGGTGAACTGCGCCATGCCGTGGAACAGGAGCAGTTCGTGCTTTACTTCCAGCCCAAGGTGAATTTGAAGACTTCCCAGGTCACGGGTGTGGAGGCGCTGATACGCTGGAACCATCCGCGCCAGGACCTGATGCTGCCGGACACCTTCATTCCGCTGCTCGAGCAGACCGGCATGATTCGCAGCCTGACGCCTTGGGTGCTGAACGAGTCCCTGCGCCAGGGCCAGCAGCTCCAGGACCAGGGGCTGCCCATCAGCATTTCCATGAATCTGTCGGTGCGCGACCTGCAGGACCCGTATCTGGCGGATTCCTTTGCCGAGCAACTGGCGGCGCTTCAGATTTCGCCGCGCTGGCTGGAGCTGGAGATTACTGAAAGCGCGGTAATGACCGAGCCGGAGCGCGCCCTCGAGGTGCTTGCGCGCCTGTCCGCGATGGGGCTAAGAATCGCGATCGACGATTTCGGCACCGGCTATTCCTCACTTTCTTATCTGAAAAAGCTGCCGGTCAATACCATCAAGATCGACAAGTCGTTTGTCATCGGCATGGGGCGCGACGAAAACGACGCGGCCATCGTGCGCACCAGTGTCGATCTGGCACACAACCTCAAGCTCGAGGTCGTGGCCGAAGGCGTCGAAAACGAGGAAACCCTCAACCGCCTGGGCGAGCTGGGCTGCGACACCGCGCAGGGGCACTACATCAGCCGCCCACTGTCGGCGGAAGAACTGTCGGTCTGGCTTAACCAGTCTTCCTGGGCGCTCAGGCGCAACCCCAAACTGTTACGCCTGCATAAGTAAGTGGGCTCTCCATATCCGCGGAAATTTATCTCCGCGCGCGGCAGCCTGCATCCGCTTTCCGTTTCCGAATCCCGCTAACAGTTATCTTTGCCCAAACTGTAGGCGCCGGGCCCCTGCGCGACGATAAACAGCAGCGCGCCCATGATCGCCAGGTTTTTCTGGAACTGGATGAACTGCATCTGCATCTGATCCGGTGGCAGTCCCCAGTAGGCGTGAAAGAGTAAAGTCACCGGGATCATCCACAGGAAAATAATCGTGGCGGCCCAGCGCGCCTGCCAGCCGACCAGGATCATCAGGCCGCCGCCGAGTTCGATGGCGATCGTCAGAACCAGCATGAGCTTGATCAGATTGGGATCGAGGCTCGGCATCTTGGCGGCCATGTATTCTGCCGCACCTACAAAACCGGTGATCTTCTTGAAGCCGGCGACGATGAACAGATTCGACAGCAGCAGGCGCCCGATCAGCGGCCCGTATTGCTGTGCCCATTTGCATGCACCCTTCATGTTTCATCCTCCTGTTCCATGGTGTCCCGCCGCATCGTAAACGTTGTTTTACCCGATGCCTAGCCGATCTACAGGCATTTTGGCGCTGGAAAATGCCTCCGGTTGTCTACTTTATGCACAGCGAAAATGCGCCGGAAAAAGACCCGGAGCATGCGGCCAAAAATTTCTCGATAAAGCCGGGTGATTTTATTTAACGTATTGATCTTAAAACATTTAACGCGTCAGTTTATTTTTTAATCAAACTAACAGAATTGCCGGAAATTGCCGTGCGACAAAGCGCGTACCACGGCTTCATCAACATTGTTATCCACAGATTCTGTGAGTAACGTTCGCGCCTTTTAGATACAAGCGCTTAGAGGCAAGTCATGACAAACCTGTGAGCGTGGAGCACGGGTGTTTCACGTATTGCACATAAAGTGTTCAAAAAATTTCGTTCCATGGCCTTGTGATAGAGTCGCCGCCATGTCCGCTGCGCCGCGAATTTACCAAGTGGCAGTACCCACCCCTTTGTATCGCGCGTTTGATTATCTGGCCACCGTGTCACTGGTGCCGGGGGCGCGCGTGCAGGTGCCGTTCGGTCGCCGGGAAATGATCGGCGTCGTGCTCGGTGAGGTGGCGCAAAGTGAGCTGCCAGCCAGCCGCTTGAAGGCCATCACGCAACCGCTGGATGCCGGCGCCATACTCCCACCGCCGATACTGGCTCTGCTTCGATGGGCGGCGGATTATTATCATCATCCTCTCGGCGAAGTCATTCACACCGCCCTGCCGGTGCGCTTACGCAAGGGCCGCGCGCCGGTCGTCGGTGGGGTGAAGGTGTGGATGCTCACCCATGAGGGAAAGGCCGTGGATCCGCAGACGCTGAAACGCGCCCCGGCGCAAAAGCATATGCTCGAGGCGCTGGCGGCGGCCGCGGAAGGTCTCAACGCGGAGCAGCTGGCAAAAGTCTCGCAGCGCTCGGCGGCGGCACTCAAGGCGCTGCGCAGCAAAGGGTGGGTGAGCAGTCACCAACGTGACTCGCCGCCTGTTACGAACGGGAATTTGCCGTCCGCGCCGGAACTCAATCCGGGCCAGAAGTCCGCCGTGACCGCCATCGTTGCCAAGTTGGATGGCTTCCACCCCTTCCTGTTGCACGGAGTCACCGGCAGCGGCAAGACCGAGGTTTACCTGAATGTGATCGAACAGGTGCTGGCACAGGGAAGGCAGGCGCTGGTACTGGTGCCGGAAATCAGCCTGACGCCCCAACTGGTTGTCCGCTTCGAGCGGCGCTTCCGTGCGCCGATTGCGGTGCTGCATTCCGGGCTCAACGAACAGGAGCGCCTGAGTGCCTGGGTCAGGGCCAGCGCAGGCAGGGCGCCCATTGTGCTCGGCACGCGCTCCGCCGTGTTTACGCCGCTCAAAAATACTGGTGTCATCGTGGTGGATGAAGAGCACGATGCTTCGTATAAACAACAGGACGGATTTCGCTATTCGGCACGGGACGTGGCGGTGATGCGCGCCGCGCGCGAAAAAATACCCATCATCCTGGGTTCCGCGACACCTTCGCTGGAGAGCCTCAAGAACGCGCGTCAGAGAACCTATACGCTGATCGAATTGCCGGAACGCACCGGCAGCGCCGTCATGCCGCAGGTGCGGCTGCTCGACATGCGCCGGCTCAAGCCGAGCGAAGGACTCTCGTTGCCGCTGCGCGAGGCGCTCGCGGACAGGCTCAAAAAGGGCGAGCAGAGCATCCTGTTCCTGAACCGCCGCGGTTTTTCCCCGGTGTGGATGTGTTTTGACTGCGGCTGGGTGGCTCCCTGCAAGCGTTGCGACGCCCAACTCACGCTGCACCAGAAAAAACAGAAACTGCTGTGTCATCATTGCGGCGCGGAACAGGAAGTGGCGCAGCGTTGCCCGTCCTGCCGGGGCGAGAACCTGCATCCGCTCGGCGAGGGCACGGAAAGAGTGGAGGGCGCGCTGGAAAAGTTTTTCCCGCAGGCGCGCATCGAACGCATCGACCGCGATAGCACCGCGCGCCGCGGCGCGCTCGAGGAAAAATTACGGCGCGTCCACGAGGGCGAGGCCGATATCCTGGTCGGGACCCAGATGCTCTCCAAGGGGCACGATTTCCCCAATGTCACGCTGGTCGGAATCCTGAACGCCGATCAAGGACTGTACGGAACCGATTTTCGTTCGAGTGAACGGTTGTTCCAGCTGATCATGCAGGTGAGCGGCCGCGCCGGGCGCGCGGACAAACCGGGCGAGGTACTGATCCAGACCTGGCATCCGGACCATCCGTTGTTCGCCGCGTTACAGCGGCACGACTTCCACGGCTTCGCCGAGTTTGCGCTCAACGAACGCCGCGAGACCGGCTACCCGCCCTACAGCCATCTGGCGTTGCTGCGCGCCGAGTCGCCCACGCCCGGCGCGGCGCTCGAATTTCTGCAGGAAGCGCGCACGCTGGCCGTGCGACTGTCGCCCGGGGAAGGCGTACAGATTTTGCAGCCGATGGCGGCGCCCATGGAGCGGCGTGCCGGGCGCTATCGCGCGCAACTGCTGGTGCAATCCAATCAGCGTGCGCCGCTGCACGAATTTCTAGGTCAATGGGTAAGGCAGTTGGCCGAGGCGAAGTTCAGTAAAAAAGTGCGTTGGTCACTCGATGTCGATCCCGCGGAGATGTATTGATTCAATGCCACAGAGGTCACAGAGAACACAGAGTGAAAAACCAAAATTTCCAACGAATGGCCTTAAATTGTTTCTCGGTGATCTCTGTGTGCTCTGTGGCAATAAATCTTAGTGCGGGATGGCCTCGAAGATTTTCTGGCCGTTGTCGTCATTGAGCAGGCGGTAAACGCGCCATGCCGTATCCTTACCGGTCCGACATGCACCGTAGCGAAACGGCATGATCCTCCCCGCCAGGGCAAAGCGCAGATCGTTGAACCACACGCACAGACCGTCTTTGATGTGATCCACGCGGTACAGCGCCGGAAACAGGGCAAAACCCCGATAGGCCGCCAGGGCCTCCGAGTACCATACCTGTTCCGCCAGCTTGGCGTCCTTCCCCAGGCCGAAACGTGGCGCCTGTTTCCACAGGGCATCCCGCACCGGGTAGTACGAGGCATGCACCTGACGCAGCCAATTGGCGTCCTCCGGGGGGAATTCCGGAATCTCATTGCGCCACAGACTCACATAGGACATGTAATACGAATCCTTTTGCGGAATAACGATCATCCAGTGGAATGGCGAGAAGGGTTGGGGAATGGCCTCGACCGTTGCTCCCTCAAGCTGATGCCGCGCGGCGTAGGCCTCGCCCACCGCGACCGCGCGTTGGTGCAGGATTCCCTGAATACCCACGTAGGCGGCCAGCACGGCCAGACCGATGACGGCGGGTTTGCGCGCAAGGTTCCACACCGCCGAGGCAATGAGTCCCGCCACGATGATCGCCGTGAAGTAGGGATCAATGATAAAGGTCGTCGGAATCTGTGCGCGCCAGGTGGAAAACGGCGCGAAGATCATGGTGCCGAAGGCGGTGATCACGTCGCCGACGATATGGATGCCGATGCCCAGCGCCACCACACCTGCGAACGCGCGCCAGGAATATTTTCCGCGCACCAGCAGCATGAACAGCAGCGACAGACCCAGCGCCCACAGCGGCAGCATGATCACGGAATGCGTGACGCCGCGGTGCACGGTGAGATAGGTCAGGGGATCGATGAAGCGCGTGATGAAATCGCTGTCGGGAAACGCCGCGCCCCAGAAGCCAACCCACAGGCGCGCGCGTCGCGGCAACTGACCCGGTCGCGGGTCTTTCGGTTCCGTCGCGCGCGCCAGCAGCGCGCCGGAGAGCGCATGGGTCAGTGTGTCCATGTTATCGATTGAAGTATATCGCTACGTGTCTCGAACTTATCTCAAAAAATTTTTGAAACCACAGATGATCGCAGATAGAAAAAGCGAATGGGTTCTTTATCTGTGTTAATCCGTGCCCACCTGTGGTTCCTAAGCAAGCATGTAGCCCGCATGCAGCGCCAGCGGAGTGCGGGGGAATTCTGCGCCGGTAGGCCTCACCCCCGGATTTCGCTGCGCTCCGTCGGGCTACCTCCATGAATCCGTCACGGGTTAATCGTTATTAGCGTTTATCCACGTTCATCTGAGGTTTCAAAATCTTTTCTTGACAGTCGTATATAAGTAACTCATAATTTAGTTAGATAACTTACTTACTACTTTAATTTATTGATTCAAATGGAATTAAAGGAAACTAACAAGCGCTTTCGCTTGCTTGAAGCGGCGAACAAATTGGTACATGCGCATGGATTCAATCAGACCACGCTGGCCGATATCGCCCAGGAAGCCGCGGTCCCCGTGGGCAATGTTTATTACTACTTCAAAACCAAGGAAGACATCGGTCACGCGCTGATTGAGCACCGCGCGAACTTTTATCGCGGTCTCATCGCCGCGTGGGACAAGCTCCCGGACCCGAAAAGACGCATTCATGCGCTGATTGGCGAAGTGGAGGGGCAACGTGAGGCGTTGGCCTCCAGCGGCTGTCCCATCGGCAGTCTTTGCCAGGAGCTGCACAAGGACGGAGGCGCGCTCGCGGAAAAGGCCGCGAGCCTGATGGCCGCCATTCTGGGGTGGACCGAGCAACAATTTCGCGAGCTTGGCAAGGGAAAGGAGTCCGCCGATCTCGCCTTGCATCTGGTGACGGTGTTGCAGGGCGCCAGTTTGCTCACGCATACCTTCAATCAGCCGGATTTGCTACTGCGGGAAACTGCCCGGCTCAGGGAATGGGTCAACGCCCTGTAGCGCATGAACCGATTCAAATACCCAAGCGAAATTTGAAAACCCCCTTAACCCAAACAGGAGATCACCATGCCAAACACAGCACAGGAACTCGATGCCCGGGGATTGAACTGCCCGTTGCCCATTTTGCGCGCCAAGAAGGCCCTCAACGGACTGCAGCATGGCCAGATTCTGCGCATACGCGCCACCGATCCGGGTGCGGTCAAGGATTTCGACGCCTTCTGCAAGTCGACTGGTAATGAGCTGGTTTCCTCCGAACAGAGCAGTGGCGAGTATGTTTTCCAGATCCGCAAGAACTGACGGATATTCCTCTGTCGGTCAACCAGAAGCCTTTGAAAGGAGGCAAGCATGTCTAACGTAGCTGAAATGCCGTCCGGCAAAATTCCCAGTGAGCTGTTGCAGAAGCACGGTGCCGCGCTCGATGCCTGGTTCGACGAACGTTTCTCGAAAAAACTGAAAGAGGCCGAGGAGAGCAAGACACCGTCGCTCGCCATTATCGCCACCAAGGGCACCATGGACTGGGCCTATCCGCCGTTCATTCTGGCCTCAACCGCTTCGGCGCTGGGCTGGGACGTGAACGTGTTTTTCACGTTCTACGGTTTGGAGTTGCTGAAAAAGGAGTTGCAACTCGAGGTCAGTCCGCTCGGTAACCCGGGCATGCCCATGAAAATGCCCTTTGGCCCAAAATGGTTCAAAGGCATCAATTGGAACATCCCGAATCTGGTGATGGCCGGCGTCCCGGGATTCGAGAAGGTGGCCACGGGCCTGATGAAGAAAACCGTGAAAAATTGCGGTGTTGCCTCGGTTCAGGAACTGCGCGATGTCTGCGTCGAGGCCGGCGTCAATCTGGTCGCGTGCCAGATGACTGTTGACCTGTTCGGCTATACCCGCGACGATTTCATCCCCGAGGTGAAAGACTGGATCGGCGCCGCCAGTTTCTTGCCGATCGCGCAAAAGTCCGATGTGTGCCTGTTCATCTGAGGAGGAAGGGCGAGCCATGAGCGCACAGATGGAAGATGATCCGTTTTACGCCGCGTTTCGCGGCCAGTTTACCGGCGTGCTGAGCTGGGAGGACCTCGATGTTTTCTGGGAGGTGGTGCGCAACAACGCTGCCGCCGGCTGGTATGTGTATGCCGTCGGCGAGGCGCCGCCGGCCGCGCCTTCGACCGCCGGGCAGGTCCATGCTTTTCTGTCCGAGATCGACGTGCTGTTGCGCCGTGAACATCAGGAGGACTATTGCGGCATCGTCTACGCCGACAGCAAAACCGAGCCTTCCATAATCAAAATCTTCGACCCGAACAATCTCGGGGTGCAATGCGGATTCAGCGACAACCCGCCGCTGCCGGGCTGGGTCATGAGCTTACTGCCGCCAGTAGCGCTCCATGACCGCGCCCACCGCCCCGAGGCCCGCAAGCGCTGGTGGCGGAGGTTGTGGGACTGAACAGGGATGTTGTAGTGCGCGATATCAGAACGGCTTGACCACCGCCAGGATGACCCCGGCGATGAGGATGACGGTCGGGAATTCGTTGAACCAGCGGTACCAGACATGGTCATGGCGATTGCGGTCGTATTTGAAGTCGATCATCAGCTTGCCGCAGTAAACGTGGTACAAGATCAGGATGATGGTGAGCGCCAGCTTGGCGTGCAGCCAGCCGCCGGCGAATCCGTACCCGAGCCACAGCCACAGTCCGAAACCGATGGTGAGAATGCCGCCCGGCGTCGTGATGCCGAAGAAGAGCTTGCGCTCCATCACCTTGAAGCGCTCGATGCCTTCGCGGTCGGTGGCCGGTGCCATGCTGTGATACACGAACAGGCGCGGCAGGTAGAACAGCCCGGCGAACCAGGTGACGAGAAAAATGATGTGCAGGGATTTGATCCAAAGCATGATGGCTCGCTTTTTTTGGCGGCAATGCGGATCAGGCGCCGGGGACCTTCAGGTGGCGCGAGATGATACGCCGGGCCTTGGCCATGTCCAAACGGCCGGTGTAGCTCAGTTCGGTTTTTCCGTCCGGTGCGATGAGAAAGGCGGTCGGGACGTAGGGCACGCCGCCGAAGGCGCTGGTCACCACGCCTTGCACGTCAAGCGCGACGGGATAGGGCACGGCGTGGCGCTGTACAAATTCCTGCACCCTGATCGGCGGATCGTAGGGCATGGCGACGGCGATCATTTCAAGCCCTTGTGGATG
>MFTB01000089.1:51018-52805 GCA_001785195.1 Candidatus Muproteobacteria bacterium RIFCSPHIGHO2_12_FULL_60_33
CGGATCGTAGGGCATGGCGACGGCGATCATTTCAAGCCCTTGTGGATGCCAGTCTTTATAGAACTGGATCAGATCGGGCAGTTCTTCCACGCAGGGCGGGCAGGTGGTGGCCCAGAAACTCACCAGCACCGGCCGGCCGCGCAGCGACTGCAATGTTATTTTTGTTCCGTCGAGCAGGACAAACTCGGTTTCCGGCGGCACGCGTGGTGAGGGTGGAAACAGATGTGTCGCCGCCCAGGCCAGCACGGCCGCGGCCGCCAGTATGACCAACAGCTTGGTGTGTTTTTTCAAACGAACAACTCCAGAAGATTATTCAAAAACCGCCGGCCTTGTGGCGTCGGGCGGATGGTTCGTGCATCCCATTCGATCAGCCCTCTGTTTTCGGCCTGCACCAGTTTCGGTTCGCAGGTTGAAATCGGAACCCCCGCGCGCTCCTGAAACAGTGGCGAAGGGAAGCCATCGACCAGACGAAGTGCGTTCAGCATGAACTCCGCTACCGTATCGTGACGCGAGAGCTTCTGTTCGCCGCCGATGCCTTGCGGTGTGCCCGCGTAGAGTAAATAGTCGTTCGGCTGTTTTACTTTCCACAGCCGTGTGATGCCCGTGGCATCGGTGATCTTGGCGTGCGCGCCGGCGCCGATGCCGAGGTAATCCCCGAACTTCCAGTAATTCAGGTTGTGCCGGCATTCATAGCCCGGTTTTGCATAGGCCGATACTTCATATTGCCGGTAGTCTGCTGCGGCCAGTTCCGCCTGCAACTGGCTTTGCATTTCCCAGGCGACGTCATCGTCCGGTAGCGCAGGCGGCTGCGCATGGAACAGCGTGTTCGGTTCGATGGTCAGTTGGTAGACGGAGAGATGGCTTGGATGAAGTTGTATTGCCGTGCGAACGTCCGAAACGGCCTGCTCCACCGTCTGATCGGGCAGGCCGAACATGAGATCGAGATTGAAATTCTCGAAGCCCGCCGCGCGCGCGGCCTCGGCGGCGCGCAGCGCTTCCTCGCGCCCGTGGATGCGACCCAGCGCTTTCAGTTTGGCTTCGTCGAAGCTCTGGATGCCGATGGACAGGCGATTGATCCCCGCTTGGCGAAATCCCTTGAAGTGTTCCACATCTGATGTGCAGGGATGCACAAATGTCGCGGGCGCAGGATGCGCAGGAGCGACCACCGTGCCGGGATTGGCCTCAAGCGTGATTTCGATATTTTGATCTAGCGGCAGTCGCGCGCGAATTCCGGACAACAGACGGTCAATGGCCCCGGGCGAAAACAGGCTTGGCGTGCCGCCGCCGATGAAAATGGAATAGACCGGCCGGCCCCACGCCCGCGGCAGGTCCTGCTCCAGATCGCGCAGCAGCGCGTCGATATATTCCTGTTCCGGAATTTTGACGTGCAGGGACGCACTAATGTCGCGGGAGGCAGGATGCCGGGAGCGACTGGCACGCACCTCGTGCGAGTTGAAATCGCAGTACGGACACTTGTGCACGCACCAGGGGATGTGTACGTAAAGCGATAGCGGCGGAAGCGAAGCAAAATGCTGCATGGTCGGACAGGAACGGAAAGAAACAACGAATTATACAGCGCGGTGTCAGCCGGAAGGTATTATCAAGCCCGCTGGTTGGGCGCCGCCAGCACCTTGGGCCGCGCGATGCTGACCAGCATGACGCCGATCAAGATCACCACCATGCCCGCGAGCTGATTGGCATTGAGTGTTTCCTGCAATACCAGCCAGCCGAGCACCACGGCCACGAGCGGATTGATATAGGCGTAGGTACCGAGGATCGAGGGGCTG
>MFTB01000090.1 GCA_001785195.1 Candidatus Muproteobacteria bacterium RIFCSPHIGHO2_12_FULL_60_33
TAACGAGCTCAACAACCCGAATGACCGTTACAAGCGCCGCCTGTTCCAGTCCGTGGTACAGGTGAGAAACAAACAATGAACAGCCAGCCTGCGACTTCGCCAATGGCTTCGCCCGCGGAAGGCCGGGGCGTGATATCCATTGCCTCCTGCCGTTACCAGCGCGGCACCGCGCTGATCATGAGCCTGGTGATCCTGATGATCCTCACCATTCTCGGCATCACGGCCATGGGCACCGCCTTGCTGGAGGAAAAAATGTCCGGGAATACGCAGGAATCCACGCGCTCGTTTCAGGCGGCGGAATCCGGGTTGATTCAGGTCTTCAATACCGCCACTAATTACGATGTCAATAGTTCCCAGACGAACAACTTTACTTACGGCAGCGGCAAAGCGGAGGTGGTGACCGAGTTCGTCCAGTACACAACGCCGCGACGCAGCACCACCGCCAACAGCGCCGTCCAGTTTGAATCCGCCAATTTCAATCACAAAAGTACGGGTACAACGACTGTGGGCGCCAAAGCCGTGATCAATCTGGGCGTTGCCCAGCTTGTGCCCAAATCCAACTAAGCAGGTGACGTGTTATGACAATCCATTGCAAATACCTTGATTGTTTAATACAGGCCCTGACTGTCGCCGCACTGGTCGTGCTGCCGGGCGTTATGCCGGTCAACGCCAAGGACACGGATGTCTATCTCATGTCGCCCACGGTCGCGCGCGACGACTCGCCAAACGTGATGATCATTTTCGACAACTCGGGGAGCATGGGCACCACCATCAGCACGACCCGGCCGGCCTATGACCCGGCCATCGATTACTGCACGGGCGACCTGGACACGCTGACGGGCGTCATCGGCGCCAACGCCGGAAAACCCAGCAATTGTTCTACCATCAATGGGCGTATCTATTGGTCGTTCAGCAGCAGTCCACCGGGAAATTCATCCAGCCGATGGTTTACTTCCAGCAAGAATAAATGCCTCAACTCTGCTTCGGCGCTGGCGAGCAGCGGTTTTTATGGCTCGACGAAAATCGCGCGCTGGATCAGCGGCACCGGATGGAGATCGTTAGGCAGCGTATCCGATAGCTCCATCACCTATGTAGATTGTCAAGCGGACGGTACGACCAATGGACAAATTGCGGGGGACAACACCTTCCCGCGCAATTCGACATCCTTTGCTTACACTTCGGTTTCAGGCCAAGCATTCAACTGGGCCAATTTCACGAGCAGTGCAACCCCCACGCTCTACGGCTCGAACTACCTAAACTATTGGAACAACACCAATCTGGTCGTAACCAAAACGCGACTGAGTGTCGCGAAAGACGCTGTTAAAAGCATCATCGACGCAAACAAGAGCCTCCGGTTCGGCCTGACGGTGTTCAACTACAACGGCACGACGCCGGACGGCGGCCGGGTGTTGATGCGGATCGACACCATGGACGATGCGCGTCGCACCGCTATGAAAAACACGATTGACAGCCTGACGGCCGCTACCTGGACCCCCTTGGCGGAAACCATGTGGGAAGCCTACCGCTATTTCGGTGGCTTGACCGTCACCAACGGCAACCCCTCGCCGGTGCAGACGCCGCACCAGGATTCCTGCGCGCAGAATGTAACGAATGCCGCCTGTAACAACGGCGGTGTCTATGATGCCATCGCCGCGGGGAACTCAGCGTATAACACAGGTACCTATATCTCCCCCTTCAAGTACGGTTGCCAGACGGCCTACGTCATCTACGTCACGGACGGTGACCCCACGTACGATACAAGCACGGACACTAATATCAAAGCGCTATCCGGCGTCGGCACCTGTGACAGCCCCAGTTGTCTCGATGAGCTGGCTGGCTGGATGCACAACAACGACGTGTACAGCGGTCTGCCCGGGAAACAGGTGGTTAATACTTATACCATCGGGTTTGGCGGCGGCATTTCGGCCTCCGGCCTGGCGCTGCTCCAGCAAACCGCCTCCAAGGGCGGTGGCAGCTACTACACGGCAGACAACGCCGACCAGTTGTCTTCCGCCTTGCAAGGCGCGATCACGGAAATTCTGGCGGCGAACGCCTCGTTCACCGCGCCCAGCTTGTCGGTAAACGCCTTCAACAGACTGTATAACCGTGACGACGTCTATTTCGCCCTGTTCAAGCCGTCCAGCTCGATGGGCTGGGATGGCAACATCAAACGCTTCAAGTTGTGCAACAGCGCCGATACGGCGGCCTATGGTTGCACCTTTGGCGAAGTCATCGATGTCAACAATGCCTCGGCCATCGACAGCCAGACCAGCAAGATCAAAAACACGGCCGTGAGTTACTGGGGCACCACTGCCGACGGTCCGGAAGTCACGCTGGGCGGCGCCGGCGCGAAAATTACGGACGACACCAAGGTGCCGCGTACGCTCTACACATACCGCGGTTCTTACAGCGGCCTGTCTTCCACCTCTCCGGCCACGCCGGTGGCGGTCGTGGCCACCGCGGGCAACTCTGTGTATGACGCGGCGGTCGCCGACCCGACCATACTCGGGATGCCGTTAACAACGACCAGCACGGACGTCACGAAACTGGTCAACTGGATGCGCGGCCAGGATACCTATGACGAAGACAGCGACGGCAACACAACCGAAACCCGGCCATGGAACTTGGCCGACCCCCTGCACAGCCGTCCGGTGGCGGTCACCTATGGCGCTGAGAATGACGCGCTGGGCAATCCCGATCCGACCAAGCCCATCATCAAGCTGTTCGTCGGCACCAACGACGGCATGGTGCGCATCGTCGACAACAGCACCGGCGCGGAAGAATGGGCCTTCATGCCCAAGGAAATGCTCCGGAAGCAATACGCCTTGGCGCAGAACGCGGACGGCGATCACATCTACGGGCTGGATGATTCGCCCGCCTTCCTGTTCACCGACAACAACAATGACGGCATCATCGATCCGGCCGCCAACGACAAGGTGTACATGTATATCGGCATGCGCCGCGGCGTGAACGCTACGGATATCCGTGGCAATATCTACGCCTTTGATGTCACGCCCTCGGCTAAGATGACCAGCCAGACCGCCACCGTCACGCCCAAGCTGATCTGGGTCATTGAGGGCGGCAGCGGCAGCTACACCCAGTTGGGCCAGACCTGGTCGCGGCCGCAGGTCACGCGCATCCGTGCCAAGTGTACGGGCAGCGTGTGTGATGACGGAAACGCCCTCACGAATGACAGCGAATCACGAATGGTGCTGATCTTCGGCGGCGGCTATGACATCAATCAGGACAACGGCATACCGGCGGGAACCGACTCCATGGGCAATGCCGTCTACATCGCCGACCCGTTCGATGGCAGCCGCCTCTGGTGGGCCAGCAGCAACACCAGCGCCAATCTGGTGTTGTCCGGCATGACCTACAGCATCCCCTCGGATGTCGCCGGTGTAGATACCAACGGGGACAAATCCGTGGATCGGCTGTATGTCGGCGATACCGGCGGTCAGTTGTGGCGCATCGATCTGGGGAACCAGGTTGGTGCCACCGGCGGCACTGGCGGTTCCTCGGGCTACAAGTTCGCCGATGTCGGCTGTAGCGGCGATACCCGGGCGACCGGTTGCGCCGCGACCGCCAAGCAGGACCGGCGCAAGTTCTTCTACCCGCCGGACGTGGCGCTGGTCAAGGACACGGTCTATTCGAGCAGCGAGAACTACGACCTCGTGACCATCGGTTCGGGCGATCGCGAGGATCCGCTGGACATGTTGACGACAAATTTCAGCCCGGTCGAGGTGGCCGTGCACAACCGCATCTACGCCTTCCGCGACTACAACTACAAGCCAGGCGCGCCGACAACCACGCCTTCGGCGCTCACGGATAATGTTGGCGGCGACCTGTATGACGCCACAGCGAACATTCTGGGCACGCTGACAGGGGCGACACTTCAGATCGAGATCGATACCAATGTCAAAACCAGCAAGGGATGGTACATTGACCTCAAGGAAGCAAATAACGTCACGCTGACCAATGGCCTGAACACCCCGTGGGTGGGCGAGAAGGTGCTCGCCAAGACGCTCATTTACAACGGCGTACTCTTCTTCACCACCTACATCCCGGCCAACGACAGCACGGCGGTGAACACCTGTCAGGCCAATGAAGGCGAAGGCCGCTATTATGAGGTCAACGTGCTGACTGGCACGCCGGCGTACGACCTGAATGGCGACGGCACGCTCGACCGGTTCGGCATTGCCGGCGGCGGTATTCCTTCGGAGGTCATCATCGTCATCCGTGACGGCGGCGTGACCGGCCTCGTGGGCCCCAAACAGGTGAGCACCGGTGGCGGGATAACCCGGGACAAGATCTACTGGTACGATGAATAGTCTAAAATGCAGGTAGTGACAGGCCATCTCCCCCGCACCGGAGGAGATGGCTTTTTAAGAGAATGATTTCGGAGAGAACGCGGAATGAAACAGCTACGGCTATACGGTTTTACACTTATCGAACTGATGATTACGGTGGTGATTATCGGCATCCTCGCCGCGATCGCCTATCCCGGTTACACCAAATACATGGTCCAGACCCGGCGGTCGGATGCGCAGATCGCTCTCACCAATGCGGCCGCTCAACAAGAAAAGTTTTATTCGGATTGCAGCACTTATGCGGGGACACTGACGGGTGCCCGGAATTGCGCCGCGGGCGTGCTCGGTCTTGCAGCCGCCGCGCCAGTGCTCTCTCCAGACTTGCATTATGAACTTACCCTGGTCACCCCGACCGCCAGCGCTGGCGCCTGTCCCATCACCACCTGTTTTACCCTGCAAGCCAATCCGAATGGAGCGGGCGTGACAGGACGTCAGGCCAATAACGGTAGACTCAGAATCACCTCCAGGGGTGAAAAATCCTGGGATAGAGCCAACACCAATGCACCGAATGACACTACCCAGGGGCCTTATCTGAATAAGTGGTCGGATAAATGATTAATCCGGCCGGTACCGGCGAACCATAAAATACCGGATTATTAAATAATATTTGTACGTAATGTTTTGGGCACAGGAAAAGAAATATTCTCGGTTTTTCCCTGCTGCTCCTCGACAACTACCGCGCCCCATTCCCGTAACCGCGTGACCACCTGCTGCACCAGATCCTCCGGCGCCGAGGCGCCGGCCGTCAATCCAATTTTCTGCACGCCAGCCAGCCATTCCCGTCGGATGTCACTCGGCCCGTCTATCATGTAACCGCGGATCCCCTGCCCCTCCGCCACTTCACGCAGGCGGTTGGAATTGGAGCTGTTGCGCGAGCCGACCACCAGCATCACATCGACCGATCTCGCCAAGGCCTTCACCGCGTCCTGGCGGTTCTGCGTGGCGTAACAGATATCGTCTTTTTTCGGGCCTTTGATATTCGGGTAACGTGCGCGCAAGGCGTTTACGATTTTTGCCGTGTCGTCCATGGACAGGGTGGTCTGGGTTGCGTATGAGAGGTTTTGTTCATCTTTCACCTGAAGTCTGGCAACGTCCTCGACCGATTCAACAAGATGCATCCCGCCGTCGGCCTGTCCCATCGTGCCCTCCACTTCGGGGTGACCGGCGTGTCCGATCAGAATGCATTCCGTCCCGTTGCTCCGATGGCGCGCCACTTCCATGTGCACCTTGGTCACCAGCGGACAGGTGGCGTCAAAGATGCGCAGCCCCCGCTGGGCGGCCTCCTCGCGCACCGCGCGGGAAACGCCATGCGCGCTGAAGATCACCGTCGCCCCCGCCGGGACCTGATCCAGCTCATCGACAAAAACGGCGCCCTTGGCGCGCAGATCGTCCACCACGAACCGGTTGTGGACGACTTCATGTCGTACATAGATCGGCGCGCCGAACATTTCGAGCGCGCGCTCGACGATCTCTATCGCGCGCTCGACACCGGCGCAGAAGCCGCGGGGATTGGCCAGATATACCTGCATGGGCGTCATGATACCCCGTTTTATGCCTGTCATCAGGGCAAGGCACCGTCCTCGCCCCGAAATCCAGAAGGGACAAGCGGTGAAATGCGATGGCAGAAAAGCCAGGCCCGGCCTGGCCGGGTCTGGTAGAAAAAAAGAACTTATTTTTTATTCGTCGGCAGGGCCGGGGTCGTGCTCTGGTAGGTTTTATTGCATTGCACCATGCAACCTTCGTATGCCGTAGCGTCCTTGATGCTAAGACAGTCAGTCTTGCATTTCTCCAAAGGCTCGTTCTTATTCTTGCTCATGGCCGATTCTGCGGCACTGGCCTGCAGGGAGACCGTCAGCAGGCCCGCCACTGCCACTGAAAAACAGGATTTAATAAAAGTACGCATCAAGAAACTCCTTCTCAAGGAAATTACAACGGGTCAGGGGTCTTCTGCTGGTTTACCCAGTCATTCTCAGTCTAGCGCCGGTAAATCCATTTTCCATCGACAGGCAGTCAACGGCCTATAAAAACATGGATTAATGTTTATGCCGGCGTCCGGAACCCAGGGCATCCACGACCAGCAACACGGCACCCATGGTAATGGCCGAATCCGCCACATTGAACGCCGGCCAATGCCAGGTCCGATAATAGACATCAATGAAATCAATTACATAACCATGGATCAGACGATCGGTGAGGTTGCCCAGCGCGCCGCCCAAAACCAACATTAGTCCGACGGCGAGAAGCCTGTCCTGGCTGTCCATGCGCCAGATCATCCACAGAATGAAAACACACACACTGACGGCAACGACAATGAAAAAAATATTCTGCCAGCCCCCCGCGCTGCTCAGAAAACCGAATGCCGCGCCGGTGTTATGAACCAGCACAAGATTCAGGAACGGCGCGAGATTCACCTCGCCGTGTTGTGTCAAGAAATTCGTGGCAGCGAATTTTGTCAGCTGATCGAAGACGAGGACAAGCACGGCAATCCACAGGTAGCGCCACATAATAGTCATCGGGAATTATCGCGGTAATTTGAGCACTGATTCATGCGCGCCATCACCCCTCATCCCCACCCCTTCTCCCGCAAGGGGAGAAGGAACCCTCACCCCGACCCCTCTCCCGCAAGCGGGAGAGGGGAGTTCCGTAAGATCGGAGCCGTTGCGTGCTGCGCACGCGATCATTTCTGATCGGCCACATCAGGCGTAGTTCCTTGTCTCGCCCGGGCCGGTGACATTCTGCACACAGCGCCCGCAGATTTGCGGATGTTCCTTATTGATGCCGACGTCCTCGCGGTGATGCCAGCAGCGAATGCATTTGGTGAAGGCCGAGGCGGCAACCTGAACCGTTAATCCTTTGATTTCGGTTTCCACTGCATCGGAAGTCTTCTCAGACAAAGGATGCACGCGCACGTAGGAAGTAATGAATACAAATCGCAATTCATCTCCGAGTCGGCGCAACCGCTCCTGCCAGGAGGCATCGCAATAAATATCCACTTCCGCATCGAGGCCGGAACCGATATTGCCGGCAACACGAAGTTTCTCCAGTTCCCTGGCCACCGCCTGGCGCACGGTGATCACCTCGCCCCAGAAAACGCGGTCAACGGCGCCATCGGGTAGCCCGGGCAATGAATACCATTTTTCCAGGAATACGGAGTCTCCACGTTTTCCCGGTATGTAGCGCCAGATTTCCTCGGCGGTGAAGGACAACACCGGCGCCAGCCAGCGCACCAGCGACTGCAGAATATGATACATCGCGGTTTGAGCCGAACGGCGACCGCGACTTTTCGTGGGCATGGTATACATCCGGTCTTTGAGGATGTCGAGATAAAAACCACCCATATCCACGACACAGAACTGATGTAGTTGTTGATAGATCAGATGAAACTGAAAGTTTTCATAGGCCTCCATCACAACTTTTTGCAGATCAAATGCCCGCTGCAATGCCCACCGGTCCAGGGCCAGCATATCCTTGATTGGCAACAACGAGGAGTTATCAAAACCAGAGAGATTGGCCAGAAAATAACGCGTGGTATTACGGATACGCCGGTAGGAATCGGCCATGCGCGTGAGAATCTCGTCGGAAATGCTCATCTCCGCGCGATAGTCGGTCGCCGCCACCCACAGGCGCAGGATATCCGCGCCCATGACCTTGATGACCTTCTGCGGCACGATCACGTTGCCGAGCGACTTGGACATCTTTCGGCCCTTGGCATCTACGGTAAATCCATGCGTCAGGACACTCTTATAAGGGGCTTTCCCATGCATCGCTACCGAGGTCAGCAGCGATGACTGGAACCAGCCGCGATGTTGATCCGATCCTTCGAGATATAAATCAGCGGGAAACGGAAGCTCCGGCCGGCGTTCCAGCACGCAGGTGTGCGTCACCCCGGAATCGAACCAGACATCGAGGGTGTCACTGACCTTCTCGTACTGATCGGCCTCCGCGCCGAGCAGGTCCTGCGGTTTCAGCTCGAACCAGGCATCGATGCCCTGTTTTTCCACACGCCTGGCGACTTCCTCGATCAAGCGGTCGGTATTCGGGTGCGCTTCGCCCGTCTGCCGGTGCACAAACAGCGGGATCGGCACACCCCAGGCGCGCTGGCGGGAAATACACCAATCCGGGCGGTTTTCGATCATGCCCTGGATGCGTGTCTGGCCCCAATCCGGTACCCAGCTGACGCCCACGATGGCGCGCAGGGCCGGTTCGCGCAGCCGCTCCATGCTGATAAACCACTGGGACGTGGCGCGGAAAATGATCGGCGTCTTGTGGCGCCAGCAGTGGGGATAACTGTGGCTGAGCGCGGTCACGTGCAACAGCGCGCCACGCACCTTGAGCACTTCGACGACATGATCATTGGCCTTGAACACATGCTCGCCGGCAAAGAGTTCCGTGCCGGGCAGAAACTTGCCATCCTCGCCGACCGGATTGTCCACCGCGAGCCCATAACGCCCGCCGACCACGTAGTCTTCCAGGCCGTGTCCCGGCGCCGTATGTACCGCACCGGTGCCGGCATCGGTGGTTACATGTTCGCCAAGGATGATCGGCACCTCGCGTGCGTAGAACGGGTGCTTGAGCTTTACGCCTTCCAGATCCTTGCCGCGGCAATTGGCCACGACGCGGTACTGATCGATGCCGTAGCGCGCCATCACGTCCTTGACCAGAGGATCGGCGATCAGCAAACGCTCGTGCCCTTGGGTGCTGGAACACTGCAACAGCACATACTCCAGGTCCGGGTGCAGCGCGACCGCCTGGTTGGCAGGCAGCGTCCACGGTGTCGTGGTCCAGATCACGACATGAACCGGTCCCTCGCCCGCGTGTCCCGCGGCATGTTCGCAACGCGCCAGAAACGCCGCCGGGTCCACCACGGCAAAACGCACGTCGATGGCGGGCGACGTCTTGTCCATGTATTCGACCTCGGCCTCGGCCAGCGCCGAACCGCAGTCGCTGCACCAGTGCACCGGCTTGTGGCCCCGCATCACGTGGCCGTTGGCAATTATCCGTCCGAGCGCGCGGATGATATCGGCCTCGACAGCGAAATCCATCGTGAGATAAGGCCGCTCCCAGTCGCCGATCACGCCCAGACGGATGAAGTCCTCACGCTGCCGGTCCACCTGCGCGCGCGCGTATTCACGGCAGGCCTGGCGGAATTTCGACGGCTCGACCTGGACGCCGGCCTTGCCGATTTTTTTCTCGACGGCATGCTCGATGGGCAATCCATGACAATCCCAACCCGGCACGTAGGGCGCGTCGAATCCGTTCAGGGTCCGGGACTTGACGATGATGTCCTTGAGAATCTTGTTGACGGCATGGCCGATATGGATGTCGCCGTTGGCGTAAGGCGGACCGTCATGCAGGACATATTTCGGACGGCCGTGCCCCTGCTCGCGCAGCTTGCCGTAGAGATTGAGTTCCTGCCAACGTTGGAGGACCTCCGGCTCGCGCGCCGCCAGGTTGGCCTTCATGGGAAAATCCGTCTGCGGGAGATTCAGCGTATTTTTATAGTCGTTCGTCATTCCTACTTTTGCCAAGTTAAAGACGAATTTGATAATTCCCTCTCCCTTTCAGGGAGAGGGTTAGGGTGAGGGTTCTGCATAAAAGAGAAAATCGCTTGTAAAACTGCCTCGATATTTTTTAAAACTTCATTATCCCAAAAACGCAGGATCTGATAACCATGTTGCGCTATGATTTGGGTCCGTCGCTCGTCTTTCTGTACCTGAGCTGCATGATGTCCTCCATCACGCTCCACCACCAAGCGGTGTTCTGGATAACAAAAATCTACGATGAATTGACCAATCGGATATTGACGTCTGAATTTAGCCTTATTTAATTGACGCGCACGTAGAAACTTCCACAATTTTCGCTCGGCATCTGTTTGTCGTTGCCTCAAACCGCAAACGCGCGAACGGACCGATGGAGAGTACCTCAACATCGCCCCTCACCCTCTCCCTCTCCCCTGCGGGGAGAGGGGAACATTGGTATTCGCGCCAGAATTTTCATTTGCGTTCTTATCTCGTCCGGAATTCTTGCCGCGCGCGGGATGGTAGTCCTGAAAAAACGCGCGCACATCCACGACGTCCTTTTCGATCCAGTGGCGCAGTTCGTCCAGCGAATCGAAGCGTTTTTCATCGCGAAACTTGCGCAGAAAATTCACATGTACGTAGGCGCCATAAATGTCATCGCTGAAATCGAGCAGATGCACCTCCAGCAAAGTGCGCGTTCCACCAACCGTGGGGCGCGTACCGATGTTGGCCGCGCCGGCGATCGGCTCGGTTTTAAGTCCAAACACCTCCACGGCAAAGATGCCCTTGATGGGCGTCACCTTGCGATGCAGATGGATGTTGGCGGTCGGAAATCCAAGGGTGCGGCCGAGCTTGTCGCCATGCGCCACGCGCCCGCACAGGCGGTATGGCCGTCCCAGCAGCTTCTCCGCCAACACCAGATCCCCGCCCGCCAGCGCCGCACGAATGCGCGTACTTGAAACGCGTTCATCGTCGATCGTCACGGTATGCATGTTCACAACCTGGAAACCATGCTTACGGCCGGCAGCCGCCAACATGGCGAAATCTCCCCGTCGCTGGCGGCCGAAACGGAAATCGTCGCCGACGACGAGATAGCGTACCTGGAGTCCGTCCACCAGCAGGCGCTGGATGAACTGCTCCGGTTCCAAGGCGGCAAATCCGGCATCGAAGCGCAGGCACAGCACGCGATCCACCGAGTAGCGGCGCAGCGCCTGCAGTTTTTCGCGCAGGCGCGTCAGGCGCGGGATGGCCGCTTGCGGCTGAAAGAATTCCTGCGGCTGCGGCTCGAACAGAATCACCTGGGTGGGCAAACCGAGTTCCTGACCCTTCTCCGCCAGCTGACCGATCACCGCCTGGTGGCCAAGGTGGACGCCGTCAAAATTTCCGATCGTGGCGACACACCCGCGATGCTGCGGCTTGAGGTTATGCCACCCGCGTATGAACTCCATGGGACCGCTCAGATTTCAGTCTGGGAAAACAGGGAAGGTTACCGTCTCGCGCACGCGAGAACAAGCAAGGAACAACGGGAAATCTACAGATGCGCCCAGTCCGGGTCGAGTTCTTCGATGATATCCTGCAGCGGACGGCGTCCGCCGATACCTTCGTGATAACTGTGGTAGTGGCCAATGCGCAGTTCCGGAAATTTCCAGCAGAGATAGCCATCGCCGGTGTCGAAATCCGCCAGCCACAGCCCCTTGACCACCAGCCCGAGCCGCTCCATCTTGCCCATCCAGCGCCGGACGACCGCTTCGTACTGTTTTTCGACCATGCGCACCTGGGGATTGCTCGGCACCATCGCCTCGAGCGCACGGCGCACGGGTTCCAACTCGCGATAGGCCTCTTCGGTGATCTTCCACATCAGCGGAAACAGATCTTCGGCCTCCGACAGCGTGAACACGCGCGGATTGTTGCAGGCCGAAATCTGATATATCTGAGCTGCGCTAGTCATCGACTTTTGCCCCCTCCCCCTTCTTAAGCAGTAACTGTGCCAATCGTACTCCGAAAGCCATGACGGTCAATAAATACACTGCTGCGCCTGTGACTACCCAAATTGACAAACGGGTTGCCCGCTCCAGCGCCGGGGCCCGCAACCATGAATCAAGATCACCCACCCCCCAGACGAGGACCGCGCCCATCACGATACTGGCAAGGCTGATGCGCGTGAGAAAAACAGCCCATCCCGGAGAAGGACGATACACATTGTGCCGGCGCAACGTTAAGAAAAGCACACCGGCATTGACAAACGCCGCCAGTGAAATCGCCAGCGCCAATCCGACGTGCTTCAACGGAAGCACCAGCAACAGGCTCAGCAAAATATTGACCGCCAGGGAAACCACACCAATGCGCATGGGCGTTGTCGTGTCCTGGCGCGCGTAGAACCCCGGCGCCAGCACCTTGATCAAAATAAAACCCAGCAGACCGAAAGAGAACGCCATGAGCGCGCTGGCGCTCATATGAACATCGTTGACACTGAACTTTCCGAAATAAAAAAAGGTCGCTAACAACGGCCCGGAAAGGATCACCAGCGCCACCGAGGCCGGAACCGCGATCAGAAAAACCCAGCGCAGACCCCAGTCGAGCAGATGCGAAAATTCCTCGTGCGAATTGTTGGCGTGACGACGCGCCAGGCTGGGAAGAATCACGGTAGCCAACGCAATGCCGAACACACCCAATGGGAACTCCATGAGCCGGTCGGAATAATAGAGCCACGAGACACTACCGGTGATCAGGAACGAGGCCAGCAGGGTATTCACCAGCATGTTGATCTGCGCCACCGAGACACCGAAGATCGCGGGCAACATCAGCTTGAATACGCGCGCCACGCCGTGGTGACGCTCGCGCACATGCAAACGCGGGCGCGGCAGCATCCGGATCCCCCGTAGAAACGGTATCTGAAACAGCAACTGCACCACCCCGGCAATGAAAACACCCCAGGCCAGCGCCAGGACCGGCTCGTCCATGCGCGGGGCCAGCCACACGGCCGCGCCGATGAGCGAGAGATTGAGCAACACCGGCGTGAAAGCGGCGGCGCCGAAACGGCCATGAGTATTAAGTATGCCCGCCGCCATCGCCACCAGCGAGATGAAGAAAATATACGGAAAGGTAATGCGCAACATCTGTACGGTCAAACCGTACTTCTGCGGCTCGTCGAGGAATCCGGGCGCCAGCACCATCACCAGAATGGGGGCGGCGATCACGCCGACGAGCGTGACGATAAAGAGAATGGCGCCAAGTATGCCCGCCATGTGATCGACGAAGGCCTTGGCCTCGTCGGCCGCGTACCGGGTCTTGTATTCGGCGAACACCGGCACGAAGCTCTGGGAGAATGCGCCCTCGCCGAAAATGCGACGCAGGAAATTGGGGATGCGGAAGGCGACGTAGAAGGCATCGGCCGCCACGCCGGTGCCGGCGCCGATGAGGCTTGCGAAAAAAATATCGCGGATGAGACCGCTGATCCGCGACAGCAGGGTCATACCGCCGGTGACGGCCGTGGATTTAAGGAGCTTGCGGCTCACGGATGCGCTTTAGTGGCGTGACCCCATGTGGCTGGCGATAATACAGGATGTCGCAGACCTCCCGCACCCCGCACCTAACCAGGAGCACGTATCGCTGCATATTAATTGACTTTTACAGTGTAACGGTCAATCGGTAGCAGGATACAAAGCTCCTGGATAGGTGCGGGGCGGGATTGACAAACACGCCTGAAATCAGCATAGTTGCCGGCCTTTCGGGGCTATTTCAGGAGAATTGTTTTGGCCAATACCGCACAGGCAAAGAAACGCGCGCGTCAAGCTGAGGTGCATCGCGCGCGTAACACCGGTCAACGCACCGAGCTGCGCACCCAGATCAAGAAAGTCCGCACCGCCGTTGCCTCCAAGGACAAATCCGCGGCGCAGCAGGCCTACCGCGAAGCGGCTTCCGTCATCGATCGCCTGGTCGGCAAAGGCCTGGTTCACAAGAACGCCGCCGCGCGCTACAAGAGCGGTCTCAACCAACAGTTGCGCACGCTGGCGTAATTTATTTCAGTCATTGGTACAGAAAAAAGGCCGGCATCACCGGCCTTTTTGTTTTATCGTTCAAAAAAATTAAGACGCCGCACCCCCTCCCTCTCCCTCCCCCTTCCAGGGGGAGGGTTGGGGTGAGGGTAAATCGCTGAAGTGTTACATGCTCTCAATCTTCACTTACAGCACAACCATATTATCCCGATGAATTAATTCGGGCTCATCCACATAACCCAGAATCGATTCGATCTTGTCACTGGCTTTCCCTATTATGCGCCCGGCCTCTTCCGAACTGTAATTCACCAGCCCGCGCGCCACTTCATGGCCTTCGGGGTCGAGACAGGAAACAATTTCGCCGCGCGTGAATATCCCCTCCACGGCCTTCACACCCACGGGCAATAAACTCTTGCCACTGTCACGGATGACCTTGACCGCACCCGCATCGAGCTTGAGTTTTCCCGCGGCCCGGGCCTGGCCCGCCAGCCACTGCTTGCGCGCCGCCACGCGGCCCTGCGCGGCGTGAAGATGCGTGCCAATCGTCTCACCGTCCAGCACGCGCGTAATCACGTTTTTCTCCCGCCCCGAGGCAATCACCGTCGAGGCGCCCGAGCGCGCCGCCTTTTCCGCCGCCAGCAGCTTGGAACGCATGCCGCCACGTCCGAGCGCGCCAGAACCACCGGCCATCGTAAGCAATTGTGGATCGCCGGCGTTGCCTTCCACCAGCAGTTTTGCGCCCGGGTCCTGGCGTGGATCACGCTCGTACAGACCATGCTGGTCGGTAAGAATCAACAACAAATCCGCCTCGATGAGATTGGCGACCAGCGCCGCCAGGGTATCGTTGTCGCCAAAACGGATTTCCTCCGTGGCGACCGTGTCGTTTTCATTCACTATGGGGATAACGCCAAAGCCGAGCAAGGTACGCAGCGTGGTGCGACTGTTGAGATAGCGCGTGCGGTTGGTCAGATCGTCATGGGTCAGCAGCACCTGCGCCGTGTGCAGACCATGACGCTGAAAAGCGGATTCGTAAACCTGGACCAGATTCATCTGTCCGACCGCCGCCATCGCCTGCAATTCATGCAGCGCGTGCGGGCGCACACGGCGGCCCAGGCGCTGCATGCCGGCGGCCACGGCCCCGGAACTGACCAGCACCACCTCCATGCCGCGGCCGCACACCTGCGAGAGCTGCGCCGCCCAGTCATGAATACCTTCGCTGTTCAGGCCCTGGCCGTCGCGCGTCAGCAGGGCGCTGCCGATTTTTACTACGATTCGGCGCTTGTTCTTCAGCGAATTGCGCGGATTATGGCTCATGTTCAATATTCGTTGTGGTTGTCGGTTTTCTTCTTGAGCGCCTAACAATAAGAGATGCAGCACCCCCTCCCTTTCCCTCCCCCTTCCAGGGGGAGGGTGGGGGTGGGGGTCGAGCGCTGAAGTCCATCCATTTTATTACGCACCCTTAAGCTGCTCCAGCCGCCGCATCAGGTCCATGGTCAGCTCGCGACAGCCTTTGCCACCGATGGCGGAGATTCTATACACCGGGCGTTTCCATTTCAGCTTTTTAAGAAGACGGCTGACGCGCATCTCGCGTTCAGCCTCGGGAAGGAGATCCATTTTATTCAGCACCAGCCAACGCTCCCGCCTGGCGAGCTGTGGGGTTGCTCCCGGCATCCCTGCCGCCCCCGCGCTGTAGAGGGATGTACGAGTGTCGTGAGAAGCAGGATGCTGAGAGCGACCGACACTTGTGCGTCCCTGCACATCGCTGAATTTTTTAAGCTCCGCCTCGATGGCCTTGATCCTTGCCGCGAGGTCGGCGTCCGGTTCCAGCGGCGCCATATCCACCAAATGCAACAGTATGCGCGTACGCGACAGATGCCGGAGAAACTGATGTCCCAAACCCGCGCCTTCGGCGGCACCTTCGATAAGTCCGGGGATATCGGCCATCACGAAACTGCGGAGTTCGCCGACGCGCACCACGCCCAGATGCGGATGCAGGGTGGTGAAAGGATAGTCCGCCACCTTGGGGCGCGCATCCGACACCGCCCGGAGCAAGGTGGACTTGCCGGCATTGGGCATTCCGAGCAGGCCGACATCGGCCAACACCTGAAGCTCAAACGCCAGCTCGCGATGTTCGCCAGGCTTGCCGGGCGTTGTGCGTCGCGGAGTGCGATTCGTGCTCGATTTGAATCGCGTGTTGCCGAGACCGCCCTTGCCACCGTGGGCCACGAGCAGCGACTCGCCATGGCGGGTGATCTCGCCGATCAGTTCCTCGGCCTCGGCATCCATCACGCGCGTACCCAAAGGAACCTGTATATAAATATCCTTGGCGGATTTTCCGGTGCAATTGGACCCGCCGCCCTTGGCGCCCTTCTCGGCGCGGAACACGCGGGTATGGCGGAAGTCGGCGAGCGTATTGAGACCTTCCTGTCCGATCAGATAAACGCTCCCGCCATTGCCGCCGTCGCCGCCGTCCGGTCCGCCGCGCGGGATGAACTTCTCGCGCCGAAACGACAGCGCGCCGTTGCCGCCGGCACCGGCTTCGACGCGGATGGTGGCTTCGTCAACAAATTTCATATGATTTCAGGGACCGCAGATGAACGCAGATTATGATTGATAAACGCTGATTTATTAAAAGGTCAATGATTTGCTTCCCACTCGGCCTTATCTGCGTTCATCAATTTATACCAATCTGCGCTTATCTGCGGTTAAAGATATACAAAAATAAAAAACCCCGCCGTGTTGCCAGGGCGGGGTTTTTCAATGCGTGCGTAAGCGGGTCAGCCCTGGATGATACTTACCGTTCTGCGGCTGCGCGGCCCCTTGATATCGAATTTCACCCGGCCATCGACCTTGGCGAACAATGTGTCATCCTTGCCGATGCCGACGTTCATGCCTGGATGAAACTCAGTACCGCGCTGGCGGACGATAATATTGCCTGCCAGAACCTCCTCACCGGCGTAGCGCTTAACACCAAGTCGCTGCGAATGGGAATCCCGGCCGTTGCGTGAACTACCGCCTGCTTTTTTGTGTGCCATAGCTAAAACCTCTTTAACTTATACACCCTCCCCCTCGCGGGGGAGGGATGGGGAGGGGGAAACTCCTTGCTTCGCGCTCTTACCCCTCATCCCCACCCCTTCTCCCTCAAGGGGAGAAGGGAGCGAGCCGTTGCGCGCTACGCGCGCACCCCTTCACTTTGGGAGAGGGGGAGTTGGTAAGAATCTATTTTATTTAATGGCCGTTATTTCAAGTTCGGTGTAGTACTGACGGTGGCCCTGGGTCTTGCGATAGTGCTTGCGTCGGCGCATCTTGAACACCTTGACTTTGTCCGCCCGTCCGTGACTCTTCACCTTGGCTGTCACGCTCGCGCCCGCCAACACCGGGTTACCGATACGCGCGCCCTGATCGTCGCTCACCATGAGGACCGGATTGAGATCCACCGACTGGCCTTCGGCGACATCCAGTTTTTCCACCCGGATGACATCGCCGGGCGCGACCCGGTATTGCTTGCCGCCGTTTTGAATAACCGCGTACATGAATTCGACTCCTGCGTGCCCCGTCGGGCTGAATAAAAGCGGAAAAAGACCGCTGAAAGGCCGGCAATTCTAACGATTGGGCCGCATCAGGTCAAACCCCGCACCTATCCAGGGCACTGATCGCGGCATATTGATTGGCGGTTACAGTGTATCGGTTAACCGGCAGCAAGATACAAAGCCCCTGGCTAGGTGCGGGGTCAAACCGGCCTGTTGCCCAAATCAATCCCGTTCATGATAAACGGTGTTAAAATGCACGCGTGTCAGTCACCACAAGAGAGGCACGCGCATG
>MFTB01000091.1 GCA_001785195.1 Candidatus Muproteobacteria bacterium RIFCSPHIGHO2_12_FULL_60_33
CGGCGTTGGGTGAGGTGCTGCGCCGGCATCCGCAGGTGTTGATTGCCACGGATGACATGTACGAACATATTTTGTGGACGAACGAACCCTTCAGTAACATTCTCAATGCCTGCCCCGATCTGAAGGATCGCACCATGGTGCTGAATGGCGTTTCCAAGGTTTATGCCATGACCGGCTGGCGCATCGGCTATGCCGCCGGGCCGAAGCCCCTCATCGCGGCCATGCACAAGATTCAGTCACAGAGCACATCCAATCCGACCTCCATCGCGCAGGTCGCCGCCGAAGCGGCATTGAATGGCGATCAAGGCTGCATCGCGCCGATGGTGCGCGCCTTCAAGGAACGGCACGATCGCGTCGTCAGCCGATTAAACCGGATTCAGGGGATACGTTGCCTGCCATCGCAGGGAACATTTTATGCGTTCCCGGATTTCAGCAAGGCCATTGCCGCCACGGCCGGCGTGAACAACGACGCCGAAATGGCCGAATATCTTCTGAATAAAGCTGAAGTGGCGCTGGTACCCGGCTCGGCCTTTGGCGCCGAAGGCCACCTGCGTTTGTCTTACGCCACCTCCATGGAGTCGCTGAACAAGGCGCTCGACCGCCTGGAAAGTCTTCTAGGTACGGCCACTTAGCATCACGAATCCACCCTCGCTTTTCAGGTTCGGGCCGGATAGGCATAATCATGCTCAGAACCGGCCCAAAGAACCTGAAAAATGTCTGCCGCATCATGTCGGTGGCCATAACAACAAACAGAGGTGGAGGATGGACCACACGCATCATCGCTCGCGGCGTAACCATTTACGCGCCAAGTCCCGCTTTGCCCAAGCGGGCTATTCCCTGTTTGACCTCATTGTTACTTCCGCTGTCGCCGGTGTCGTCGGTCTTGGCGCCGTCGGCATGACCGGCCTGGTCCAGGATGCGCGCATGACCTCCTTGGTGAACCAACTCATGGGAGATCTGAATCTGGCTCGAGGTGAATCCATCAAACGCAACGTCGCAGTTACCCTGTGCAAAAGCAACGATGGCGCTTCCTGTTCTGATGAAGCCGCTTGGCGCGAAGGCTGGATTGTCTTTGCCGACGACAATAAAAACCGCGAAGTGGACACCAATGAGGCAATAATCCGCGTGCAACAGACGCTGGCGGGAGACATGACACTACGTTACGGCGAAACCGACACATATACCTACGTACGATACAATTCCTCCGGCGAGGCCTCTCGGGCTGCTACGTTTACCTTCTGCGACGGTCGCGGCGCGGACAAAGCCAAGGCCGTGATCGTCTACTGGACCGGCCGGCCGCGCGTTTCCACTAAAACTTCGGAAGACGATCCGCTGAGCTGTTCATAGCCGGTTACCTTGACCCTGCCCACCATCCGCCATAACATACGCGCCCTTCGACGTCTTATGGCAAGACGAACGAGCGAAGCGAGCAGGGCTTCTCATCATATGGCAGGACGAGTGAGCGCAGCGAGCAGGGCTTCATTTATTCCCCGGTAGCTCAGTTGGTAGAGCAGGTGACTGTTAATCACCGGGTCGGCGGTTCGAGTCCGTCCCGGGGAGCCATTTTATCTGTTCCATCACCCCAAAATTCCTGCGCCGGCACGGGCAACCTGGCCGTCTTCGGATGATTTAACACCGCTCACGCCAATGGCGCCGACGATCTGACCTTTCCAGACCAGCGGCACGCCCCCTTCCGACGCCAGGACTCCGGGCAGATTGAGCACGCGCTGTTGACCATCGGCCAGCATCTTTTCCCATTCTTTAGTTGGTCGTTTGAATGCCATGGCCGCCTTGGCCTTCTGAATGGCAATCTCAACGCTGGCAAACTGGGCATTGTCGAGACGGTGCAGGCAAATCAGGTGGCCACCGTCATCGACCACGGCGATGACCACGGGCCAACCCTGTTTCAGCGCCTCCGCCTCTGCCGCCGCGATGATTCTCTTGACGGCTGCCAACGTTAATGCGGGTTTTTCATTAAACAAATTGTTGTCCGGCATTTCTCTCTCCTCCTGCATGAAAACGGATAAGATACCGGGAAGAAGTGGCGATGCAACCGGCGCAGCGAAAAACCTCCGGGTTTGTAAATTCCTGTCCTGCCGTTGCCTGATTTTCCAATTGGCATTACGACCACACCATGCTCATTATCCGTCTAATCGGCATCATCTTTCCGGTATTCGCCATTGTCGCGATCGGCTATCTCTACAGCCGCTGGCGCCAGCCGGACATGACCGCGGCGAATCAGATCAACATGATGATCCTGTTGCCGGCGCTGATATTTCACGTGCTCTCCGGCAAGGACTTTCAGCTCGGTGAGTTCGGGTGGCTGGCACTGGGCGGCGCTGTCGTGGTTCTGGGTTCGGGCCTGCTGGCATTGATGGTGGCGAAGGTGGCGCGCTTCTCGTACAAGACCTTCGTGCCGCCGATGATGTTCACCAATGCGGGCAACATCGGATTGCCGCTGGCGGTGTTTGCCTTTGGTGAACAGGCCCTGCCGGCGGCAGTGGTGCTGTTCCTCGTCGAGACCGGCCTGCATTTTACCCTCGGCACCTACGTGATGGATCAGCGCGCGCCGTTCCTTAAAATACTGGCGCAGCCGATCGTTATCGCCACGCTCGTCGGTATTGCCTTCAGCCTCATGGATTGGGGAGTTCCACCACCGCTGGGCGAGGCCATCGGCATGTTGGGCCAAGCTTCCATTCCACTGCTGCTGTTTGCCCTCGGCGCGCGTCTCACGCATATCGATTTCGCGGAATGGCGCATCGGCGTGTTGGGAGCCGTTCTCTGCCCCCTGACCGGCGTAGTAATAGTTCTACTGGTACGGCCGTTTCTGGAGTTGACGCCGATACAGGCAAGCCTGCTGCTGGTATTCGGCGCCCTGCCGCCGGCAGTGCTCAATTATCTGGTTGCCGAGCAATACCAGCAGGAACCGGGCAAGGTGGCCTCCATTGTGCTGATCGGCAATCTCGCGGGTTTTATCAGCCTGCCGATCGCACTGGCCTTTGCGCTGTAAATTTTTCCAAAAGACAAATCCGCGGCCGCCACGATTTTTCGGCTAATGCGCCGTGCCGGGAAAGATGCATGGTGATCGCGCCATGCTATCTATGTTCCGGTGTTCTCCGGGTATAATCACGCGACACCGATCGCGATTCGCCCACCCGGCATTATTCCCACGCAGCCATGGACCGTGCTTTGTTTGAAAAATTCCGTAACTTTGTCACGCGCAAACGCGTGCGCTTTACCCTGCTGTCGCTGGCACTGCTGCTGTCAGGATTCGCGCTTTATCTCGATATCACCGTGCGGGCGCAGTTTGAAGGCAAGCGCTGGGCCATGCCGGCGCGGGTCTATGCGCGACCACTCGAACTTTATCCGGGCATGAAATTGCGCCCGGAACAACTGACCATGGAATTGGCCATGCTGGATTACCACGTGGCGGCCGATCCTCAGGACCCCGGCAGTTACCGGCGTCGAGGTGACGAATTCACCATGGTCACGCGTCCGTTCACATTTTGGGACGAGGCCCAAGCGACCCTGCCGTTGCAGGCCGACTTCGATGGCGGACATTTGAGCACCCTGACCAATCGCGCCACCGGCAAACCGGTGACATTGGCGCGGCTGGATCCGGTGCCGATCGGAGGCATATATCCGGCGCACAACGAAGACCGCGTGCTGGTGAAGTTCGACGAGATACCGCCGCATCTGGTCAAGGGGCTGGTCGCCATTGAAGACCGGCAATTCTATGCTCATCATGGATTTTCCGCGCGCGGCACGGCGCGCGCGCTGGTCTCAATATTAAGCGGCGGTGGTGTGCAGGGAGGCAGCACCCTGACGCAACAGCTTGTGAAGAATTTCTTTCTGACGCCCGAACGTACGTTGCGGCGCAAATTCACGGAAGTGATGATGTCGATGCTTCTGGAATTGCATTACTCAAAGGACGAAATCCTGGAAGCCTACGCGAATGAAATATATCTCGGCCAGGACGGCAACCGCGCCATTCATGGGCTCGGCCTTGCCAGTCACTTTTATTTCGACCGGCCGCTGTCCCGCCTCGATCTCCCGCAGGCGGCGCTGTTGGTCGGCCTGGTGAAAGGACCATCGCATTACGATCCGCGCCGCCATCCCGCCCGCGCGCTGGCGCGGCGCAATCTGGTGCTTCAGGAAATGCGGAAGATAGACTTCGTGACCCAGGCGCAATACGTGGTAGCCCGCGCCTCCCCGCTGGGGGTGGCGGAAAAGGCTCCCGAGGGAACTTCCCCCTACCCCGCGTTTATCGAACTTGTGCATCGCCAACTACGACGGGATTACCGCGAGGAAGATCTGCGTTCCGAAGGCTTGCAGATATTCACCACGCTCGACCCGCTGGTGCAGACCAGCGCCGAACGCGCCCTTACCAGCCGCCTCACGCAGCTGGAGAAGGACCGGCGCATCCCGCCGAAGGCGCTGGAAGGCGCGGTCGTGGTCAGCCACTCGCAGAACGGCGAGGTGCAGGCGCTCGTGGGCGGTCGCGATACGCGCTTCGAAGGGTTCAACCGGGCACTCGATGCCGCGCGTCCGGTCGGGTCGCTGATGAAACCGGTCATCTACCTGACCGCGCTGGAGCAACCGGACTCCTATACGCTGGCGACCCTGCTCGATGACAGTCCGCTCGTCTGGCGTGAACGCGGGACCAGCGACTGGGAACCGCAGAACTATGACAAGGAATTTCACGGTCAGATCCC
This sequence comes from Candidatus Muproteobacteria bacterium RIFCSPHIGHO2_12_FULL_60_33, assembly GCA_001785195.1. Taxonomy (GTDB): domain Bacteria; phylum Pseudomonadota; class Gammaproteobacteria; order Acidiferrobacterales; family Sulfurifustaceae; genus Sulfuricaulis. Next base: position 4,716 of record MFTB01000091.1, read on the forward strand.
ACTGCGTATCGCCTTGGCCAATTCCAATAATGTCTCCACGGCGCGCCTGGGCCTGGCGCTGGGAGTGCGTCGCATCATGGACAATGCGCGCCGCCTCGGTGTCGAGCGCGACCTGAACGCCTATGCCTCGAGCCTGCTGGGCGCGGACAGCCTGAGCCCGCTGGAAGTCACCCAGATGTATCAGACATTCGCCAGCGGCGGATTTCTTGTACCGCTGCGCGCCATTCGCGAGGTGCTGATGGCGGATGGCCAACCGCTGCAACGCTATCCGCTTTCGGTGGAACAAGTCATCGAGCCGGGGCCGGCATATCTGGTGACCCATGGGCTGCAGGCGGTGGTGCGTGAGGGCACGGCCGATGCCTTGAAAAAATATCTGTCTCCGGATCTTCATCTTGCCGGCAAGACCGGTACCACCAACGACTTGCGCGACAGCTGGTTCGCGGGTTATACCGGCGATCGTCTGGCGGTGGTATGGATCGGTCGTGACGACAATCAGCCGGTCAACATGACCGGCGCGGGCGGGGCCATGACCGTGTGGGGCGAGATGATGGCGCGGCTCGATCCCGACCCGCTTGTTCCACCCACGCCGGAAAATATTGAATGGAGTTGGATTGATTCCGCCACCGGCCTGCGTGCGGACGGGAATTGCCAGGGAGCTGTTGAGTTACCCTTCATTCGCGGGTCGGCGCCGATGGAAACCGCGCCCTGCGCGGCGCATTCACCGGCGCGTTCCCTTAAAAACTGGTTCGAGAGGTTATTTGAATGAGCAAGCAGTATTCCACTGTTTTGTTTCTCGCGACAGCAGCGATGATTGCTGGCTGCGCCGGGTTTCTCCCGTCAACACCGGAAGTGTCGGATAACAGCGCGGTGGTGGCATTGATGGACAGCGCGCGGGCCGACATCGCCAACGGAAAACTCGACGCCGCGGTGGCGCCCTTGGAGCGGGCGCTGCGCATCGAACCGCGTAATCCTGTCCTGTGGCAGGAGTTGGCCAAGCTACGCTTGCAGCAAGGGCAGTATCAGCAGGCGGAGGGTATGGCAACCCGGTCAAACAGCTGGGCGGGAACCAACAAGGCCTTGCGCGCCGAGAACTGGCGCCTGATCGGTGAAGCACGCCTGAAACGCGGCGACCGCCAGGGCGCCCAGGCCGCCTTCGACATGGCGGCCGAGCAGGCAAATTGAATGCAGAAATAAGAAACGACACGGCCATTCCTATTAACTCGTAAGCTCCTGTGCACATAAATGGTCTGTCCGTTCCGGACAATTCATGCTTGCAAGAAACCATAGTTTGTCCGCTTTCGACCTATTCTGTTGAAAAACTCCTTTTTTGATCGAGGCTAGAAAATATCAGCCCCGTCAGCGAATCATTCACCTCGACAAACGG
>MFTB01000092.1 GCA_001785195.1 Candidatus Muproteobacteria bacterium RIFCSPHIGHO2_12_FULL_60_33
TTTGAAACAGGCTCTATTCATCATAAGGCGGTTCCTCCGGCAAATCCGGGAGCAGGCCGGTATCGATGGCGGTCAGGATTTCCTTTCCCGAATCGCCTTTGGTTTCAAGGCTTCCTAAAAATTCGATCAGCTCCATGTCGGCGGCCTCCGGCTTGTTCGCCGCGGCCGTTGCCAGAGGCAACGCCAGCGCGACAGCGGCAATCAGCGGCTTAAACGGCATCCTCGCTGCCTTCGAGCCATTCATAGAATTCCAGCTCGGTGAAGAAATCCGGATGTTCGTCAGCGGCGAGCAACTCGATGTCACCCAGGCTGGCCTGCATGAGATTGCCATTCGGGGCCGAGAACCACAGCAGACCGGCCACGGCGAGTACGATGCCGGCGGTGGCGAAGCCGCCCACCGGCAGCAGCCAGCCTGGGCGCGCGCGGGCCGGCTTGGACAGGCCTTGCTCGATCGCCTCGCGGCGCGCGGCGCGCAGGCGCGCGACAGTGCCGGCGTCGAGATGCTTCTCGGCTGCATCGAGCGCGCGCTTCGCGTCCTTCAAAAATTTTTCTTCGGTTTCCATGGCTACAAATGGTCCTCCAACTGTTCGCGCAGCGTATGCACCGCGCGCGAGTAATGTGTTTTGACGCTGCCTTCCGAGCATTTCATGGCATGCGCCGTCTGCGCCACGTCCAGCCCTTCCCACGCCCGCAGCAGGAAGGCCTGCTGCTGACGCGGCGGCAGTTTGTGTATCGCTGCCTCCAGCGCCGCCATCGCCTGCTTGTCTTTGAGCTGCGCCGGCGGATCGGGGCTGCGGCCGTCAACGATGTTCTGCAGCGGATCGTCCTCGTCATCTTCGTCGCGCTTGCCGAACCAGACCCGCAGCCGGTTGCGCACCTTGCTGCGCCGGTGCCAATCGATAATCCGGCTTTGCAGGATGGTATGAAACAACGGTCCCCATTCCTGCTCGCCGCGGCTGGCGTAGCGGCTGACCAGCGTCAGCATGGCGTCCTGCACGATATCGTGCGCATCGTCGGCGTTGCCGGTCGCCAGCCGCGCCATCACAAATGCACGCCGCTCCACGCCGGCGAGAAAACGGTCCAGGGCTTGTGTCGGCTCCAGCGGTGATTCCTCGATATATGTTTACCGCCGGCCACGCTATTCGCGTCATCATCCTTCCCTGACAACCGGCCGGTCCGGCGTTGGAACTGTATCATCAGCCATGACCCACCGGCCTGCCAGCGTCAAAACGACGCCGCCCTTCAATCCTTATAACAACGCTTGGTATCTGCTTCGGTTGACGGGAGAGACCGCCCGGTTGTGGGCGGTTGTCGCGAATGCTATCTCTGAACCGGGCGGTCTCTTCCCTCACCCTCATTCCCTCTCCCGCGAGGGGAGAGGGAAGCGAGCCGTTGCGGCCTTCGGCCGCAGGTTCATGGAAAGAGGCTACTTTGGACCATGCCGCCCGGAATGTTACAGTAGCGGCAAAGAGGCAACTGGGACTGCCCGTATTGGATGGAGTGGGTGGCGGTGCAGAATTACAACGATGTACCTTATGATTTCCTCGCGCACGGCGATCGGCGCCAGGCTGACCGTCGCCAGCAGAATCTCGACCGGCGCGGTGTGCTGCGCTGGGACCCCCAGATGAGGGATCGTCGCTATGGCAAGGACCGCCGTCAATTCGGCGTCCTGTCACGCGGACGGTAGGTCCTCAAACCCGCCAGAAGGCGGTCAGCATGTTGTCGGCGGATGGCGGGAGCGGGAACTGCTCGCGGCGCATGTTGTCGAGCGTGCTCGAGATGCGCCCGAAGTCCTGATGCAGATGCCAGTACACCTGCCGCTGCCGGGGATTCAGCTCACGGTCCGCGCAACGCCAGTAGGCGCTGCTCCCGTGCGCCAGATAGTAATCCAGCTCGCCGCGCGCCATCAGGCGTTCGCGGAAAATCCCGCTCATGAACAGGGTGTATTCGCCGAGATGGCGCAGGATGAAGCGCCCGCGGGAAGGACTGGCCGCTTCGCCCTGTTGCCAGGCTTCGAGCATGTCCACGATGTATTCGAGCGGACGCCCTTCCGCATCCTGCAGGGGGTATAAATGTCGCAACTGCGCGAAGCGGGCCAGGATGTCGCTGACGTAATCCACCGTGGCCGGTTCGGCGATGCCGTGGCGGTGAAAGCCGTGGCTCACCTGATGCCGGAAGAATTGATAGAGCGAAGGCAGCCGCATCATTACCTCCTGTCGTCACTTTGACCGCCGGGGGCGTCGCCAATTCCGTCAGCACCGCGCCCGACCGGTAAGGAAGCCGTCCGCCGCGCATTGACTCGCCCCCCGTGCCGCGTATTATCTGCACGCTGCGTCGGGGAATTTCGCGTGGCGGACAAGTCTCTATCAATAATAGTCAATCTATCAGGAGCGTGTATGAAGCGTTATGTGCTGTGGGCGATCCTGGCGGCATTTCTGGTGGCCGGCCCGGTGGGATGCGGAAAGAAGGAAATCGAGGAACTGAACGCCAAGGTGCTCCAGTTGCAGAAAGACCTGGCGGTTGCCAAGGAAGACCTCGCTGAAAAGAGCAAGGTGGCGGACGAGGCGGGCGCCAAGGCCAAGCAGATGCAGGCCACCGTGGACGCACAAGCGGCCGATATCGTGAAGATCAAGGCCGAGCGCGACAAGCTCAAGAAAGAATTGGCCGCCCTGAAAAAGAAGAAGCGCTAGCAGTCTTTTCGTTTCGCCGGCAGGCGTTCCGGGCTGACGGCAGACCCTTCTGGAAACAGGCATGATGGGGCGGAATTTACCGTGACCAGCACGGTATCCCCGTCATGTCTTCCGGCCAGTTTCATGAAGAACCAGGTGGAGCTAGGACTTCCGTGGGAAGTTTTGTCGGTTTCAAGTGCAAGTTCTGCCAGTACGAGGAACCCAGCATCGGCGTGGGGCGGGGCAAGGCCGAAGTGCCGTTTCTCACGCTGTATCGTTGCAACCACTGCCTCACCATCGGCAGCACCTGGATACACGATGGAAAAATCCCGCGCTGTGCCAACTGCTATGACGATGCCATTGTCATTTTGCCGGACGACACCCGGCGCGTGAACTGTCCCAAGTGCGGCGAGCCGGCGATGATCACGCTGAAGGAAGGAAGCTGGGAATAAAAAAAGAGAGAAAAGCATCCGCAGATGAACGCAGATGATAAATAGATAAACGCGGATGAATCACGAATTTTTGTTTTATCTGCGTTTATCTTTAATAATAAATCAGCGCTTATCTGCGTTCGAAATTATTTCAATATAACGTTACATTTTCGCCCGATTGTTCGCGCACGAGGCGCGACAGTTCGCTCATGAGCTCCCCGCCGCCCTGATCGTTGATCCACCGGCCGTCAACGAAGCCGTAATGAAAGCCGCCGGATCTGGCGGCAACCCATAGTTGTCTGGCCGCGCCCTGCTTGTTGACGATGATCTTCGTGCCGTTGGCGAATTCAAGCGTGAGAATGCCTCCGGCGGCCTCGAAATCAATGTCGGCGCCGCTCTCTTCGATAGCCTGCTCGATGCGGAGCAGGGTATCGGTTGCCCGTTTGTCGAATTCGGATTCATTCATAACGTTTGTCTTGTGCCGTAACCCCGATGGCATGTTAGCGAAGGCGATGACCGCTGAACAGGCCGCCTGATCTGATATGATCCACGGCAAGTATGGGAAAGCGGATTCTTGTCCTGGGAGGGTATGGCATTTTTGGCCGGCGCATCAGCCGGGCGATCGCTGCGATGCCGTCCGTCGAGTGCGTTATCGGTGGTCGCCGCCCCCGGAAAGGCCGTGGTTATAACGGGGACAATATCACCGCGCTGACGGTGAATGCTCACGATCCCGCCAGCTTGCGGCTGGCACTCGACGGGGTGTTCGCCGTGGTCAACGCCGTGGGGCCGTTTCAGGCGCATGACTATACCGTGGCGGAAACCTGCGCCGGCATGGGCGTCCATTATGTTGATCTTGCCGAGACGCGCGCCCACGTGGACGGCATCACGCGCCTGAACCGCCGCGCGCAGCAGAAGCACTGCCTCATCGTGAGCGGCGCGAGTTCTGTGCCCGCGGTGTCGGCGGCGCTGGTGGACATGCTCGCGCCCGAATTCGATCGCATCAGCGACATCCACGTCTGCCTCTCGTCGGGCAACAAGAATCCATGCGGCGAAGCCACCCTGCGCACGATTCTGAGTTATGCCGGAAGCTCGTTTCGCATCAAGGAGAATGGACGCTGGCGTAACGCCTACGGCTGGAGCGAATCGGAAAAAGTGGTTTTCCCCGCGCCGGTGGGGAAGCGGCGCGTGTACCTGTGCGATGTGCCGGACCTCGACATCTTCCCGACGCGTTATGGCGCGCAAACGGTGATCTTTCGCGCCGGGCTGGGGCTGAAGCTGTTCAATCGCGGGCTGTTCTTGCTGGCAAGAGCGCGGCGGCTCGGCTGGATAAAAAATCTGACGGGTTGGGCGCCGGGCCTGATCGTCGCGAGTCATCTTTTTCGCGGTTTCGGCAGTGCGGCGGGCGGCATGCAGGTACTGGTGCGCGGCCGCAAGAACGGGGAGGAAATCCAGCACACGGCGTCCCTGGTCGCGCGCGACAACAATGGTCTGATGATTTCGTGCAGCCCGGCATTGGCGCTCATCCGTAAATGGGTCGAGCGCGGCGTGGCGGATAGCGGGGCCGTGCCCTGCGTCGGACTGCTCGCCTGGGACGAGATCAAGGCCGAGATGGTCAGCCATGACATTGTCCTGGTCAGGGTTTGAGCACCGCCACTGGATGCGATGTGAACAGGCAAGGTAAGCTTACGCCATGAATCTGCGCAGCAATCATTTTCCATCGGGACGGTGCAAGCCGTGGATCATGCGGCTGGGCATGGCGTTCGCCGTTATGTTGATTGTTGCTTGCGGCAAGAAGGGGCCTTTGTATTTGCCGGATGACGCTGCCGCACCGGCCAGGACGGGCGGGCAGGCCGTCAATCCATCGCCCACGCAACCCGGAAAACAGTAATTCCATCGCCTCTGTCATGAATCCGTTTACCTATCGGGAGCGGCAACTGTATGCCGAAGACGTGAGACTGGCCGACATTGCGCAGAAGGTCGGCACGCCTTGTTACGTTTACTCGCGCGCGAGCCTCGAGACGCAGTTCCGCGCCTTCGATGACGCGCTGAAGGGTCGCGAGCGCCTCATCTGCTATGCCGTCAAGGCGAACTCCAATCTCGCGGTGCTGAATCTGCTCGCGCGTCTGGGTTCGGGCTTTGACATCGTCTCCGGCGGCGAATTGGAGCGCGTGCTGGCGGCGGGCGGCGATCCAGCCAAAATTGTGTTCTCCGGCGTCGGCAAGACACGCGATGAAATGCGCCGCGCACTCGCGGCCGGCATTTATTGCTTCAACGTGGAATCCGAAGCGGAGCTGGAAGTGTTGAACGGCGTGGCCGCAGAGTTGGGCAAGCAGGCGCCGGTGGCGCTGCGCGTCAACCCGGACGTGGATCCGGCCACACACCCGTACATCGCCACGGGCCTCAAGCAAAGCAAGTTCGGCATTGATATCGCGCAGGCCGAGGCGGCCTACCGGCAGGCACGGTCGTTGTCGCATCTGCGCGTGACGGGCATCGCCTGCCACATCGGTTCGCAGCTCACGGACCTGGCGCCGGTTGTCGAGGCGCTGGATCGCATCCTCGGTCTTGCCAACGCCCTGCTCGACAAGGGGTTTGCGTTGCAGCATCTCGATCTCGGTGGCGGGCTCGGCATCCGTTATAACGACGAGCAACCGCCGCTACCGGGTGATTACATCCGCGCCATCCTGGACCGGCTGGCGGCGAAGGGCGGTCGTAGCCAGAAACTGCGCCTCGTGTTCGAACCCGGTCGCGCCATTGTCGGCAATACCGGCCTGTTGCTCACGCGCGTGCTGTTTCTCAAGCATGGATCGGAAAAGAATTTCGCCGTGGTGGATGCCGCCATGAACGATCTGCTGCGCCCGGCGTTGTACCAGGCCTGGCACGATATCACGCCGGTGGCGGTGGACGCGCCGCGCACCTTGCGTACCTATGATGTCGTCGGCCCGGTGTGCGAGAGCGGGGATTTTCTTGGGCATGACCGCGAACTCGGTATCGAGGCCGGGGATCTGCTGGCGGTGGTTTCCGCTGGTGCTTACGGCGCTGTGATGAGTTCGAACTACAATACCCGCCCGCGTGCACCCGAGGTGATGGTGGACGGTGGCAAGTTCCATGTCGTACGCCGGCGCGAAACTGTGGCGGAGCTTATTGCGCCGGAGATGATCCTGCCAAAATAAATTAATAGACAGGATTAACAGGATTTACAGGATTAAATCGAGGCCAAGTTTTCTGTTTTTGAAATCCTGTTAATCTTGTTAATCCTGTCCATTTAATTTTTTATTTAATGGAGCGTATTCCCGAACCTGAGTTGATGGATGATCTGGACCGGCTTGCGACGATAAAGCCGGTTTATTTGGCGCACGGCAACCGGTAAGCTTGCGCCATGCCCGTTCCCTTTACCAAGATGCACGGCGCCGGAAACGACTTCGTGGTGTTCGATGGCGTCTCCCGCCCGATTCAGATCACACCCCGGAAAATCCGCCGTCTCGCGGACCGGCACTTCGGCATCGGCTGCGATCAGGTGCTGCTGGTGGAACGGCCCACGGCGAGTGGCGCTGACTTCCGCTACCGGATTTTCAACGCCGACGGCGGTGAGGTCGAGCAGTGCGGCAACGGCGCGCGTTGTTTCGTGCGTTTCGTCCGCGACAAACGGCTGACGGCCAAGGACGAGATCGCCGTGGAAACGCTGGCCGGCATGATATACCCGCGCCTGGAGCCGGACGGCGGCGTCAGCGTCAACATGGGCGTGCCGCGCTTCGAGCCCGTTGAGGTCCCGTTCGAGGCGGGCGCGCGTGAAAACGTCTATGATTTGGAAGTGGATGGCCGCACCGTGAGCGTGAGCGTGCTGTCCATGGGCAATCCGCACGCGGTGCAGCTGGTGCCGGACGTGGACGCGGCGCCGGTGAACACGCAGGGACCGCAAATCGAGCGGCATGCGCGCTTTCCCCGGCGCGTGAATGCCGGTTATATGCAGATCGTGGACCGGCGGCACATCCGCCTGCGGGTCTACGAGCGCGGCGCCGGCGAGACGCTGGCCTGCGGGAGCGGGGCCTGCGCGGCGGCGGTGGCCGGTCGCCAAAGAGGCCTGCTCGATGATAAGGTAGAAGTGAAGTTGCCCGGTGGCACCTTGCGCGTGTCCTGGGCCGGAGAAGGGCAGCCGGTGTGGATGACGGGACCGGCGATCACGGTTTTTGAGGGAACTATCGACCTGGAAAAGCTATGAAACAAAAACTGCCTAGCGAAGAATTTCAGACGGAACTTTCCTGGGAGGAGGCGGTGGCGCGCTACCTCGAGGACCATCCCGATTATTTCCAGCGTTACCCGGAGACACTCTCGCGCATCCTGCTGTCGCACGAAACCGGCGGCAAGGCGGTATCGCTCATCGAACGGCAGGTGCTGGTGCTGCGTGAACAGAATCAGGCGTTGCAGCGCCAGTTGCGCGAGCTCATCAGCAATGCCCGCGAAAACGACGTCCTGAGCGGCCGTTTGCACCGCTTCGCGGCCGCCATGGTCGATTGCACGTCGCTCGATGACGTACTGGATACGACCTACGATTTGCTGCGCCAGGAATTCAAGCTCGATGCCGTGGTGATACTGCTGCGGGGCCGTCCCACTCAAGGCGGTCGTGCGGAACTGGTGCCTGAGGATGACAAGCGGCTCAACACGCTGTTCCAGCAGTTCAGTTCCGGCAAACCCATTTGCGGCGGTAAGTTCGAGGACAGCCTGATGAGTTATCTTTTCAGTGGGCGCGCCTCCGAAATAAAATCATCGGCGCTGATTCCGCTGGGAGAAAAAAATCCCCACGGCGTGCTGGGCCTTGGAACGCAGGATCCCTACCGCTTCCATCCCGGCATGGGCACGGTCTACCTCACGCGGCTGGGCGAAATGCTGACGCACAGCCTCGCCCGTCATCGCAGGTAATTCCATCGCGCGCCACGGATGCACGAGCGTGCCCGGCAACATTTCGACGGATTTTTCCGCCATCTCGGTGATGAGCGGCGCTTGTCGCCGCTCACGCTGACCCATTACCGACGCGATCTTTCCCGGTGCATGACCTATTGTGATGGCGTCGGCATCGCCGACTGGGAGCGTCTGACTGCCGCCGAAGTCCGCGGATGGGTGTCGGCGCTGCACCAGCGGGGACTTTCCAGCAAGAGCATCCAGCGCGCGCTTTCGGCATTGCGCACTTTTTACCGTTATCTGCTGCGCGAGCAGACCGTCACGCGCAATCCCGCGAGCGGGGTGATCGCTCCCAAGTCAACGCGCCGTTTGCCCGCCACGCTGACCGCCGATCAGGCCGCGCGGCTGGTGGCACTGGAGGCGCGCGATCCGCTCGCGGCGCGCGATCGGGCGCTGCTGGAGCTGCTTTATTCCTCCGGCCTGCGCTTGTCCGAACTGGTGAATCTCAATATTCCCGAGCTTGATCTTTCCGCCGGCAGCGTGCGCGTCACCGGCAAGGGCCGCAAGGTGCGCGACGTGCCGGTCGGCACCAAGGCGCGTGAAGCCTTGCGTGCCTGGTTCGCGGTGCGCACGCAGTTTGCCGGCGCCGATGAACCCGCCGTATTTGTTACGCGCAACGGCCGGCGTCTGGGCGGGCGCGCGGTGCAGGCGCGACTGCGGTGGAGGGCGAAGCAACAGGGAATGGAAGTGCCGGTGCATCCGCACATGCTGCGGCATTCGTTCGCCAGCCACGTGCTGGAGTCGAGCGGCGATCTGCGCGCGGTGCAGGAAATGCTGGGCCATGCCAACATCTCGACCACCCAGATCTATACCCATCTCGATTTCCAGCATCTGGCGGGCGTCTACGACAAGGCCCACCCGCGGGCGCGCAAGAAAACCACGACATGAGCGCGCCACGTTATTGCAGCATGCGCCGCCTCTCGCCCTATCAGGGCACGGTGCAGATTGCGGAAATGCCGGATTTCCGGGCGATGACGACCGATGGCGTCACGTGGCGCGTGCAATTTCTCAATCAACGTTCACGGCTTTCCAGTCATGCCGTGTGGCGCGCCGACGGCAGCGGTAACCTGATTGAGACCGGACGCACGAGTAAAGTAATTCAGGCGCTTCAGAATCACCCGCCTTTGCCTTTCCCTCCGGAGGACAACCTCGAATTGTGGTTGCTCGACGCCCGCGAACAGAAACCGCTGGCGATACTGGCCAGCACACTCGGCAAGATTACGCCACCTCGGTCCGTGGATACCGTCTGGCACGCGACTCTGGCGGGCGATGACAACTTCATCGCGCCGAGTCTTGCGCCGGGAAACGGCGCTGCTTCGACGTCGCACATCCCGCACAGCGAGGTGCTGAGCCGATGTGTGCAGAAGGCCGCCGGTTCGCTGGAGCGGGCGCAATGGTTCCGCCGCGAGGACGACGGCAGCGGTACCGGTCTTCACGGCTGTCGTCTCGATGCCGGACAGGTGGGACGAAAACTCGGACGCGACGCCTTTCCCGAGCTGCTGCTGCGCGAGAAATGGGAAGTGGAACAGGAACAGAACCTCGTCAGCGATTATCACGACTGGCAGGCACCCCGGTTGCTGACCCACAGCAAACTTACGCGACCCACGCGCGACCGCCTCGAGCGCGCTGCCTGCCGTCAGGCGGAGAAGCTCTATAAGGTTCGACATTTCCTGCCGGAGATCATCTACCACGATCTGCTGAATGTGGCCTTCGTTGAGGCCGTGATCCGCCGTTCCACTTAGGTTTGATGCCCGCCCTTGCAGAGTGAGATAGAATAGAAAATATTTTTGAAACCGCTGATGGACGCAGATTAACGCAGATATATATTCAAAAAGACCGGATGGATTTTGCTGGTTTTAATCTGCGTTCATCCGCGTTTATCTGCGGTTCCCTAAAGTATATTATTCAGTGATTCTACTTCTGACCATGCGAGGAGGGCCTGCCATGGCGGCCGAATCAGCCAGAGACAAGATTATCGATGCCGCGCTCGAACTCGCCGGGCGCCAATCCTGGGAAGGCCTGCGCTTGCACGATGTGGCGGCGGAGCTGCAACTGAGCCTGAACGATGTGCGTGCGTATTTCCGCGAAAAGGAAGATATCACGGATGCCTGGTTTGATCGCGCGGACGCGGCCATGCTGCACGCCGGCACCCAGCCCGGGCTCGCCGAGCTGACCCCGCATGAGAGCCTGCACCGGCTGATCATGGCGTGGCTCGTGGCGCTGGCGGCGCATCGGCGCGTGACGCGCCAGATGATTTACGGAAAATTCGAGCCGGGCCATGTGCATTACCAGTTCGCCGGCCTGTTGCGTGTCAGTCGCACGGTGCAGTGGCTGCGCGAGGCGGCGCATCGTGACGCCGTGTTGCCGTGGCGCGCCTTCGAGGAGACGGGCCTTACGGCGATATATCTCGCGACGTTCTTTTACTGGATGCGCGACGAGTCGGAAAATGCCACGCGCACTTCGGTGTTTCTCGACAGGATGCTGGGGCGGGCGGAGCGTTTGACGCGATGCTTCCCGGGAGTTTCCGAGCCGCACGCGAAGGCCGGCACGCCAGCCCCTGCCGCGCCGGAGGCTTAATAGAAGCTATCTTAAAATATTTTTTTTGAAACCACAGATAAACACCGATGAACGCAGATAGAGAAAAAAAGATGGGTTGTTTTATCCGTGTTAATCCGTGTTCATCTGTGGTTCCGAATTCTTAGCTGAAGTGTTTTTGGGACAGTTTCTGCTCATTTAAATCTCGAGGTCCGGCCCATGGCCGATACATTCAAAAGCATTCCCATCAAAACCATCACCGGCAACCAGGAGCATGCCGAGATCAAGAGCTGCGCGGAGGCCGAGCCCTACGCGCTGCGGGTCATCGGCGACAGCATGGCGCCGGAATTCCTGGAAGGCCATATTCTGATCGTCGATCCGGCCATGCCGCCACAGCATGGCGCCTACGTGATCATCGACTATCAGGGCGAAACCACGTTCCGCCAGTTCATCCTCGAAAACGGCAGGAAATTCCTCAAGGCGCTCAACAGCGCCTATCCGGTGGTGGAGCTGGTGGAGAATTACTCGATGCGTGGCGTGGTGGTGCAGCGCGCCAGCCGGCGACGCAAGGACCATAAGCACTACTACTGACCGTGAGTCGTAAACCGTGAGACGTGAGTCGTGAAAGACGGCCCACTCTACGATTTACGGTTCACGTTTCACGGTAGAGATGCGCCCGTGACCAGGGAAGGTCGTTATTATCGCCACGGGTAAATACAACCTGGAAAAGTTGTAGCGTGCCGGCAGTGAATCCGGCGATTGAACCGGCGAGATAAAGCCGCCAGGCGCGCACGAAAGCGCGGTCGTACGATTTTTCGATTTTTTCCGCGTGCCGGTTGAAGCGTTCCAGCCAGTGTTCGAGCGTTTTGGCGTAGTGCAGGCGCAGATTTTCGACATCGAGCACGGAAAATTCGTGCGCCTCAAAGATTTCCATTATCTCGCGCAGCGTGGGCGGATAGGACCCGGGAAAGATACGTTTCTCGATCCACGCATTCATCGGTTCGGGCTTGTTGCGGCCGATGGAATGAATGAGCCCGCGTCCCGTGGGAGTCAGGCATCGATGTATGATATCGCCGAGTTCCTGGTAATGCTCCCGTCCCACGTGTTCCAGCATGCCGACGGAAACGAATACGTCGAATTCCCCCGTGATGTTGCGGTAGTCGTCCTCCACGTAATCCACTTTTCCCTCCAGACCGGCAGCCTCGGCGCGTTCCCTGGCGTACAGAATCTGCTGGCGCGAGATGTTGTATGACCTGACCTCGACGCCATAGTGCTTCGCCATGTGGTGCGCGAATCCACCCCACCCGCAGCCGGCCTCCACCACCCGGTCGCCCGGTTTGAGCCGGAGTTTGCGGCAGATATGATCCATCTTGGCGCGCTGCGCCTCTTCGAGAGACAGGTCCGGGGTCGGGAAATAAGCGCAGGTGTACTGCATGGCCTCGCGATCCAGCCAGAGTTCGTAGAAATCATTGCCGATGTCATAGTGGTGATGAATGTTGTCGCGCGAGTCCGTGAGTTCATTCGGACGCGGGCGATTGAACAGACGCGTCTGCGCCTGCTTGAGCTTCTGGAATTTCGGTGATGCCGCGGCCGCACGGTAGACGGTGACCAGGAAATCCACGAGGTTGCCTTCCACCTCGATGCGGCCGGCGCTGTAGAGGTCGCCGAAGTGCAGCGCGGGATTCACCAGCAGCTTCTGCAATACCTCGCTGTCACGGAAATGCACCCGCGCGATGGAAGGTTTATCCACGGAGGGGATTTTTTCGCCGTTCCACAGCACAAAGGTCAGCGGCGGGTCGCCGAGCAGGTCGAGCAGCTTGTGGGCCATCCAGCGGCCCAGCACCGACACCCGTGATGGCGCGGGGGAGAGGCCGATCCCGGACCTTCCGCCCGTCAGCGCCGGAATATCGAGCGAAGTCAGCTTGGATTTTTGCGCATCCTTTTCCATGGGCCCGTTGCTCCTTCAGGACGATGTTTATCCTACCTTGCCCATGCGTTCTTTTACAAATGCCCCGCTGCCTCCTGTACTTTCAGGCATTGATTTTCCTTGGCATATCCACGCGATATGCCGCGCAGGATTTCGTTGCCGGCACGGGTTTACGTGCGCGTGCGGCGGCACATGGAAGGTGGGATAAAGTGTAAAATGGCGGCATGAAATACCGGCGGTATCGACAAATCATTTCTTTTTTTCTTGGAGCCTCCCGCCGGATATTTTTGGGCGCGCTGATTGCCGGAGCGGTATGGGTGCCGGCCGGAGCCGGTGAACCGGAGGAATATCTGCGCGGCTATGTCGATTCCCTGCTCGACAGTCGTTATCCCGGCCTGGGGCTGCGCTCGCAGCTTGTCTCGACGGATGGCACGGTGACATTGACGTCCCGCACCTGTCTCGGCCCGTCCCAGAAACGGGACGTGGTCTATCTGCTCACCAAAACCGGTCGGGTGAAAAACATCCAATGGGATCTGTCGACGGATTGCGACAGGTCCGACGCGGCGGTTGAGCGGGACAAGCCAGGAGGGGAGCGCGAAACACCGGCCCCGGTTGATGTTTATGCCTTGCCCGAACAAGAGCTGTTCGCGCCGCTGCTGGCCGATCCGCGCCAACCCCGATTCTCGGTAAGCTATCTGCACTATCGCGCTCCCGCGAGTGAATTTTCCGCCGCCAGTGTCGCCTTCGGCGAGTATTTCGGTCTGGCTTCGGGATTTTTCGGAAGCTCAGGCAGCTCGCAGATCGGGATTCAGGGCGGGGTGTTCGCGTTGTTCAATCTCGACGCCCCGTCGAGCGATTTGATCAACTCGGATTACTGGATCGGATTGCCGCTCAGTTACCGCAGGGGCCCCTGGTCGTATCTGTTGCGCATCTATCATCAGAGCTCGCATCTGGGCGATGAATTCATTCTGGGCAGTCCGGGAGTCAACCGGGTCAATCTGAGCTATGAGGACATGAAGTTTCTTGCATCTTATGAATGGGAGCGGTGGCGTCTCTACGGTGGCGGCGGTTATATTTTGAACAGCGAACCGGATCTGGCGCCCAAGCATCTTCAGGGCGGGGCCGAATACGTGTGGACGCGCGCGGCTGGGAGCTTGAGCTTCATCGCCGCGGTGGATGTGCAGGCCTCCGAGGAGCTCGACTGGCGTCGCAGCCGTTCGTACCAGGCCGGCTTTGAGTTCCGCCGCGGCAGCCCCCGGCGGGTACGCCTCATGCTCGAGCATTTCCGGGGTCATTCACCCAACGGACAGTTCTACCGCGAATCCCTGCGTTACACGGGGCTGGGGCTTTATTTCGGCTTTTGAGGAAACCCGGCCGGAACGACCGGTTGGCGTGATAAAAGCGATTGGCGGACGCCGCCGGGCATACTATCCTTAGGGATTATTGCGGCGGCATGAACTACCTGAAGCGTTGCCTTGGCTCAAACGGGGATATGGTCTTTAGCCGGGAGAGCCTTACCGCCGCAATAATCGACAATCTTAAGAGGTTTTATTATTGATCCGGCTCTTAGGATACCAAGAGGGTTATTTGCAGGCACAGCTATCCTTCTTTCAATAACATCCGTGCCGGATCAATAATTGGAAATCACAGGCAGGTGGTCCATGGATCTGAAAATGAAACTCGATAAAAAATCCCTGATTCAAATCGTCATCCTCATCGTGCTCGTCGCCGGAGGCGCCGGGGCCTATCTCATGCAGCAGGACGGCGGTCTGGATTTCATCAGCGGTCTGTTCGAGAGTGAACCGGCCACCATCCGGGCGCCCGCCACTGACAAGAAACCCCCCTCGGGTCCGGCAGCGCCTTCCGCCGCCAAGCCCGGCGCCGCTGAGATTCCCGCCACGCCTGCCAAGGGACAGATTCGTGGCAAACCGTTTGTCGTCGAGAACGGTTATATCGAGAGTGGCGTGCTCATCCTGCGGCTGGGCAAGGACGCAACCGCCGACCTGGAAGTGAAAGTGATGCTGCCCGGTACATCGTGGGAAACGCCGGCCGGAAAAAAATACAAGGTAACTGAAACGGGCGGAGCTGGTATTCCTCAGGTGATGCTGGCGTGGAAAGAGGACGGTCAGAACACGCCCTCGGAACAGAAATTTACCGACAAGTACACCATGGTGCTCGAGTTCGGTCAGGAGAAGGACAGAAAACTTCCGGGAAAAATCCAGCTCAACCTTCCGGACGAGACGAAGAGTAATGTGGCCGGCACCTTTGAGGCGGACATCCGGGGATTCCGCATCGTGGACGGCAAGCCCGATCTGTCCGCCGACTCGGTGGACACACTCCAGTATCTGGCGCTGCGTGAACTCCTGAAAGACGATCCGAACAAATCACTCGAAGTAATATCGTTCCGTGATGGACGTTATGCCCAGCCCTCATCCTTGGGCAAGAATATGACCGGGTCTATCGAGGTGGAGTATCGCGTTGGCCAGGGCTCTTCCACGGTACAACAGTTTAAGTTCGAAAAGGATGCCGGCGCCTGGAAAGTGGTTCGCGCCCAGCGGAAAAAACCGGCCGGGTAAGACACGTTACATGACATAAACAAAAACCCCGCCGACATGGCGGGGTTTTTGTTTATTCGCCTCACTCCTGAGGCTTGTCCTTTTGCATCCTTAGCTCCGCAATCGGCACATCCATGTGCCGCTGCTGGGACCAGCGTGCGTCCTTAGCTCCGTAAACGGCACACGGCGTCCTCGGCTCCATAAGCGGTACTTCCCTGTACCACTTCTCCGGTACCGCTTCTCGCTCCCGGCGAATTTGTGTGAGCTGAGCAAGCCGGTAATCCGGCAAGCCAGCCTGGATCAGGCGACCGGTTTTACCACCGTGGCCTGCATCCCCTTCGGTCCCTTCTGGCTTTCAAATTCCACCTGCTGACCCTCGGCCAGTTTCTTGTAGCCTTCGGCCTGAATCACGGAGTAATGTACAAACACATCCGCGCTCCCATCCTGTGGTGAAATAAAACCAAAACCTTTAGCTTCGTTGAACCACTTTACAGTACCCATACGCATGACAAATAACCTCACTAAAAATTAATTTCTTATGAAAAAATTTACGCGTGCTGTAATGGTGGAGTTCGCCAGGACCAACCGCGGATGCCTGTAAATGCCAGCATGACAACAAACGGCAGTGCAGCACTGCGGATTCAGTATAACGAATTTGCTATTTGTGTACAGCCAAACGCCATGCGTGGGTTTGTCAAATTCGGCACGAAACTTGCCGGAAGCACGCTTCACTTGGTGAAAAGTGTAAATTTTTCTGACACGGAGGACTGAACGTGCAAATCCCATGGTATGTCACTGCAATCGGCGCTGCATTGGTCTGGGGCGTCCACTACCCGTTGGTGGAGCATGCGTTGAAAAGGATATCGCTGGTTTCGGTTTTGCTGCTGACCGCCCTGCCGGTGGTCCTGGTGGCGCCATTTTTCCACCGGACCCTCGTCGCGGATTATGCAGTCTGGGAGACCTTGGACACGGGTCCGAGGGTCAGGGTGCTCGCCCTGGCGCTGACCAGCCTGCTGGGGTCGGTATTATTGTTCCTGTCCATCGCCGGCAAGAACGCCACGCTGGCCAGTCTGATCGGGATTATTGCGGCGGCATAAACCCACTTGAAATGCCCTGATGCGTTGTTATTCCCTTGATCCGGGATCAAAGCCGTCAAGCCGCCGCAATAATCGGAAATCTTAAATGATTTTCGCTATTGACCCGACACGTTAGTGCCATCACGGATATCAAGTAACGTCGATCATGTCTGCCTTCGTTAAAGAACGATCGTGCCGGGTCAATAGCCTACCCGGTGTTCGTGGCTGTGTTTGCCTGGCTGCTGTTCCGCGAGATCCACGTCAACCCGAGCGTGATCGTCGGCGGCTTGCTGGTGTTCGCCGGTGTAGCGATCATCATCAGGAACAATCCCTAGCTATTCCAAGCAGTGAAAAAAGCGGGCGCCCGGCGCGCCCGCTTTTAGTCACTGAAGTGGACACCTACAGGTTATAGCCGGTCTCGTTGTGCAGCACGGTGTCGAGACCTTCGGTTTCCTGCTCGATCGTGACGCGCAGACCCTGCGTGACGTCGATCAGCTTGAGCAGAATGAAGGTGACAATTCCGCACCAGGCGACCGTGGCAAAAATTCCGGTAAGCTGGGTCGTGACCTGCTTGCCCATGGTGACGCCTTCGGCGAAACCAACCCCGCCGAGCGTGGTCGCGGCAAATACGCCGGTCAGCAAGGTACCGATCATGCCGCCCACGCCGTGCACGGGGAACACATCGAGCGAATCATCCACGTGCAGCGTGCGTTTCATGAAGTTGGTGGCGAAGAAGCACGCGAGCCCGGCGGTGACGCCGATCATGAGTGCGCCCAGCGGGCCGACAAAGCCGGAGGCCGGCGTGATGGTGCCCAGGCCGGCCACCATGCCGGTGACGATGCCCAGCACGGACGGTTTGCCGAAACGTATCCACTCACAGAACATCCACGTCAGCGAAGCGGCAGCGGCGCCGATGTGGGTGACCAGCATGGTCATGCCGGCGGTGCCGTTGGCGGCCAAGGCGCTGCCGGCGTTGAAGCCGAACCAGCCGACCCACAGCATGCAGGCGCCGGCTACGGTCATGGTGAGGTTGTGCGGCGGCATGGCCGTTTCCGGAAACCCCTTGCGCCGGCCCAGCACCAGCGCCGCTACGAGCGCCGCCACGCCGGCATTGATATGCACCACGGTGCCGCCGGCGAAATCCATGACGCCAGCCGTCGCCCCAGACCCAGTGACATACCGGCACGTAAACCACCACCAGCCAGAGCAGACTGAAGATCATCATGGCGGAAAACTTCATGCGCTCGGCAAAGGCGCCGACCGCAAGCGCGGGCGTGATGATAGCGAACGTCATCTGGAACATGGCGAACACGGTTTCCGGAATATCGCCCTTGAGCGTGTCCACGCCGATGCCGGCCATGAGCGCCTTGGCCGTGCCGCCGATCCAGGCATTGTTGGCGCCGCCGTCGCCGAAGGCGAGGCTGTAGGCGAACAGCACCCACACGATGGACACCATGCAGGTGATGGCGAAGCATTGCATCAGGACGGACAGCACGTTTTTCGTCCGGACCAGGCCGCCGTAGAATAGCGCCAGCCCGGGGATGGTCATGAACAACACGAGGACCGATGACGTCAATAGCCAGGCGGTGTTGGCCGGATTGAGAGCCGGCGTTTCCGCTGCCAACGCCAGCGAGGGGGCAACAAGCAGCAGCGCGGCGATGAACAGTCTCGTGGATTTGCTGACAGTCATGTGATTTTCTCCTGTGGTAATTTTTGTTTATAGGGCGTTGATTCCGGTTTCACTGGTACGTATCCGTACTACCTGTTCGAGATCGTAGACGAATATTTTCCCATCGCCGATTTTTCCGGTCTTGGCCGACTGTGAAATGGTTTCGATGACGCGTTCCGCCATGTCCTTCGAAACGGCCACTTCGATTTTGGTCTTGGGCAGAAAATCCACCACGTATTCGGCCCCGCGATAGAGTTCCGTATGGCCCTTCTGGCGTCCGAAGCCTTTGACCTCGGTGACCGTCATGCCCTGGATGCCAATACTCGACAGGGCCTGACGCACATCGTCCAGCTTGGAAGGTTTGATAACGGCGGTAATGAGCTTCATGGGTCTCTCCTGAGCGATGGTTTTTTTGTTCCTGATCGGCTTACCTGTCGGGTTTGTCCGCAGATGAAACAGGGTCCCGGCCGGTAACGAATCGGTGGCATCATACAAAAACATTGGCCGTTCCTGAAACATCCGGGCCTGCCTTTATCCCGCCAAATAGACGCTGGGCCGGCCCG
>MFTB01000093.1 GCA_001785195.1 Candidatus Muproteobacteria bacterium RIFCSPHIGHO2_12_FULL_60_33
AGTTACCAAACCGTCCGCACCGGATACTGGCGTATCGCCTCGTCCGGTGTGAGCAGGACCAGGCCGTGGGCAACGGCCTGGCATACCAGCATGCGGTCGAAGGGGTCCCGGTGGTGCTCGGGCAAACGGGAAAGCTGTAACACCGCCTCTTCCTCCAGCGGCAGCGGCTGGATGGCGTGGCGCGTGCGCTGCGACGGGATGAACCGGTCGGGTGCTTCCGGCAAAGGCAGGCGATTGAGCGCGTGTTTGACCGCAATCTCCCACACCGAAACCGAACTGAGATAAACCTCGTTGGCGGGATCGGAGAAAGCGGTACGCGCCTCCTCCGACAGCGCCGGATCGTCAGAAATAATCCAAAGAAACGTACAGGTGTCGAGTAGCAGCTTCACGCCGCGCCGCCGCGAAAGTCATTGATGATTTCTTTCGGCAGCGGCTCGAAGAAGCTCGGCGGTACGTGGAATTTTTCCTTGGCGAGTCCGATGGGACGCGGTTTTTCGGGCATCGATGGCAGCGGCCGGATTTCCGCCACCGGGGTATTCCGACGACACAGAAGGATGGTCTGGCCTTTCTTGAGCCTGGCCAGATAGCGCGACAGATGAGTTTTCGCCTCGTGCACGTTCAGCTTAATCATGACTCACTTATAAACTAGATATATGGTCATGTCAATTATTAAAGCCGAACCTTGTAAGCCGTTGTGTTTCTCCCCAAGGCTTAAGCCGCCGCTCTGGTAAAATCCCGCCATGGACGTTTCCCATCTGATGGACGATCTCAATGACGTGCAGCGCGAGGCGGTGGCGGCGCCCGCGGGGCCGCTGCTGGTGCTCGCGGGCGCCGGCAGCGGCAAGACGCGCGTGCTGACCCACCGCGTGGCCTGGCTGGTGGGCGTGGAGGGCGTCTCGCCGCATGCGATCCTGGCGGTGACCTTCACCAACAAGGCTGCCCACGAGATGCGCGGTCGCATTGAATCCATGTTGCAGGCACCGGTTGGCGGCATGTGGATCGGGACCTTCCACGGCCTGTCGCACCGGCTGCTGCGCTCGCACTGGCGTGAAGCGAATCTAGCACAGACATTCGCGATTCTTGATAGTGAAGACCAACTCAGAGTCATCAAGCGGCTCATGAAATCCATGAACCTGGACGAGGCCTACTGGCCGCCCAAGCAGGCCATGTGGTTCATCAACGGTCACAAGGAAGAGGGCCGGCGTCCGAAGGACATCGGCGAAGCGAACGACCCGACCCAGCGCGAGTTGCGGCGCGTCTATGTCGCCTACGAGGAAACCTGTCAGCGTTCCGGGCTGGTGGATTTCGCCGAACTGTTGCTGCGCGCCTATGAACTGCTGCGCGACAACCCGACCATGCGCGCGCATTACCAGGCGCGCTTCCGCCATGTGCTGGTGGACGAGTTCCAGGACACCAATCGCATCCAGTACGCCTGGCTGCGGCAGTTCGTCGGGCCCGAGCGCAACCTGTTCGTGGTCGGTGACGACGACCAGTCCATCTACGGCTGGCGCGGCGCCAAGGTGGAAAATATTCTCAAGTTCGAAAACGACTTCCCCGGCACGCGCACCATCCGTCTCGAACAGAACTACCGCTCCACCGGCACCATTCTCAAGGCCGCCAACGCGGTCATCGGCCACAACACCGGCCGCCTCGGCAAGAACCTGTGGACCACGGGCGAGGAAGGCGAACCGCTCCAGCTCTACACCGGCTATACCGATTTCGACGAGGCGCGCTTCGTGGTGGACCGCATCCAGGACTGGGTGGCGCGCGGCCATGCGCGCGCCGAGTGCGCGGTGCTGTACCGCTCCAACGCCCAGTCGCGCCTGTTCGAGGAGCGCCTGATCAACGAAGGCATCCCCTACCGCGTGTACGGGGGCCTGCGCTTCTTCGAGCGCGCCGAGATCAAGGACGCGCTCGCCTACCTGCGCCTCATGGCGAGCCGCCATGACGACGCCTCCTTCGAGCGCGTGGTGAACCTGCCCACCCGCGGCATCGGCGCCAAGACCGTGGACACGGTGCGCGAGCGTGCCAGGGGTGAAAAAATTTCCCTGTGGGATGCAGCCCTGAAGATGCTCGCCGCCACCGAGCTGCCGGCCCGCGCCCGCGAGGCACTGAATGTTTTTCTGCAGCTGATCGAGCGTCTCGCGGGCGAAACGGCGGGACTCGCGCTCGGTGAAACGGTGGAACACATGCTCGCGGGCAGCGGGCTGATCGAGCACTACAAGAAGGAAAAGGGCGAAAAGGCCGAGTCGCGCGTGGAAAACCTGGAGGAATTGATCAACGCCGCACGCGGCTACGAGCACGACGAGGCCGAAGGGCTCGATCCGCTGTCCTCGTTTCTGGCGCACGCAGCCCTGGAAGCCGGCGAAGGCCAGGCCGAGGCTTGGGAGGATTGTGTGCAGCTCATGAGCCTGCATTCGGCCAAGGGGCTAGAGTTCCCCTTGGTGTTCCTGACCGGCCTCGAAGAAGGCCTGTTCCCGCACCAGCACTCGCTCCAAGACCCTACCCGGCTCGAGGAGGAAAGACGGCTGTGTTACGTCGGCATGACACGGGCGCGCCAGCAGTTGGTGCTGACCCAGGCCGAGCTGCGGCGGCTGCACGGCAATGAGCACTACACCAGTCCTTCACGTTTCTTGGGTGAAATCCCCGAGGAACTGATCCAGGAAATCCGCGCCAAACCCGCGGTCACCGCCTCCCCCTCGGCCAAGCTCGCCACCGGCCTGCCGGCCCAGGAACCCCCGGCCGGCGGTATGCGCCTCGGCAGCCGGGTGCGCCACGGGACCTTCGGCGACGGGGTGGTGCTGCGCTACGAAGGCCAGGGGTCGCATGCCCGGGTGCAGGTCAATTTCGAGGCCGCCGGCACCAAGTGGCTGGTTATTGGCTACGCCAACCTCCAGTCCCTGTAAAAGCTGTCCCAAAAACTGCTACTTCCTGCGCTCCTTTCCCGCTGCGCTATCCGGCTCCGCGGGAAAGTCCAGGGCCACCATCCTTGGCGGCCCGTTCGGCGGCTCGAACGTCCGCTGGACGTTCGCGAAACCCCCGCCTCACCCTCACCCGGCTGACGGCCGCTCGCGACGTTTTTGAGACAGCTTTTAAGACACCCCGCCCGCCCTTGCATCCCCGGACGATGGACTATAGTTAAGGGAAAGAAAAACACAGGGAATGCCGGGTTAAACCGGGTAGAGAAAACAACGGGGATGTCTCTTGAAGCAAGCTAGGAGCGAGGTTTCAACGGCGATCAAGGCCATGCTGGCCATCGTGGTGATCGTCTTCATCACCGAAGTGCTGATCATGTACGCCTTGGGCTACATGGGATTCGAGCACGGAATCAATTTCATCCTCCTCGACGGAATCCTGCTCGCGCTGATCTGTGCCCCGCCGATCTACTGGCTGGTGCTGAGCCCCATCCGCAACGAATACATCAAACGCCTGCGAGGCGAAGGCGATGACGAAGATTTGAGCCGCATGGCTATCACCGATGCGCTTACGCGCATCATGAACCGCCGCGGCATCACCGTCGGACTGCTCGATGCCATGGCCCAGGCCGAGCGCTACCGCACCCCGCTGACGGTCGCCATGGCCGACATCGACCTGCTGAAGGAGATCAACGCCAGCTACGGCCGCGGAGCCGGCGACCGCGTGCTCAAGGACGTGGCCGGCGTAATGGCCGACGCCCTGCGCATGCCGGACAAGCTCGGGCGTTACGGCGGCGAGGAATTCCTGATTGTGCTGCCGCACACGGGCCTGGTCCAGGGCAAGAAGATTGTCGAGCGCATCCGTAATTCGGTCAGCAAGTGGGATTTTGACGTGGGCTCCAAGAAGATCCGCCTGACCATCAGCATCGGCGTCACCCATTACAAGACCGGCGAGGACCTCGAGCAGTTGATGTCGCACGCCAGCAAGGCCCTGCAGGAAGCCAAGCAGGGTGGCCGTAATCGAGTAGTAGCCAGCAAGAAGCGCTGAACCTCTTTTCAGTACCTCCTTTTCCGTAAATCGTTTGGCTCCGGCGCATGGCTGGGGCAGAATGTCTGCTGTCCGCAAAAACCATTAAGAAAAATGACATGAAACGACGCGATGTCCTCAAGGGCGCCGGGCTGGGGCTGATGGGCGTGGCCGGCGCCGTGCGCGCCGATGAAGCGCCCGCGATCCGCTGGCGCCTGGCCTCGAGCTTTCCCAAGAGCGTGGACGCCATCTACGGCGCGGCCGAGCGCGTGGCGCGCCGCGTCGGCGAAGTCACCAGCGGCAAATTCCAGATCCGCGTGTTCGCCGGTGGCGAGATTGTGCCGGGTTTGCAGGTGCTGGACGCCGTGGGGCAGGCCACGGTCGAGTGCGGCCAGACCGCCGGTTACTACTACGTCGGCAAGAACATGGCCTTTGCCTTCGAGACCGCGCTGCCCTTCGGCCTCAACGCGCGCCAGCAGATCGCCTGGATGTACGCCGGCGGCGGGCGCGGACTGATGCGCGATCTCTACAAGGACCATGGCGTGGTGATGTTCCCCGGCGGCAATACCGGCGTGCAGATGGGCGGCTGGTTCCGTCGCGAGATCAAATCGCTGGCCGATCTCAAGGGCCTCAAGATGCGCATCCCCGGCCTCGGCGGTCAGATCATGGCGCGCCTCGGCGCGGTGCCGCAGACGCTCGCCGGCGGCGACATCTACCCGGCGCTTGAGAGCGGCGCGCTCGATGCCACCGAATGGGTCGGCCCGTACGACGACGAGAAGCTCGGCTTCCACAAGGTCGCGAAACATTACTACTACCCCGGCTGGTGGGAGCCGGGTCCGCAGATTTCCTTTTACGTGAACCTGAAGAAATGGCAGGAACTGCCGCCGGCCTACCAGGCGGCGTTCGAGACCGCGGCGGCCGAAGCGAATTTGTACATGCTCGCCGAATACGACGCCAAAAACCCACCGGCCTTGCAGCGCCTGCTCAGGCAGGGCGTGAAGCTGCACGCCTTCCCCAAGGACGTCATGCTGGCGGCACGCAAGACGGCGTTCGAGATGTACGAGGAAGAGGCGCGCCAGAACGCCACGTTCCGGCGCATCTATGTAGAATGGAAAAAATTCGCCGCCGCCGGTGACCAGTGGTTCAAGGTGGCGGAATCCTCGTACGCGAATTTCATGCACTACGTGAAATAATCAAAGAACCCCTGAAAAAAATTAGACAGGATTCACAGGATTAACAAGATTCTTAATTTCACGAATATTTCTAATCCTGTAAATCCTGTTAATCATGTCCATCCTTTTTATCGCCACTCCGGCGGCAGATAGCCGGCGCCGGGATCGGCCTCCAGCGGTACTTCCACGATCTCACTCTCCGGAACGATGGGCGCATGGCCCACGATCTGCGGGAAGGCGATCACGATCACCACCATCAATATCTGTAATCCCACGAACGGCACCGCGCCCCAGTAAATGTCGGCGGTGCGTATTGATTTGGGCGCGACGCTGCGCAGATAAAACAGCGCGAAGCCGAACGGCGGGTGCAGGAACGAGGTCTGCATGTTGATGCCGAGCAACACGCCGAACCAGATCGGGTCGATGCCGAGCTTGGCGGCGACCGGCGCCAGCAGCGGCACCACGATGAAAGCGATTTCGAAGAAATCGAGGAAGAACGCCAGCGAGAACACCAGCAGGTTCACGACCACGAGGAAACCCACCACGCCGCCGGGCAGATGCGTCAGCAGGCTCTCGACCCAGAGGTCGCCATCCACGCCGCGGAACACCAGGCTGAAGACAGTCGAACCGATCAGAATGAAAATCACGAAACTGGTCAGGCGCGCGGTTGAGTCCATCGCCTGTTTCAGCACATCGAGAGTGAGCCGCCGCCGCAACGCCGCCAGCACCACGGCGCCGGCCGCCCCGAGCGCGCCGCCTTCGGTCGGGGTGGCGACCCCGAGAAAAATCGTTCCGAGCACCAGGAAAATGAGCACCAGCGGCGGGATCAGCGAGACCGCCGCCCGTTGCGCCAGGGCCGCGCCGCGCAGCCTGCGCGCCTGCGGCGGCAGGGCCGGGACCGCGTCGGGCTTCACCAGCGTGACGCCGAGCACATACAACAGGTACAGGCCGGCAAGTGTCAGACCCGGCGCCAGCGCGCCGGTGTACATGTCGCCGACCGAGACGCCGAGCTGGTCGGCCAGCACGATCAGCACGATCGACGGCGGGACGATCTGCGCCAGCGTCCCCGAAGCCGTGATGACCCCGCTCGCCAGGCGCTTGTCGTAACCGTAGCGCAGCATGATCGGCAGCGAGATCAGGCCCATGGCGATCACCGACGCCGCCATCACGCCGGTGGTGGCGGCGAGCAGCGCGCCCACGAGCACCACGGCGTAGGCGAGCCCCCCGCGCACGCGACCGAACAGCTGGCCGATGGTGTCGAGCAGTTCTTCGGCCATGCCACTGCGCTCCAGCACCAATCCCATGAAGGTGAAAAAGGGAATGGCGAGCAGCGTCTGGTTGGAGACAATGCCATAGACGCGTTCCGGCAACGCCTGCAACAGACTGAAGTCGAAAAATCCCGACTGTATTCCAACGAAGGCGAACAGCAGGCCGTTGGCCGCGAGCGCGAACGCCACCGGATAGCCGAGCAGCAGGATTACGACCAGCCCCGCGAACATGAGCGGCGCCATGAAGGCGAAGGTCGCTCCGCTCATCCCTGAGCTCCCGCGACACTGATGCATCCATGCATGGCGCTCATACCTCCTCCCGCGGCTGCTCGCGCGTGAGTTTGCCTTCCCCGCGCAGGTAGGCGATGCGCTTGATGATCTCGGCCACGCCTTGCAGTGCCAGAAGAGCGAAGCCCAGCGGGATCAGCAGACGCACCGGCCAGCGGATCAGGCCGCCGGCATCGGGTGATATTTCGCCGCTCTGAATAGATTCCAGAAAGCCGGGCCAGGACAGCCACGCCATGAGCCCGCACAGCGGCAGCAGGAACAGGAGTGTGCCGAAAAGATCAATCCATGCCTGTGTCTGTGCCGACAGCCGCCCGTAGATCACGTCGATGCGCACATGGCCGTTGTGCTTGAGGGTGTAAGCGGCGCCCAGCAGGAAAATCGCGCCGAACAGGTACCACTGGATTTCGAGCCAGGCGTTCGATGAGCGCCCCAGCCCGTAACGCGCCAGCGCGTTCAGGGCCGAGATCAGCGTGGCCGCACCGACGAGCCACAATACCGTGCGCCCGACATACTCGTTCGCGGTGTCGATGGCCTTGGAAATGGCGATCCAAAATTTCATGAGACGTTATTGTTGATTTGGCGCAGTGAAGACTACCGGGAATGTCGCGGTCTAAGAAGCGGCCAACCTCACGCCGCCAGCATCGCTTCCACCACGCCGGTCCAAGCCGCCGCGAGATTGGGCCGGTCGTAGCCCCCGCCGCCGAGGGCGATGATCCGCCCCTGACAGAATTCATCGGCCAGCGCGCACAGGCGCGTTGCCGCATGCGCGTGGGCCGCAGGCGTGAACTGCATGTGCGTGATGGGATCGCCGGCGATGCTATCGGCCCCGGCCTGCAGGATGATGAACTCCGGCTTGCCGGCGCGCACGAATTTCTCGATCTGCGGCCAGACGCGATGAAACGCGGTATCGTCGGCACCCGGTTCGAGCGGGAGGTTGAGCTTGGTGCCCTTGGCTGCGCCTGTTCCGGTTTCGGAAGCGGCGCCGGTGCCGGGATAAAGATAACGCCCGTCTTCGTGGATGTCGGCGAAGATCAAATCGGGATCGTCCTCGAAGGCATAGAACACGCCGTCGCCGTGGTGCGCGTCGATGTCCACGTAGGCCACGCGCCTGATGCCGTGGCGTTTGCGTAATGCCTCGATTGCCACACCAGGATCGTTGAACACGCAAAAACCCGCGGCGCTGTCGCGGCGCGCGTGATGCAGCCCGGCGATGGGCACGAACACGCGCCGGCACCGGGCTTCGAGAATATTTTTGAGCCCGTCCAGCACCGAACCCACCACCGCCGAGGCCGCCTCGAACACGCCGGGGAAGGCGGGCGTGTCGCCGTAGTCGAGATAGCCCTCGCCAGTTTGCGACTGGCGTTTGACGCGCGCGATGTAATCCTCGGTGTGAAACAGCGCGAGATCGTCTTCGCCACAGGCCACCGGCGTGCCGATGTCGCATTGGCGGTCGAGACCGCGCCTTGTCATCTCCTGCCAGAAGGCATTCAGGCGATCGGAACCGAAGGGATGTTCCTGGCCGAAACCGTAGGCCGCCAGAGCTTCTCCGTAATAAACCCGCGTGCGCATTGCCCGGATTATAAGCCCGGGTCAGGCGGGCGGGGGCCGCGAGCGAATTAAGACTGCCGCCGAAAGCCGGAAGGGTTCGGGGGATAAAGCGTGAGGTAGCTGCAATAAACCGCGGCGACGAACACCGGAAGCGCCAGGAAGCCCACGCTGACCACCAGCAGATAACCGAGCCAGTGGGATTTGGCGAACGCCACCAGGATGACGAGATAAACCAGGAAAAACGGCACGGTCAGCGTCAGCAGCGCTGCGGCGTTTTCGCGGCAGGCGGAAAAACTTTCGGAGATGGCCGCCAGCGGCTGGCGGTTCGCCAGCACCGTGAGCGGCACGCTGAATAACAGCCCCATCGCCAGCAACACCGACAGCAGCGCGACCAGCGCCATGCCCAGCAGCGTGGTGATCTGCGCCGTGCCCACTTGGCTCGCGGCCAGTCCCGACAGCATCGAACCGCCCACGAGCAGATAGCCGATGATTTTCACCAGCATGGCCAATCCGAGGGTGACGATGCCGAGCAGCACGGCGGCAAACATCTTGTCCTCCTGGGTGAAGATGCGCATCAATTCCTGCGCCGGCTGGGCGATCCAGGTCTGGAACAGCGCCAAGGCGGGGCTGGAGGAGTCCGGCTTCGCGGCCGGTTCCGCATGCTGCTCCTGCGCGCGGCCCCACACCACGCCGGCCAGCAGCATGGGGGTGATGAGGATCAGCAGCAGATCGCCCATGAACGGGATCAGTTTCAGCACGAACCCGAGAACGAAATAAACAGCGGTCATGCCGTACCAGAGAGGTTTTTGTTCCAGCACCAGGCGCCGGCCGCAGGCGATCCAGGTTTTTCCCTGGCCCAGGCCGGGGTTTCCATTCCCGTTCTCGTTATTCGAAGAGGAGTGCATGCTCATGCCTGCGTCCTCGCGAAGGGTATGCCGGGTACTTCCCTGTCCCGAAGGCGCGTGAACATCAGAAGCGTTTGATCACCCAGGTCGGGATGGCGATGCGCGATTCGAAGTCGCTGCGGCGGAACTGCCCGCTGCCTTCATGATCAATGAGGTAATAAGGTTTGCCCTTGGCCGGGATGATCTTGATCATGTACAGCCGTCCGTTCAATCGGTACTCGTGATGAATCTCCGTGCCCTTGGTGGTGATGGTGATCTCCGGTTCCGGTTGGCCGGCGTCCGGGAGTTCGGGCGCCGCCGGCGGGCTGTAGTTTTCCGGCGGTGGCGGTGGCGCGGGTACGCTGGCCGGGGTCTTGCTTTTGACTCCGTTCGATGCCGGCCCGGCCGCGATCGCCGGTGCGATCAGGACAGCAAGAATGAGCAAAGATGTAACGCGCATGTTCGTTCGTGCATCAAAGGTTCAGCTTGATCTCTCTTTCCGCTTCCGACGCCTCGAAGCCGCTTTCCTCATAATACCGGAAGATCACGTCCAGCACCTCGTCGGCGCTGTTCACCACGCTCAGCAGCTCCATGTCATTGTTGTCGATGGCGCCCTCGCGGATGAGCGTCTCCTTGAACCAGTCGAGCAGGCCGGACCAGAACGGCGCGTGCACCAGGATGATGGGCATGCGCGTGCTCTTGCCGGTCTGGATCAGGGTGAGCGCCTCGACCAGTTCATCGAGCGTGCCGAAACCGCCGGGCATGCAGACGTAGGCCTTGGCGTATTTGACGAACATCACCTTGCGCGCAAAGAAGTGCTGGAACGTCAGCGTGATGTTCTGGTAGGGGTTGGCGTGCTGTTCGTGTGGCAACCGGATGTTCAGCCCCACGCTCGGGGACTTGCCGGCATACGCGCCCTTGTTCGCGGCCTCCATCAGCCCCGGGCCGCCGCCGCTCACCACCGAAAAACCGGCGTCGGAAAGTTTGCGCGCGATCTCCTGGGTCAGGGCATAATAGGGATGCCCCGGCGGCGTGCGCGAGGAACCGAAGATGCTGACCGAGGGCTGGATCTGGGTCAGCCGTTCAAAGCCCGCGACGAACTCGGCCATGATCTGGAAAATCTTCCAGGATTCCCGCGACATGGTGCCCGAGGGCGCGACTTCGACGCGGAATTGGGAGTCCGGTCCGTTGGGTTTGGGGTACGGCGGTTCTTTATCGTGGGGATTTCCGTCATTCATATATGATTTTTAGCACAGAAGTGGCACAGGGATGTGCCGTTTACGGAGCAAAAGACGCAAACATTCGCCCGCCGGTCGAAGCCCCGGTCTTGCCATGAGCCCCAAGGCTGGAGACAAGAAAAAGCCTGCCAGGAAGGCACCAGCGGGCGGTAAAAAAGGTGGGCCACTGGTCTTCGTGGACGGCTCATCTTATCTGTACCGCGCTTTCCACGCCATGCCCGCGCTCGCCAACTCGCGCGGCGAGCCCACCGGCGCGGTGTACGGCGTGGTCAACATGCTGCGCCGCCTGCTCTCGGAATACGACACCGAATACATGGCAGTGGTGTTCGACGCCAAGGGCAAGACCTTCCGCGACGATATTTACCCCGAGTACAAGGCGCACCGCCCGCCGATGCCGGACGATCTTTCGGTCCAGATCGAACCGATCCATGCCATCGTCCGCGCCCTCGGCCTGCCGCTGATCCAGATCGAGGGTGTGGAGGCCGACGACGTGATCGGCACGCTGGCGCGTGCCGCCGCTGCGGAAGGCCGCGAGGCCGTGATTTCCACCGGCGACAAGGACATGGCGCAGCTCGTGGATGGGCACGTGCAACTGGTGGACACGATGAAGGATGCCGTGATCGACCGCGACGCGGTGGTGGCGAAATTCGGCGTGACCCCGGAACAGATGGTGGATTATCTGGCGCTCGTCGGCGACACCTCCGACAACATCCCCGGCGTGCCCGGCGTCGGCCCCAAGACGGCGGCCAAATGGTTGCAGCAGTATGGTTCGCTCGATCGGATCGTGGCGCACGCCGACGAGATCGAAGGCCGGGTGGGCGAGAGTCTGCGCGCGTCGCTGGGCCATCTGCCGATGGCGCGGAGCCTCGCCACCATCAAGTGTGACGTGGACCTGAAGCTCGCCCCCGGCGATCTCAAGCGCACGGCGCCGGATGACGCGCGCCTGCGCGAGCTGTACGCGCGCCTGGAGTTCAAATCGTGGTTGGCCGAGCTGGGCGGCGCGAATGCCCCGGCGGCCATGTCCACGCCGGCGGCCGTGAGCGCGAAGTATCAGATGATCACCGATATCAAGGCGCTCGATCAGTGGCTGGCGCGGCTCGCGCAATCGAAACTCTTCGCCTTCGATACCGAGACCACCAGCCTCGATGCGCTTCAGGCCGAGATCGTGGGGGTGTCGTTTACCGACCGCGCCGGCGCGGGCGCCTATGTACCGCTCGCGCACCACTACCCCGGCGCGCCGACACAACTCAAGCGCGAGACCGTGCTCGAAAAGCTGAAGCCGCTGCTGCAAGACGAAAGGCATCCCAAGATCGGTCAGAACTTCAAATACGACATGAGTGTGCTCGCTAATTATGGCATCCGGCTGGCCGGCATGCGCTACGACACCATGCTTGAATCCTACGTGCTGGATTCGACCGCCTCGCGCCACGACATGGATTCGCTCGCGCTCAAGTACCTCGGCTACAAGACGCTCAAATACGAAGACGTCGCGGGCAAGGGCAAGCACCAGATCAATTTCAGCGAGGTGCCGCTGGACCAGGCCACGGCCTACGCCGCCGAGGACGCCGACATCACCTTGCGTCTGCACGAACACCTGTGGCCGCGGCTGAACCAGACGCCGTCGCTGGTGAAACTCTTCGACGAAATCGAAATGCCGCTGGTGCCGGTGCTGGCGCGCATGGAACGGCACGGCGTGCTCATCGACGTCGCGATGCTGAGGGCGCAAAGCAACGAGCTGGGCAAGCGTCTGCTCGAGATCGAAGGCGAGGCGCATCAGCTCGCGGGCCAGCCGTTCAACATGGGCTCGCCCAAGCAAATCCAGGAAGTGCTGTACGACAAGCACAAATTGCCGGTGCTCAAGAAAACCCCCACCGGCCAGCCGTCCACGGCGGAAGAGGTGTTGCAGGAGCTGGCGCTCGACTATCCGCTGCCGCAGCTCATTCTCGAGTTCCGCAGCCTCGCCAAGCTCAAGTCCACCTACACCGACAAGCTGCCGGAGATGATCGACCCGAAGACCGGGCGCGCGCACACCTCGTATCACCAGGCGGTGGCGGCGACCGGGCGCCTGTCTTCGACCGATCCCAACCTGCAAAACATCCCGGTGCGCACGGCCGAGGGGCGGCGCATTCGCCAGGCGTTCATCGCCGCACCCGGCTACCGGATCATGTCCGCGGACTACTCGCAGATCGAGCTGCGCATCATGGCGCATCTCTCGGGCGACAAGGGGCTGATTCACGCGTTTGCCGAGAACATGGACGTGCATCGCGCCACCGCCGCGGAGGTATTCGGTGTGGCGCCGGACAGCGTGAGCGACGACATGCGCCGCGCCGCCAAGGCAATCAATTTTGGATTGATCTATGGTATGTCGGCCTTCGGGCTGGCCAAGCAACTGCGCATCGAGCGTGTGGCCGCGCAGGAATATGTCGAGCGCTATTTCGCGCGTTACCCCGGCGTGCGCGATTTCATGGAGCGCACGCGTGAGACCGCGCGCCGGCAGGGCTACGTCGAGACGCTGTTCGGCCGGCGGCTGCACACCTCCGAAATCAATGCCGCCAACATGAACCGGCGCCAGGCCGCCGAGCGCGCCGCGATCAATGCGCCGATGCAGGGCACGGCGGCGGATCTCATCAAGCGGGCAATGATCGCGGTGGACCGCTGGATTCCGGAATCCGGTCTCGACATCCGCATGATTATGCAGGTGCACGATGAGCTGGTGTTCGAAGTAGCCGAGAACGCGGTGGATGCCGCGCGCGAACATGTGCGCCAGGCCATGAGCGGCGTGGCGACGTTATCCGTGCCCCTGGTGGTGGATATCGGCTTGGGAGGCAACTGGGACGAGGCCCATTGAATATACACGCAAGAAAATTGCGGGAAGGGCGCGAAACAGATTTTACAATCCGAAATGAAAAGGCTTGAACTATTCCATAGGCAATGCGTCATAATATGCGGACGATTTGGATATCGTCTTGCCCCGCTCCACCTCCCTGAGCGGGGTACGTTCTGGATGCACATCATCCGGGACATGTTCGGCCCCGGACACTCTCCCCTTGTCTCCGGGGCTTTTTTTATAAGCTTTGAATATTCGCCGCAGAGACGCGAAGGACGCAAAGGGGACTGGTCGAATCAGAAGCAAAAATCTTTGCGATCTTTGCGCCTTTGCGGCAAAAACTCATAGTTACATCGAAATTGACCTTGTAAATTGACCTGGAAGCGGGCTGTGGTATATAAAGCCGGCCTGTTTCCGCCCGTGCCGATGCCTGTCCAGCAATCAGCCGGGTTTCAGCCGTTTCTTCACGGGGGGGTTTATGAAAAACTTGTTGTCTGTCGCTACGGCCGTCAGCCTGTGGCTGGTCATCATCGCGCCGGCACAGGCCGCGGGCGGCAATGTCGCGGCCGGCCAGGCCAAGGCGGCGGTGTGCGCGGGCTGTCACGGAGCCGATGGCAACGGCGGGGCCGACCCCCTGTGGCCCAAACTCGCGGGTCAGGATCCGGATTACATCGTCAAGCAACTGATCGATTTCAAAGAAGGCAGACGCAAGGACCCCATCATGGCCGGCATGGCCGTCCCTCTCAGCGCCGCCGACATGAAGAATATCGGCGCGTACTACGCCAGCCTCAAGGCCAAACCGGGCGCGGCGAAGGATGCCCAGCTTGCCGGGCTGGGCGAGAAGGTTTATCGCGGTGGCAACGCCAAGATGGGCGTGTCCGCCTGCATGAGTTGTCACGGCCCTTCGGGCCATGGCATCCCGCCGCGCTTCCCCAAGGTCTCCGGCCAAAATGCCGCGTATGCCAACAAGCAGTTGCTTGCCTTCAAGGCCGGCACGCGCGCCAATGATGGCGAGACCATGACCCGCATGGCTTTCCGCATGTCGGAGCCGGAAATCAAGGCGGTGTCGGAATACATGGCCGGCCTGCACT
The DNA here is from genome assembly GCA_001785195.1 of Candidatus Muproteobacteria bacterium RIFCSPHIGHO2_12_FULL_60_33. Taxonomy (GTDB): domain Bacteria; phylum Pseudomonadota; class Gammaproteobacteria; order Acidiferrobacterales; family Sulfurifustaceae; genus Sulfuricaulis. The sequence goes on from MFTB01000093.1 coordinate 14,259, forward strand.
GACCGCGTAGAGCTCCCTCCCTTTCATCCCGCTGTAATACCGACACGGCAGAATGTTTTCTGCCGTGCGACGGCAGGTGCCGGCCCTCGTCCGGTCGCCTTTATCCCCTCTGCCAAATCACGTCATTGGCGCTGGCAATAAATAGCTTTCAACTTCAACAAGTTAAATCCGAGACCAGCATGGCATGAGTATTGCTCCTTGAGATAGTGAGAAGCACGGAATCACGGCAGGGGTAAGGCGGGATTCCAGACGGCCCAAAACGGGGCAAAAAGGAGCGAACCATGTTAAGCCACATCGTCAACCTGGTGAATGATTATGCAGTCGTCCACGGCGCGCGGCCGAACGTCGTGTACATGAACGAAACCCATTACGGCTACCTGCGCGAGGAACTGCCGGGCGTGCGCGATCACGACAACCTGGTCGCCATTCTCGGGGTGGACATCGCCCTCAGCGACGAAGCCATCCGTCCGCAGGTCGCCACCGTCCGGTTTGCTTCCGAGAATATACTGGTCAGCTAAACAAGAACTGTTGTGCGGGGTGCACACACGGGCCGGACCACCGGCCCGTTTTATTTTTGAAGAAACTATTTATGGAACCGCAGATAAACGCAGATTAACGCGGATAAAAACCAAGGTATCAATAAATTTGATTTTCAATCTGCGTCCATCTGCGTTCATCAGCGGTTTCAATTTTCTTATAAATTCTTAAAGACCTTTTCTGCTTTGTCGAGCGTCTCATCTATATCGGACTCGGTATGCGCCGCCGAGACGAAGACCGCCTCGAAGGCGGACGGCGCGAGATACACGCCTTCCCGCAACATCCCATGAAAGAATTTCTTGAAGCGCTCGACGTCACAGGCCATGACCTGCGCCAAGCGCGTCACGGGATTTTCCTTGGTGAAGAAAATGCCGAACATTCCGCCGACGCACTGGGCAATCAGCGGCACGCCGGTTCGTGCGGCGCGCTCGGTGAGGCCCTGTGCCAGCATCGCGGTTTTGGCTGTCAGCGCCTCGAAGAAGCCCCGTTGTGAAACCTCCTTGAGGGTGGCGAGCCCGGCCGCGAGCGACACCGGATTGCCCGACAGTGTCCCGGCCTGATACACCGGCCCGTCCGGGGCGATGTGACCCATGATGTCGGCGCGCCCACCGAAGGCCCCGACCGGCAGGCCGCCGCCGATGACCTTGCCGAGCGTGGTGAGGTCGGGCGGGATGCCATAGCGCGCCTGCGCCCCGCCCAGGGCCACGCGAAAGCCGGTCATGACCTCATCGAAAATCAGCACCGCCCCGTGCTGGGTGCATTTCTCGCGCAGGGTTTCGAGAAAGCCTTTCACCGGGGGCACGCAATTCATGTTGCCGGCCACCGGCTCGACAATCACACAGGCGATGTCCTTCCCGAGTTTGTCGAACAGCTCGCGCACCTGCGCGGCGTTGTTGTATTCAAGCGTGAGCGTGTGTTCCGCCAAGCTCGTCGGCACGCCGGACGAGGTCGGCACGCCGAGGGTGAGCGCGCCGGAGCCGGCCTTGACCAGCAGCGAGTCGGCATGGCCGTGATAGCAGCCCTCGAACTTGACGATCTTGTCGCGCCCGGTGAAGCCGCGCGCGAGGCGGATCGCGCTCATGGTGGCCTCGGTCCCGGAGCTGACCATGCGTACCTTTTTGATGGAGGGCACGAGCCGGCAGATGAATTCGGCCATCTCGACCTCGATGCGTGTCGGCGCCCCGAAGCCGAGACCGTACTCCATGGTTTCTTTCACCGCCGCCATCACCTTGGGGTGAACGTGGCCCAGGATCATCGGCCCCCAGGAGCCGACGTAGTCGATGTAACGCTTGCCGTCCTCGTCGAAAACATAAGCGCCCTGACCGCGCGCGAAGAAAATCGGATCGCCCCCCACGCCCTTGAAGGCGCGCACCGGTGAGTTGACCCCGCCGGGGATGCATTTCTGCGCGCGCTTGAAGAGGTCGGATGAAGTGGTCATGATTTTTTCAAAAAAAATGAATGGACAGGATTAACAGGATTAGGAACAAAGCTGATCGGGATTCCGGTTGTCGGTTTTCAATCCTGTTAATCCTGTAAATCCTGTCTATCGGTTTTTGAACAAGCTCGCGTAGCGCTGAGCCGCGGCACGGACATCGGCCTGGCCGAACACGCCTTCGATCACCGCCAGCGCATCGGCCCCGGCCGCGATCAGCGAGGCGCCATTTTCCGGGGTAATGCCGCCGATGGCAACGATGGGAATGCGCAGTTTCTTTTTCGCTTCACGCAGGAGATCAAGACTTGCCTGCACCGCCTGCGGTTTGGTGCGGGACGGAAAGAAACTGCCAAAGGCGACATAGTCCGCACCCTCGGTCTGCGCCCGCACGGCGCGTGCGAGTTTGTTGTAGCAGGACACGCCGATGATCGCTTGCGGCCCGAGCTGTGTTCGGGCTTGGGCCAGGGAAACATCCTCCCGCCCCAGATGCACGCCATCGGCCCGCACCTGTTTGGCGAGTTCCACATCGTCGTTGACGATGAATAACGCGCCATGTTGTCGGCACAGTGCGGCAAGGTCCTTGGCCTGCTGCATCCGCTTTTCCGCAGTATGTTTCTTATCTCTGTATTGAATGACGCGCGCACCACCGGCGATGGCCTCACTCACGGCCGGCAGCAGGCGCGCGTCGTCGAGGTATTGCGTGTCGGCGATGGCGTAGAGTCCGGCAAGACGTGATTTATTGGCCATTTTTTGACCACTGAAATTGGTCGGCGTAGTATGCCAGCTTGTATGCGGGCACTGAAACTGAAATCGAATTTAAGTTGGTCGGCGCGTAGCGCCTGGAAA
>MFTB01000094.1:0-26037 GCA_001785195.1 Candidatus Muproteobacteria bacterium RIFCSPHIGHO2_12_FULL_60_33
GGCCATGTAAAAAATCGAATGGACAGGATTTACAGGATTAACAGGATTTTAAAAAGTATGAAACTGGTTTTTTGCTTTTGTTTTTAATCATGTAAATCCTGTTAATCCTGTCTATTGAATTTATCCTGGGCGGGCCAGTTCGCCGCTGACGGCGTCGCGGATCGGCGTCGGCGCCGGTGCGTCACCCACGCGCCCCGGTAAAATGTAATCCACCTCCCCCTTGAACCGCCGCACCGTATCGCGATAACTGCGGGTCGGTTCACCGCCGGCGCGGTTGGCGCTGGTGGAGACGATGGCCATGCCCGCCGCTTTACACAGGGCCGCGGCCTGCGCGTGGGCGGTCACGCGCACGGCGATGCGCGGATGCTTGCCGGTGATCCAGCCCGGTACGCCGTCGCGCGGCAGGAGCAGCCAGGTGTGCGGCCCGGGCCAGGTGGCGGCGACTGAAGCGGGTATGTCGTTCACGTATGGACCGAGCTGATCGATGTTGGCGGCAATCAGGACGAGACCCTTGTTGACCGGCCGGCGTTTGATGCGCAACAGCCGTAACACCGCGGCGCGGTTCCTCGGGTCGCAGCCGAGACCGAAGCAATATTCGGTGGCGTAGGCGACCACACCGCCTTTCTGGATGACACGCGCGGCCTGGGCCAGCTTGCCGGAAATCACCGTGCCCGTTCCCGTGCGATGGCGCGATAGCCGATGTCTTGGCGGTATTGCGCCTTGGACCAGTGGATTTTCTTGACGAGTTCGTAGGCGTGTTTTTGCGCCGCGCCTACGGTGGCGCCGAGCGCGGTAACGCACAACACCCGCCCGCCGCTGGTCACCACATCCTTGCCCTTCAGCGCGGTGCCGGCGTGGAAAACCTTGCGGTCGGCTTCCGGTTTTTCCGGCAGGCCGGTGATGACATCGCCCTTGTTGTACGAACCCGGGTAGCCGCCAGCGGCCATCACCACGCCGAGCGCGGCGCGGCTGTCCCATAGCGTCTGCGCCCGGTCCAGTCTGCCGTCGAGGGCGGCCTCGATGAGTTCGATGAAGTCCGACTTCAGGCGCAGCATGACCGGCTGGGTTTCGGGATCGCCGAAGCGGCAATTGAACTCGAGCACCTTGGGTGTGCCGTCGGCGGCGATCATCAGCCCGGCGTAGAGGAAACCGGTATAGGGATGACCTTCCGCGCGCATGCCGCGCACGGTGGGCTCGATGACTTCGCGCATCACGCGCGCATGAATCGCGGGCGTGACCACGGGCGCGGGTGAATACGCCCCCATGCCGCCAGTGTTGGGGCCGGTGTCGCCGTCGCCGACGCGCTTGTGATCCTGTGAGGTGGCCAGTGGCAATACATGTTCACCGTCCACCATGACGATGAAGCTCGCCTCCTCGCCGGTGAGGAATTCCTCGACCACCACGCGGTGCCCGGCCGCGCCGAAGGCGTTGCCCGCGAGCATGTCGCGCACGGCGGCCATGGCCGCGTCCACGGTCTGCGCGATGATCACACCCTTGCCGGCCGCCAGGCCATCGGCCTTGACCACGATGGGTGCGCCAACTTTCTTGATGTAGGCCGCGGCGGCGGCGACGTCGGTGAAGTTGCCGTAGGCGGCGGTCGGGATTTTGTGGCGCGCGAGGAAATCCTTGGTAAAGGCCTTCGAGCCTTCGAGCTGAGCAGCGGCCTGGGTCGGACCGAAGCAGCGCAGACCGGCGGCGCGAAACCGATCAACCACCCCAAGCACCAGCGGCACCTCGGGACCGACGACGGAGAGGTCAATTTTGTTCTGCTGCGCGAACCGGAGCAGGCCGTCCACATCTTCCGCGGCGATCGCGACATTCTCGCACCGGGCCTCGCGCGCGCTGCCGGCATTGCCGGGCGCGACGAAGACTTTTTCGGCCTGGGGCGACTGCGCAATTTTCCACGCCAGCGCGTGCTCGCGCCCGCCACCGCCGATAATGAGAATTTTCATATTATTAATTTTCACCGCAAAGGCGCAAAGGACGGTCGCTCCTGCGCTCGCGACATTCGTACGTCCCTGTACAGCACAAAGAAAAACATGGGAGAGCTAAAACTGAGAATCTCCATTTTATTTTTCTTTCCTTTGCGCTCTTCGCGCCTTTGCGGTGATAACTCTTAATGCCGGAAATGCCGCATGCCGGTGAACACCATGGCGATGCCGTGCTGGTCGGCGGCCTCGATGACCTCCTTGTCGCGCATCGAGCCGCCCGGCTGGATCACGGCGGTGACGCCGACCTCGGCCGCCTGGTCGAGCCCATCGCGGAACGGAAAGAAGGCGTCCGAGGCCATGACGCTGCCGCGCACCTCGAGCCCGGCGTCGGTGGCCTTGATCGAGGCGATACGGGCGCTGTAGACGCGGCTCATCTGGCCCGCGCCGACGCCCACGGTGCGCCCCTCCTTGCCGTACACGATGGCGTTGGACTTGACGAACTTGACCACTTTCCACGCGAACAGCAGATCGCGCAGTTCCTGTTTGCTCGGCGCGCGTTTCGTGACGACCTTGAGGTCTTTTTCCGTCACCATGCCGTGGTCCGCGTCCTGCACCAGCAGGCCGCCGGTGACGCGGCGGTAGTCCAGTTGCGGGGGGCGCGTGGCGCCCCAGGCGCCGGATTCGAGCACGCGCACATTGGGTTTGCCCGCGAGAATCGGCTTGGCGTCGTCATGGATCGAGGGCGCGACGATGACCTCCACGAACTGGCGGTCAAGAATGGCCTTGGCCGTGGCCGCATCCAGCGGGCGGTTGAAGGCAATGATGCCGCCGAAGGCCGAGGTCGGGTCGGTGACGTAGGCGTGCCTGTAGGCATCGAGTACCGTGTCGGCGATGGCGACGCCGCAGGGATTGGCGTGCTTGACGATGACGCAGGCGGTTTCGTCGAAAGACTTCACGCATTCAAGCGCCGCATCGGCGTCGGCGATGTTGTTGAAGGACAGTTCCTTGCCCTGCAGCAGGCGCGCGGTAGCGACGCCGGCCTCGGCCGGACGGCGCTCGGCGTAGAACGCCGCCTTCTGGTGCGGGTTCTCGCCGTAGCGCAGGCCCATGGCGTGCACGAACTGCGTGTTGAAGGTGCCTGGAAAATCGGCGCGCGCGCCGCCCGGCTGTTCGCGCCCGAGGTAATTGGCAATGGCGCCGTCGTAGGCGGCCGTGTGCGCGAAGGCCTTGGCGGCGAGGTGAAACCGGGTGGCATCGCTCACGCTGCCTTGGCGCTGTTTCATTTCCTCGAGCACCGGGCCGTAGTCGGCGGCGTCCACGATGACGGTCACCGCGGCGTGATTCTTGGCCGCCGCGCGCAGCAGCGTCGGGCCGCCGATGTCGATATTTTCAATCGCGTCAGCAAGCGTGCAATTTTTGCGTGCGACGGTTTCCTCGAACGGATACAGGTTGACCGCGACCAGATCGATGGGCGGGATGTCGCGCTGCTTCAGCGCCTGCACATGGCTGTCGAGGTCGCGCCGCCCGAGGATGCCGCCGTGGATCTTCGGGTGCAGCGTCTTGACGCGCCCGTCGAGCATTTCCGGAAAGCCGGTGTAGTCCGAAACCTCGATCACCGCTATGCCGTTGTCGGCCAGCAGTTTGGCGGTGCCGCCGGTGGAGAGGATCTCGACCTTGAATGATTTTAGGGCGCGTGCCAATTCCACCACGCCGCTCTTGTCGGAAACGCTGATCAGCGCACGCCGGATGGTCGTCATGTGAGGGCGGAATCGAAATGGAAGTTAGGGATGCGGATTTTAGATTCCGCGACCCGCTTCCGCAATCGAATCCGTCACAGGAGTTTGTATTGCTTGAGCTTCTTGCGCAGGGTGTTGCGGTTGATGCCGAGGATTTCCGCGGCTTTGCACTGGTTGCTCTTGACGTGGCGCATGATGATCTCGAGCATGGGTTTTTCCACCTCGGCGATCACCATGTCGTACACGCCCGAGGTTTTCTCGCCGTTGAGGTCGTGGAAATAACGTTCCATAGACTGTTTTACGCACGCGGCGAGCGGCGCCTTGCGATCCTTGGTCATGCCGCGAGTCCCAGGGCCTGCGCCTGCACGTCAAAGAATTCCCGCACCATGGCAAGCTGGGCTTCGCGGGTTTCCACCTGATTGACGCGATGGCGGAAGGCCGCGCCGTCGCGCAGGCCCTTGCTGTACCAGGAGACGTGCTTGCGCGCCATGCGCACGCCGCTGTATTCGCCGTAGAACGCATACAGGGTTTCGAGGTGATCGAGCAGCGTATCGCGTACCTCCGTGACCGGCGGCGGCGCGAGTTTCTCGCCGGTGGCGAGAAAATGCGCGATTTCGCGGAAAATCCACGGGTTGCCCTGGGCCGCGCGGCCGATCATGAGGCCGTCCGCGCCCGTGCGGGCGAGCACGAAGGCCGCTTTCTCGGGCGTGCCGATGTCGCCGTTGGCGATCACCGGAATCTTCACGGCGGCCTTGATGGCGGCGATGGTGTCGTATTCGGCCTCGCCCTGGAACGCGTCGGCACGCGTGCGCCCGTGCACCGCGAGCGCCTGAATGCCGCAGTCTTCGGCAACGCGCGCGATGGCCGCGCCATTCTTGTTCGCGCGGTCCCAGCCGGTGCGGATCTTGAGTGTTACCGGAACATCGACGCTTTTCACGATAGCTTCGAGAATTTCGGCGACGAGTTTCTCGTTCTGCATCAGCGCCGAGCCGGCGTAAACGTTGCAAATTTTCTTCGCAGGGCAGCCCATGTTGATGTCGATGATCTGCGCGCCATTATCCACGTTGTAACGCGCGGCCTGCGCCATCATGGCGGGGTCGCTGCCCACGATCTGCACCGCGCGCGGGTCTTCCTCGCCGGCATGATCGGCGCGGCGCAGGGTCTTTTGGCTGCCCCACAACAGGGAATTGGACGAGACCATTTCCGAGGCGGCCATGCCGGTGCCGAGCCGGCGGCACAGGCGGCGGAAGGGCCTGTCGGTGACACCGGCCATGGGCGCGAGGAACAGATTATTTTTCAGTTTATAAGGTCCGATTCTCATGATCGGCTTTCTCTACCCTGAACGTCGGGAAAGGGCGGCAATCTTAACCAGAAACTCCAAGCACAGGGAAGAGGGGACGCGATGAACGGTGAAAGAATTTTTTATGCCCGGGTTTGGCGCATGGGATGTCGAGACGATGAAAGGATTCAATGATTTCAACCGGGTTTCACATCGCGTGATAAACGGGTGAAGCAAAAAGAAAATCCATTTTGGTGCGACGACGTGCGCCGCGTCAGGGTGTGACCAGCCGGATTTCGTAACCGACGGCTTTTCCGTCGGGATTGGTAACATCCAGCAGCGCCGTGGCGACCACGTTCGGCATCAGCACGCCCTCCAGCGGTGTTTCCGAATACTGGATGGGTGAAAATGTCCGGCGCGCGATGACATTCCCGGCGTTGCTGGTGAGACTCACTTCCATCCACGGATAGGCTTGGCGAAACGCGGCGCGATTGACCAGCGTGGCGCGCAGGCGCAACGCGTTCTCGTATTGCGGATGCGGCGCAATGCTGGTCTGGAGCAGTTCAATTTTTGAAATGTCCCGCAACGGCCGCAATTTACAACCGGCGTAAAGGCAGATATCCACCAGATAGGGCCGCCAGGCCGGGAGGGTGGCCAGTTCGTTGCGGTAGAAATACACGAACTGACCGGCCAGCAGCATCAGCAATGCCAGGCTTGCGAACCCCCAGAGCAGGAAGCTGACGCGTAACCGTGGTTTGGCGAACAGCGGCTGTTTCGTGACGGTGGGAATACCGGCCTCTTCGGCCAATTTTTCATCAATGGCTTGGAGTTTGTCGCTGCGACGTCTCCCGGACCGGCGCCGGGTTTTTCCAGAGCGCTTGCGTCTGTCGTTTTTTGTCGTTTCCGGTTCTTGAGGCGGTACGGCTTCCGCCTGTTTGGGTTTGGGCGGCACCTGCAACAGCCGCTGCTCGGCGTGAAAGACGGCGGAGCAGATGCCACAGCGCACCATGCCGCCGTGCGCCTCAAGCTGGGCGGGCGTGACCTTGAAGGTCGTCAGGCAGGCGGGGCACTGGGTGTACATTTAAGGATTCTCTAAATATGACTTTAATATGACTTTTCAACGCAAAGACGCGAAGAACGCAAAGGTCGCAAAGAAAAACGATGAATAATCAAACAGAAAAACTTCGCGTTCTTGGCGTCCTCGGCTCCGCAACCGGTACATCCCTGTACCGCTCCTGCGACTTGGCGCCTTTGATGCGCGCCATTCATGGCGCGCACCCGGAAGGGCGCGCTGAAGCGCGTCCAATTTTGTTCCTGACAAAATTGTGCGTTGAGTTTTTAATAAATCAGATCTTCCTATAGCTTAGTCCGGTTTGCGCCCCGCGAGCAGCACCCACTGTTGCCGCTCGCGCTGCTCGAAAACAAACGGCGGTTCGTAATGCGGTCGCACTTCCACAGCCTGATCGCTGCCGAGCAGACCCGACAGCACGAGCCGGCCGCCCGGTCGCACGCGTGACTTGATGTCCGCGGCAAGTTCGATCAGGGTGCCGAAGAGAATATTGGCGATCACGATATCCGCCTGAAAGCCTGGCGGCAGTTCGGACGGCAGCATGACATTCAACCCGGAATCAATGCCGTTGTGCACGGCGTTGCGGCGCGTGACCTCGATCGCCTGCGCGTCGATGTCCACGGCGCAGGCTTCGCGGGCGCCGAGCTTGAGCGCCGCGATGGAAAGAATCCCCGAGCCGCAGCCGTAATCAAGGACGGTTTTACCGGCGAGCGTTTGCTCCGCGAGCCATGCGAGACACAGCGAGGTGGTCGGATGATCGCCGGTGCCGAAGGCGAGACCGGGGTCGAGAATGATGTTAACGGCGTTGGGCTCGGGTGGTGAGCACCAGCTCGGGACCACCCACAGACTGCGGCCAACCTGCAGCGGCTTGTAATGCGCCATCCACGAGTGCGCCCAGTCCTCGTCGCCGAGCAGATCGATTTCATGCGGCGGCGATTTCGCCAGCCCCATCAGATTGGCCGCACGCGCAAGAATGTCGTCGGTGTTGGTGTGCTCCGGAAACAGACCGGTGACTTGAACCTGCGACCACAGCGGATTCTTGTCCCAGTGTGTTTCGAAAATCGGCTGGTCGGCGGCGTCCTCGAGCGTGACCGAAATCGCGCCCCACTCTTCAAGTGCGTCCGCGAGCGCCTGCGCCTGGTCCTGATTCGTGCGCAGTTTCAGTTTGAGCCAGGGCATGATGAAGACAGTAGCAAGTTTCAAGTGGCAAGAAAAACGAGGGCAAGCTTCCTTGCCACTTGCTACTTGATTACAGCCCGAGTTTCTTTCGCAGGTAACGAATGTTGGTGCCGCCCTTGATGAAGGCGGCGTCGTTCATGTGGGCAATCCCGTTGTCCGCGGTGCTGGGGGCATCGCCGCAACGACAACGCAAAAAGGCGCGCACGTTTTCACGGCGCAAGAAGCGAACGTAGCAAGTAGGGCGCGTATCACGCGCCGGAAACACCAACCTCCCATATCGTTCAGGCTGGTTTGGCGCGTGATACGCGCCCTACATCAGATCAATCGTTTATCGCGCGCTTAACTTCAGCCAAACGCCGTGGCTTAACGCCGCCTCAGGCGGCTACAACCCGAGCTTCTTCTGCAGGTAATGAATGTTGACGCCGCCGCGGATGAAGGCGGCGTCGTTCATGATGTCCTGGTGCAGTGGGATGTTGGTCTTGATGCCGTCCACCACCATCTCGGACAGCGCGATGCGCATGCGCGCCAGCGCCATCTCGCGCGTGTCGCCGAAGGCGATGAGCTTGGCGATCATGGAGTCGTAGTAGGGCGGCACGAAGTAGTTGGTGTACACGTGCGAGTCCACGCGGATGCCCGGGCCCCCGGGCGGGTGCCAAGTGGTGATGCGTCCCGGCGAGGGGATAAAGGTGCGCGGGTCTTCGGCGTTGATGCGGCACTCGATGGCATGCCCGCGCCAAGTGATGTCTTTCTGGCGGAAGGCCAGCTTCTCGCCCGCGGCGATGCGCAGTTGCTCGCGCACGATGTCCACGCCGGTGACCATCTCAGTGACCGGATGTTCCACCTGCACGCGCGTGTTCATTTCGATGAAATAGAACTCGCCGTCCTGGTACAGGAACTCGAAAGTGCCGGCGCCGCGATAATGGATCTTACGGCAGGCGTCGGCGCAGCGTTCGCCTATCTTGTTGCGCAGCTTCTCGGGGATGCCCGGTGCCGGGCTTTCTTCTACCACTTTCTGGTGACGGCGCTGCATCGAGCAGTCGCGCTCGCCCAGATGGATCGCATGGCCGTGGGTGTCGGCCAGCACCTGGAATTCGATGTGGCGCGGGTGGTCGAGATATTTCTCCATGTAGACGGTGTCATTGCCAAAGGCGGCCTTGGCCTCGGCCTTGGTCAGGGCCACGGCGTTGAGCAGGGCCGCTTCGGTGTGCACCACGCGCATGCCCTTGCCGCCGCCGCCGGCCGCGGCCTTGATGAGCACCGGATAGCCGATGTGCGCGGCGAGCTTCAGGACTTCCTTTTCATTGTCGCCGACCGGGCCGTCGGAGCCGGGCACACAAGGTACGCCGGCCTTTTTCATGGCCTTGATCGCCGAGATCTTGTCGCCCATGAGACGGATGGTTTCGGCGCGCGGGCCGATGAAAATGAAGCCGCTTTGCTCGACGCGCTCGGCGAAGTCGGCGTTCTCCGAGAGGAAGCCGTAGCCGGGATGGATCGCCTGGGCGTCGGTGACTTCGGCGGCGCTGATGACCGCCGGGATGTTGAGGTAACTGTCGGCCGCGCGCGGCGGCCCGATACACACCGACTCATCCGCGAGCTTGACATACTTGGCCTCGCGGTCGGCCACGGAGTACAGGGCCACGGTGCGGATGCCGAGCGCGCGGCAGGCGCGCTGGATGCGCAGCGCAATCTCGCCGCGGTTGGCTATGACGACTTTTTCGATCATAAAGGAGATTTAGATAATATTTTGGAACCGCAGATGAACGCGGACAATTTTGCCGGGAGCAAAAATTGGACAGCGGAGCGCAGCGACGCCGGCCCGAGCGTAAGCGAGGGCGAGCGCCATGGATGGCGCGAGCATAAACGCAGATAAAAACTTATCTTGGTTTTTCAAAAAATCTGCGTCCATCTGCGTTTGCATCCTTAGCTCCGTAATCGGCGCATCCCTGCGCCACTTCTATCAGTGGTTTCAAATTCTTATTCGATTATAAAAAGCGCCTCGCCGTATTCCACCGGCTGGCCGTTTTCCTTGAGGATGGCCTTGACGCCCCCCGCCTTGTCGGACTCGATCTCGTTCATCATCTTCATGGCCTCGATGATGCACAGGGTGTCGCCGACGTTGACCTGACTGCCTACATCGACAAAGGGTTTGGCTTCGGGGGAGGAGGAGCGGTAGAAGGTGCCGACCATGGGCGAGGCCACGGCATGACCGGTTGCCTGAACTGCGGGGACTGCGGCCGGGGCGGAGGCCGTCGGGGCCGCCGCTGCGGGGGCGGCGTGATGCGGCGCCACATGCGCCGGGGTCATGTGCACGACGGGCGTGCCACTGGAGCTCGTCCGGCTGATGCGGATGGCTTCCTCGCCTTCGCGGATTTCGATTTCGGCGAGGCTCGATTCCTCCAGCATCTCGATGAGTTTTTTGACTTTGCGTATGTCCATCATTGCTCCTTAAAAATTCCTCGAAACCACTAATGAACACAGATAACCATAAACATGGTTATCTTGGTTTTATCCGTGTCCATCCGTGTTTATCTGTGGTTTCACTTCTTGAGTTTTTCTATCGCGGCGGCGAGCGCCAATTCGTAGCCCTGGGCGCCGAGGCCGCTGATCACGCCGGTGGCGAGATCGGAAAAGTAAGAATGTTTGCGGAACGCCTCGCGCGCGTGCACGTTCGACAGGTGCACCTCGATAAACGGGATATGCGCCGCCGCCAGGGCGTCGCGCAGCGCCACGCTGGTGTGGGTGAACGCGGCCGGGTTTAACAGGACAAAGGCCACCTTGTCTTTCATCGCCTGCTGCACCCGCCCGACCAGTTCATGTTCGGCGTTGCTCTGGTAGAAGCTCACGCGATGTCCGGCGACTTCGCCCTGCTTGGCCAGCCGCTGGTTGATGGCCTCGAGCGTGGTCGTGCCGTAATGTTCCGGTTCTCGCGATCCCAGCAGATTAAGATTGGGACCGTTCAGTACCAGGATTTCTGCCATGTTTCGTTTCCTTAGCTTTTGACTGGTGGCCCGAACCGAGGCGGGCGGGAATATCAGCAAAATGTAGGTATTTTTCGTATTTAAGCATAGATTTGTCGCGATCTTCTTCGTTCGTCACAGTGTGCATGCCAAAGGCTATTTTGTCCAGCAAAAATAGGAAAAAGCGAGATCGCCGGAATTCGGCAAAAATAGCCGTAAGATCAGCGCAAAATGGCTAGGAATTCAGGGGGGTTGGCGGTCTTGGGAGGACCAATCAGCGGTTCGACCAGGCTTTCGAGCTCGCTCAGGGTAAACGCACCCAGTTTGCGCACGGCAATCACGCCGCTACGGTCAATGACGACAGTAAAGGGCAGGGAACCCATGCGATTGCCGTAGCGGGCAACCAGGTCCAGCGCGTCATCACCGCCCATCAGGATGGGGTAATTGATGCCGACGGACTGGCGGTAAAGCATGACGGCGGTTTTGTTATCGATGGCGACGCTGACCACCTGCAAACCGTCGGCGCCACGTTTTTTCTGCAAGGCGATGAGCAGCGGTATTTCCTCGCGGCACGGCGGACACCAGGTGGCCCAGAAGTTCAGCACGATGACCTGGCCGCGCCATTCCTCGAGGGAGTGTTTTTTCCCGTCCACCTCGGGCAGGGTGAAATTGATCATCTCGCCGCCGCCATACGTCAGCGTGGTAGTGGCCTCCGGTTCCGAGCGCATGGTCTGGGCCACCCAATAGCCGCCCATTAACGCCAGCACCGCCGAGATCAGCAGCAGCAGGTTTTTAAAAGTGGATGACATCCGTCAGGAGCGAAGCCTGCGGTCAGACTTGGCGCAACAGGGCGATGAATTCATCCACGTTGCGAAAGCCATAGGTGCGGAGTTCCCGTCGCTCTTGTCCATCGGCGGAAAAGAATAGCATGGCCGGCGGACCGTAGACTCCGAAATGTTGCTTGATCGCCTTTCCTTCTGGGTTGTTCGGGTCGGTCACATCGGCCTGCAACAACACGAAGCGACGGCGCAGTTCCGCGCGCGCGCGCGGATCGGCGAAGGTGGCCTTTTCCATGCGCAGGCAGTCGGTGCACCAGTCGGCGTAGTAATCCAGAATGACCGGCTTGCCCGCGGTTTTGGCAGCCGTCAGGCGGTTTTCGAGATCGTTCAGGCTGCTGACCCGCTCGAACAAATGGCCCTCCATGGTTGCCGCTCTCGGGCCACTCGTGCCCGGCATCATGCCGGTCGATAAAGAGGACAGCGGCAGCGGGTGGAGGAAGTCACGATTGCCGGCGAATCCACCCAGCAACGCGAGTACGCCCCAGATCAGGAAAAAGGTGCCCACGCCTTTCCACAGCGTGCGCCAGCCGCTCGCGCCTTCCGGCAGGCTCTGGGTGGCGCCGAGATAAACGGCGGAGATGATGAAGAAGGCGGCCCACAGGAACAACACCGGCACTTGCGGCAGGTAGCCAAGCAGATAGATGGCGACGGCGATCAACAGCGCGCCGAACAGGTGCTTCACGTTGTCCATCCATTGGCCGACCTTGGGCAGCAGGAAGCCGGCGCCCACGCCGAGCGCGATCAGGATCGCGCCTTGACCGTGCGCCAGCGCGAACATGATGGCGCCGCCGAGCACCGGGTCCTTGGCGGCGATGGCGCCGCCGAGCACCGAGACCAGCACCGGCGAGACGCAGGCGCCGATGATAAGCGCCGAGATCAGGCCGAGGATGAACGCCCCGATCAGCTCGCCGCCGAACCATTGTTTGACTTGGTGATGCATGCGGGTGGAGTGCTGGTGCAGCAGCGACTGGATCGAGGACGGTACCTGTAATTGATAGAAGCCGAACATCGAGAGCGAGAGCAGCGCCAGGATGGCGGCGAAGGTTCCGATGGCCCAGGGAGTCTGGAAATAGGCCTGCAGCTGTTCCCCGGTGGCGCCGGCGACGGCGCCGGCGACGGTGTAGCTGAGCGAGGTGCCGAGCACGTAGCTGTACGAGAGCAGCCCGCCGCGCAGCTTGGTGAGGTGCGTGCCTTCCGCGCCCACGATAATGCCCGAGAGAATCGGCACCATGGGCAGCACGCAGGGCGTGAAGGTCAGCAGCAGGCCGGCGCCGAAGGCCGCGAACACGGCGAGCGCGAAATTGCCCATGTCGCGTAAACCAATGCCGGCGGGCGCAGAAGACGGCGGGACTGCGGCGTTCGCCGCGCTCAACACGCCACCGCGAAATTGCACGTCGAAGGTTTTGGTCGTCGGCGGATAGCAGATGGCGACGCCCTTTTCCGAACAGCCTTGGTACGTCACCTTGAGCCGCAGTTCCCGGTCCATCGCACCCAAGCCTGAAATCGGGAGAACCGTTTCAAAACCTTTTTCGTAGACATCGGTCTTGCCGATGAACTCGTCGATTTTGGTTTTGCCCGGCGACAGGGTGACGTTGCCAAGGCGCACATCGGATATCGGCGTGCCATCGGCCGCCACCAGTTCGAACCTGGTTTTGTCGCGATAGAGATAACAGCAGTCGGCTATGTCGATGCGCGCCAGCAGCGCAGCGTTGTCGCGTGCCATGACGCTGACCTGGAAGGCCTGCTCCGGGTCCACCGGTTCCAGTTCGCCGCCCGCGGGCGCCAGGCTACGGGTGAGGTCCTTGAGGGACGAGATTTTGTCGGTCGTTTCTGTGGCCGGTGCGGTGGAGGTGATGGGCTTCGCTTTGACCAGCGGCAGTTTGAAATCCACTTCCTTGACGATGGGCGGGTAACACACGCCCACCGGTTCATTGCATCCCTGCGCGGTGATGCGCAGCCGCGCCGTGGAGGCGCCCTCGGAACGCGTATAGGGCAGGCGTATCTTTACGGCCTTGGTGTAGGTTTCGACCTCGCCGAAAAGCGGGTCCTGTTTTTTCTTGCCGCGCGGAAAAACCGGATTCTTCAGTCGGGTGCCGTTCAGAGCCTCGAATTTGAACTTGTCCCGGTACATGTAATATCCGGGGGCGATCTTCCAGCTGGCTTCGAGCGTGGTGCCGTTGAGCGTGCGCGTGGTCAGGTGGAAGGCCTGATCGGCTTCGAGCAGTTCTTCGTCGGGTGCGGCGGCATGCGCCGGCGACAACAGCAGCAACAGCAGGGCGGCGAGGGATTTGGTCATCATGTTTTATCCGGGTTGCGAATCCAGGCAAGATAGTCAGGGAGGCCGTCGGCGATAGGGACCGCGATCACCTCGGGAAGTTCATAGGGGTGCAGTTCCAGAATGCGTTTCTGGATGGCACGAAACGCGCGCGCCATGGACTTGATGATCAGCAACTGCTCGGCCGCGGATTCCACGTTGCCTTTCCACAGGTAGATGGACTTGGCGATCGGCAGGATGTTGACGCAGGCCGCGAGGCGTTCCTGCACGAGCGTCTGCGCGACGCGTTCAGCCGCCTCCATGTCGGGGCAGGTCGTGAGAACCAGTTGGTATTCGTGCCGTTTCATTCAGGTTGGCGTTCCGTTGCCCGCCATTATGACGGCGCGGGATACAGGTTTATTCATTGTAGCGAAAGCGCGCTGAATACGCCCCGGATGCGAGGCTGCGGTTAACCGGGTTATGCTGCGGTTTTGACAGCACACAGGGTACAGCTTCATGCTTTTTCTGTTATTGCTGGTCATACCGGTGGCCGAGATCGCGGTATTTATTCAGGTCGGTTCACTGATCGGTGTGGGTATGACCCTGCTGCTGGTGCTCGCCAGCGCCGTATTCGGTATCTGGCTGGTCCGTACCCAGGGCTTTGCCGCCGCCACCCGGGTCCAGGCCATGATCGCGCGCGGCGAGTCGCCGGCGCTGGGGATGCTCGAGGGCCTGGCCTTGTTGGCCGCCGGTGTGTTGCTGGTGATCCCCGGCTTTGTAACCGATCTCGCCGCCTTTGCCCTGCTGATTCCTCCCCTGCGGCGCGGACTCCTGCGGCTTTACCTGCGCCGTGTCCGCCTGGAGGGCACCGTTACCCACCATTATCCCGGGACGGACAAGCCCGGAAGCACCCCCTTGGAAGGGGAATCCCGCCGGGAAGACTGATCTCCTCCCCCCGGTTGACAAGAAAACCTCGCCGATTATCATTAGCACTCTCTTGAGCCGAGTGCTAACATTCCTAGCACCCGCTTTTTCAGGGTTTTGTAAGTGTTCCAAGCCGTACCGGAAAGTTTGCTAAAGGAGAAAAGCATGAGTGTACAACCCCAGTCCAAAGGAGAACCATCCGTGAAAATCCGTCCGCTTCACGACCGCGTGATCGTGCGTCGTCTGGAAGAAGAGCGTAAGTCACCCGGCGGCATCGTCATTCCCGACAGCGCCAAGGAAAAACCGATCCAGGGCGAAGTCGTCGCCGTCGGTCACGGCAAGATTCTCGAGGACGGCAAGCTCCGTCCGCTCGACGTCAAGGTCGGCGACAAGATCCTCTTCGGCAAGTACTCCGGCACCGAGGTCAAGGTCGGCAATGAAGAGCTGCTCGTGATGCGCGAAGAAGACATCATGGGCGTGGTCGAAAAGTAATCCTGAACGAATTCTGAAGAGAGGAAATCATGGCAGCTAAAGACGTTCTATTCGGCGATCACGCGCGCACACGCATGCTGCGCGGCGTAAATGTTCTGGCCGACGCAGTGAAAATTACGCTCGGTCCCAAGGGCCGCAACGTGGTGCTGGAGAAATCCTTCGGTGCCCCGACGGTCACCAAGGACGGCGTCAGCGTCGCCAAGGAAATCGAGCTTAAAGACAGGTACGAAAACATGGGCGCGCAGATGGTGAAGGAAGTCGCTTCCAAGACTTCCGATGTCGCCGGCGACGGCACCACCACCGCCACCGTGCTGGCGCAGGCGATGCTGCGTGAAGGCCTGAAGTCCGTGGCGGCGGGCATGAACCCGATGGACCTCAAGCGCGGCATCGACAAGGCCGTTACAGCGGCGGTCGAGGCGCTGAAGAAAATATCCAAGCCCTGTTCCGACCCCAGGGAGATCGCCCAGGTCGGCACCATCTCCGCCAACGCCGATGAGTCCATCGGCAAGATCATCGCCGATGCCATGGAGAAGGTCGGCAAGGAAGGCGTGATCACGGTCGAGGAAGGTTCGGGTCTCGAAAACGATCTGGATACCGTGGAAGGCATGCAGTTCGACCGTGGCTATCTCTCGCCCTACTTCATCAACAAGCCGGACACGATGAGCGCCGAGCTCGAAAATCCGTCGATCCTGATCTACGACAAGAAGATCTCCAACATCCGCGAGATGTTGCCTATCCTGGAAGGCGTGGCCAAGCAGGGCCGGCCGCTGCTGATCGTCTCCGAGGATGTCGAAGGCGAGGCGCTCGCGACCCTGGTGGTCAACAACATCCGCGGTATCCTCAAGGTCTGCGCGGTGAAGGCGCCGGGCTTCGGTGACCGCCGCAAGGCCATGCTGCAGGATGTCGCGATCCTGACGGCGGGCACGGTGATCTCCGAGGAACTCGGCATGAGCCTCGAGAAGGCCGATACCAGCCTGCTCGGTTCCGCCAAGCGCGTGGTGGTGGATAAGGACAACACCACGATTATCGATGGCGCCGGCAAGAAGCAGGACATCGAGGCGCGCATCAAGCAGCTCAAGGCCCAGATCGAGGAAGCGACCAGCGACTACGACAAGGAAAAGCTGCAGGAGCGCATGGCCAAGCTTGCCGGCGGTGTGGCCGTGATCAAGGTCGGCGCCGCGACCGAGGTCGAAATGAAGGAAAAGAAGGCGCGCGTCGAAGATGCGCTGCACGCCACCCGCGCGGCCGTGGAAGAGGGCGTTGTCCCGGGCGGCGGCGTGGCGCTGGTGCGCGCGGTCGCGGCGCTCAAAGGTCTCAAGGGCGACAACCACGACCAGAACGTCGGTATTGAGATCGCCATGCGCTCCATGCAGGAGCCGCTGCGCCAGATCGTGGAGAACGCCGGTATCGAAGGCTCGGTGGTGTACCACAAGGTCGCCGAAAGCAAGGAGACCAACTACGGCTATAACGCCCAGACCGGCGAGTACGGCGACATGATCAAGATGGGCATCCTCGACCCGACCAAGGTGGAGCGCATCGCGCTGCAAAACGCGGCCTCCGTCGCCGGCCTTATGATCACCACCGAGGCCATGGTCGCCGAACTGCCGAAAGAGGAGTCTGCGGCTGGCGGTGGCATGGGCGGGATGGGCGGAATGGGTGGCATGGGCGGGATGGATATGTAATTGCCGTTCCGGCATCCGCTGTAAATCGAAAGGCCCCGGCGATGGGGCCTTTCTTTTTGTGGAGCCGACTTTAACGGCGGCAGTTAACGCTTTCTGATCAAGCTCACACCGTCGCGCACGGTCAGCATTACGCACTCGACGCGCGGGTCGCGGCGGACGTGTTGATTAAACTTGACCACGGCGCGGTCGGTTTTCTTTTTCGGCGCGAGCACACGTCCTGACCACAACACGTTGTCAACCGCAATCACTCCGCCAGGCCGCAGGCGCGGCAAAACCGCTTCGTAGTAGTTCACGTAGTTCTCTTTATCAGCATCAAGAAAAACGAAATCGAAGCTCGCCGAGGCCGGCAGGTCCGCGAGCGTCTCGATCGCGGGGCCAAGGCGTGGCTTGATCTTGTGCCCGTGCGGACTGCGATCGAAGAACGACTGTGCGATCTCGGCACGCTCCGGTTTGATCTCGCAGGTGATGAGTTCGCCGTCCTCGGGCAGCGCCTCCGCCATGCACAGCGCGGAATAACCCGTGAAGGTGCCGATCTCCAGCACGCGCCGCGCGCCGGTCAGGCGCACCAGCATGGCGAGCAGGGCGCCCTCGTGCGGCCCGATCAGCATCTGGGCATCGGCGCAGTGCCGCTGAGTGTACTTTTCGAGTTCACGCAGCAGCTTATCGCGCGCCGTGGTATGGCGCAGGCAGTATTCCTCGATCTTTCGGGGGATTATCGCTTTCACGGATGGGTTCCTCGGCTGCCGACGGCTATTATTTTCCCAGCCGGCTTGCCACGGCAACAACGAAACCACAATTCAGTCTCGTTAACATGCCAAGCTTTTCTTGACCGCGTTTTTATTCAGCAACAAGAACCGCCGGGCACGCTGCTATTTTCCGGACCCACGGCGGATTCAGGTCCGCAATCGAACAGGCCGTAATGGACGCGGGTATCGCCGATGACGTTAAAATGCGGCGCATAACGCGTGCGGCCCAGCATCGCGGCGGTGTTGCCACAAACCGGCTGCGGCCGGCCGGTCTCGAACACATGATGATCGTCCAGCATGAAACGGTGCGAGTGCTCCGGAACGGTGCCAAGGTAATACGCCACCTGCCCGTAGTCCTCGCAGCGGTCCTCCAGGTCGAGCTTGAAGGCGCGCACGGTAAGCGAATGGAAGCCGATCATGCCGGTCTTGCGTTCGATAGCGGGATCGGTGAGCGCGAGCTTTGAGTTGCTGACGATGCGATAGTCGGGGCAGCCGACCCTAGCGAGTAGCCGCCGGAAATCCTCGATATAGAGCGCGCCGCCGAGACACTCGCCCCGCAACACCGGGTCCTCGGCCAAGTGTGGCGGGATTCGGCGGTCGGCGAACACGTCGGAGAAGTACAGCTCCCCGCCCGGCTTGAGCACGCGGAAGATTTCTGCGAAAACCCGTTCCTTGTCCGGCGAGAGATTGATGACGCAATTGGAGACCACCACGTCCACCGAGTCGTTTGCGATGCCGAGACTTTCCAGGTCTTCGATGTATCCCGAAAGGAACTCGACGTTCGGCCGCGCGAAACCGAATTTCTCCATGTGATATCCGACGTGGCGGCGGGCGGTGTCCAGCTGTTCCGGCGTCATGTCCACGCCGATCGCGCGCCCAGTGGGGCCCACGAGCTTCGAAAGAATGAAGCAGTCCCTTCCCGAACCCGAACCCAAATCCAAAACCGTTTTGCCCGTCAGCTCGGGCGGGATCGGCGAGCCGCAACCGTAAAATTTGGCGACGACGTCGGGGTGAATCTGCTTGAGAATCTCCCGGATCGACGGCGCAAACGAGTCGCCGGCGCAACAGGCGCCGGTTTTCAGGTCGCGGTTGGTCTTGAGCACGCGCCCGTAATAATCTTTTATGCTCTCCAGTGCCTGTGTTTCGCTTTTCATCTTTCACCTCCACCCAGAACGAGGAAACCGAACCCGGCCGACGCGGCGGCGACGGGCAAAGTGACGATCCACGCGGCGATAATACCAGCGATGGTTTTCCAGTGTGCCTGTCCATTGACCACGCCGGTTCCAAAGAGCGCCCCGCAAGACACGTGGGTCGTGGAAACCGCAAGCCCGAACTTCGACGCCAGCAGCACCAGGGCGCTGGTCACAAGATTCGCCGTGAATCCCTGGCCGGCGTTCATCGCCGTCACGCGATGCGCCATCGTTTCGGCAACCCTGCGGGAGGAGACCAGGCCGCCGAGCGCCATGGCGACCGCCACGGCGACGATAACGAGGTTCGACGACAGCGCCTGGCTGGCCAGCAGAATCGCCGCGATCTTCGGCGTGTCGTTCACCGCGCGGGCAAAGCAGACCGCGCCCGCGCTGGCGAAGTGAGCGGCGTTCAGAACGGTCTTGGCGTTCACGCCCACGAATGTGCCGGTATACTGCTCGCGGCAACGGCTTTCCTCCGCAATCTTGACGGTGGGCACGGCCATCGCCGTCGCCGCGATCGCCTGCGGCAGCGTGGTGCCCGCGGGAAACCGCGCCGTCACCTCCGTTCCCACGCATACGCAGATTTCCTTTTGCACCCCGAGCCGGGCCCGTATCCGTTGGAAGGCCGGATACAGCAACATCACGCCGCCCAGCGCGAGCAGGGGGCTGAGCGCCAATGGCAGAAAAAAGTCCGATCCCAGCCTGAGGAAGTTTATCTGCGTGGGTGACGCCGCCAGGCCCGCTCCCATGAGCGCCCCCATGATCGCGTGAGTGGTGGAGACGGGAAACCCGAGCCGTGTCGCCAGCCACACCGTGAATGCCGCGGCGAAGGCCACCGCCATGGGAAATTGTTTGGTTTGCAACACCGGTTCCGGGACCAGGCCTCTGCCGGAGAAGGTCTGTAACAACTCCGAGGCAAGCGCCAGGGCCACGAGCGAGCCGGCGAACGTCATCGCCGTCGCCCAGCGCAGGGCCACGCGATAATCCGTGGTTCCGCTCCCGAAGAGCGTGGCGACCCCTTTGAAGTTGTCGTTGGCGCCGTTGGCATAGGCGAGAAACACACCAAAGAAAACAGCGGCGAGCAGCTCCATTATGCGATTTCCCTCACTTAATTTCCGTGCGATACGGAATATATTCGTGGTCCGGCTGGCGCAAGAGTACCGCGAGGAACCCGCCCCACGGCAGCACGTCGGGGAGCATCGCCTCGGCCACGCGCGCCACAGCGTCGCTGCCGGGCAGAAAAATGGCGCTGCGCATCATTATCCGCGGTGCGGGTTTGAGTTGCCGCGCCCAGCGTCTGATATCCGCTGGTGTGTCCCAGCGCGCGCCTTGATAGGCGCCGCGACCATGCTTCTGCCGGTAAAGCAGGCTGCGGCGGTTGAGCAGTCCGAGCAGCACCGTGCGTCGCGCTACGCGCCACATTTCCCGCAAGGCACCCGGCGCATCGGCGATGAAACAAAGACTGGTCACGGCAGTGACGTAGTCATACGCGTTGTCGTCTATCGGCAGCGCCGTGGCCGTGCCGCGCAGATAATCTACGCCGCCACCAAGCCCGCGCGCATAATCCAGCATCGCCGGATCGGGGTCGAGTCCGGTGACCCGCAGGCCGGCGGCGGCGAAGCGACGGCTGAAATGGCCCGTGCCGCAGCCGACGTCGAGCAGCGAGGCGCCGGCAGGCGGGTTGAGCAAGCGCATCATCAAGCCGAATTCGCGGCCGGCGATCCAGCTCCCGCGCGCGGTTTCATACCATGCCTCATACTTGCCTGGGTTCATTCCTGTCTGGTTGTCTCCGCCATGGAGCGAGGGCGATCGGTTAGGGTAGGCCGCTCCTTATTCCCATTCCATTTCTTGAAAAACCTGCTGCGCGTTGCGGCCCTTGAGTTCTTCGTACAACTTGATGTGCCGGAAGCGTGACTGGTCTATCTTTCCGACGTCATAAATCTCGCCCCCGCCATCCATGAACGCCTTGACCTGTGCCCGCAGCGCGACCAGATAGTCGTAGGTGTCGGCGCGTGCCCGCGCGAGCGTGGTCGCCGGTCCGTGGCCGGGGACGACGTGTTCGGGATTAAGCGCCGCGATCTCCTCGAACGCCTTGATCCACGATCGGCTGCGCGACTCGGCGGTCACGACGAGCACGCGCTCGACATAAACGATGTCGCCGGCGAAGACGACCTTCTTCTGCGGCAGCCACACGAAGCTGTCGCCCGGGGTATGGGCCGTTCCTGTATGACGCAGCACCAGACGGACACCGCCGACCTCGAGTTCGAGCTGATTCTCAAACGTTTCCCCGGCATGCGCCGGTTCGGTCCCCGCCATCAGCTTTTCGCCGACAAGTCTATTCAGGGTAATCAACTGGTCAGTGGTGCGGGCGCGCTGGTCCGCGACCGCGGTCGCCGAGGCCACGATACGCGCGCCCCGTGCCTTGAAGTAGCCGTTGCCGAGCCAGCGGTGGTCCTGGCCGCCGGTGTTGATGACAAGCCGGACGGGCTTGTCGGTGATGGACTGTGTGGCTTTATGAATCTGTTTGGCGCCGTTGAAACTGCCGCCCGGGTCCACGAGCACGACGCTGTCGCCGGTGACGATCACGCCGAAGGTGGCGTTGTTGCCGAGATTTTCGGGCGAGCGCTGACCGAGTTCGCCGACCAGGGCGTACGCCCCGTCCGTGACTTTTTGCACCTGGAGCGGCGCCGCCATGACAGGCGTGAAGCACGCGAGCAGCACGAAAAGCAGGGCAAGTTGTCGGAGCGGATGGATCATTTATTTGCTTCCTCGGCGCGGCATACGGCGTGGAGCGGTGGGAAAAGATTTTCGCGGGCGGAACGGCTGAGGGTTTTTTCTATCGCTTCTTGGTGTCTTCTTCAACCGGCAGTCCGGCCAGCTTCCACTCCGGGTAACCGTCCTCCAGACGACGTGCCTTGAAGCCTTTTTGCCGCAACTGTGCCACCGCCTCATACGCCAGCACACAGTACGGCCCGCGGCAGTAGGCCACGATATCCTCTTGACGTGGCAGCATCTCCAGATGTTCCTTCAGTTCTTTCAGCGGAATGTTGATCGCACCCGGCAGATGGCCCGCTTTATATTCATCGCTGGGGCGCACATCGAGCACTGTCACAATCCCATCACGTACCCGGGTGAGCAACTCGGCCCGCGGCACCGGTTCCATCTCGTCCTTTTTGGTCAGGTAGTTCTGCACCAGACGTTCCACCTCCGCGAGCTGACTGGCGGCGAGCTTACCCAGCACCTCGACCAGCAACGCTACCTGCGATTCGGCCAGACGGTAGTGAACATAGAGTCCTTCGCGGCGGGTACTGACCAGGCCCGACTGGCGCAGTATCTGCAGATGCTGCGAGGTGTTCGCGACCGACAGCCCGGAGAGTCTGGCCAGGGCCTCGACCGTGCGTTCGCCCTGCGCCAGATATTCCAGCAGTTCCAGGCGGTGACCGCTTCCGACCGCCTTTCCCAAGCGCGCGATCTGGGCATACAGCTGTTTTTTAAAGCTCAGGTTTGACACGTTGGAAATGATTCTATAAAGTATTCAATAAACTAATTGAATTATATATCCCTCATCGGGAAAAACAAGTTTTCCGGGGGAGGTGCCGGTGGTACCCGCGGCCGGGAGGGCAATTTGCGGAGTCAAATCGAAGCAAGCCGTGGAGTAATTTGGACATGACGGAATTTATTCTGAATCACGACCCGGCCATAAGGTTGAGCATTTTCCTCGGGATTCTGGCGGCCATGGTGGGGTGGGAGTTTGTCGCGCCGCGCCGCGCCCTGATCCTCGCCAGGCCGGCGCGCTGGACCGCGAACCTGGGCATCGTGTTTCTGAACAGTGCGTTGTTGCGCGTGGTCTTCCCCGCGGGGGCGGTGGGTGTGGCGGCGTTAGCCAGCGGGCAGGGATGGGGGCTGTTCAGTCATTTCACGCTTCCATATGCGGCGGCGGTCCTGCTGTCGGTGATCGCCCTGGATTTCGCCATCTACCTGCAGCACGTCATGTTTCATGCGGTGCCGGCGTTGTGGCGGCTGCACCGCATGCACCATGCCGATCTCGATTTCGATGTCACCACCGGGCTACGCTTTCACTCCATCGAGATCGTTCTCTCCATGCTCATCAAGTTCGCGGTGATCGTGGTGCTGGGGGCGCCGGTGCTCGCGGTGATCGTATTCGAGGTGCTGCTCAATGCCACGGCCATGTTCAACCACAGCAACGTGCGCATCCCGCTCGCGCTCGACCGCTTCATCCGCCGGTTCGTCGTTACGCCGGACATGCACCGCGTGCATCATTCCATTCTCGGCCACGAGTCCAACAGCAATTTCGGTTTCAATCTTCCGCTGTGGGACCGCCTGTTCGGCACCTACCGGGATCAACCGGAGCTGGGCCACGAAAAGATGACCATCGGCATCCGAGATTTCCGCGCGCCGCAACGGGCGGACCGCCTTGCCGGCATGCCGCTGATTCCGTTTCGCGGCACGGTGACGGGTTACGCGATCAATCGTCGCGACGGGAGACCGGCAAAATGAACAGAGCCCGCTGGCTGCGCCTTGCGCTCGCGCTGGCGCTCATCGCCGCCGTGGCCGTCGCGTTTTATTACCGCGATGGGTTGAGCCTTGACAGGCTGGATGCCTCGATCAGGCACGCCGGCATGCTGGGCCCGCTTTTGTTCATGACCATTTACGCGTTGGCCACGGTGCTGTTTCTGCCGGGATCGGTCCTGACGCTGGCGGGCGGAGCGCTGTTCGGGCCGGTGGCCGGGACATTTTACAACCTCACCGGCGCCACGCTCGGCGCCACGCTCGCTTTCCTTGTTGCACGCTACATTGCTTCCGATTGGGTGGCGCGCAAAGCCGGCGGCCGGCTGAAGCAATTAATGGAAGGCGTGGAAAATGAAGGCTGGAGATTCGTTGCCTTCACGCGGCTGGTTCCGCTGTTTCCGTTCAACCTGCTTAACTACGCCTTTGGATTGACGCGCATCCGGCTTGGACACTTCATCATCGCCTCGTATTTGTTCATGCTGCCGGGCGCGATCGCCTACACCTACCTTGGCTATGCCGGCCGCGAGGCGGTGGCGGGTGGCGAAGGACTGATCCAGAAGGGGCTGCTGGCCCTGGCGCTGCTGGCGGTCGTTGCCTTTCTGCCGCGATTCATCCGTCGTCTCCGCAAAGCGCCTGATGCCGCGGGGACCGTGACAACCCTGGGCGTCAAGGAACTCAAACAGCGTCTCGACACCCACAACAATGTCTTGGTTCTGGATGTGCGCAGCGCCGAGGAATACCACGGGCCGCTGGGCCATATCGCGGGATCGCGCCACATCGCTATTTCCGAATTGCCCAAGCGCCTTGCGGAATTGAAGGATTATCATGATCACACGGTCGCCGTGGTATGCCGCACCGACAGGCGCTCCGCCAAAGCGGTGGCACATTTGCGCCAAGCCGGTTTTGGCGATGTAGTCCTGGTTCCCGGCGGCATGGAGGTGTGGAACCGGGAAGGCCTTCCTGTAGAAAGGGAATAATAAATGACGGGAATTCATGGAAACTCATGGTGTGAGGCCGCAACGGGCGTGCGGTGTATTATCGCTCGCCTGGTTCAGTGGATAAGACCGAGGCATAACCGGTGCAGAGCAAAACAATACTGATATTGGGCGGCGGGATCGGCGGGATCGTCGCCGCGAGCCGGCTGCGAAAAGCATTGCCACGCGAGCACCGCGTGATCCTGGTCGAACGCGAAGCGCGCCATGTGTTTCAGCCGTCCCTGCTGTGGCTCATGACCGGAAACCGCGCGCCGGAAAATATTTCCCGCCCGGTCGATGCGCTCGGGAAGCGCGGCGTCGAGGTGGTGCGGGGAAATATCGAGCGCATCGACCCCGCGCGCCGCGCGGTTCAGGTGAATGGAACCGAATGGACGGGCGATTATCTGGTGATCGCGCTCGGCGCCGAGCTGGCGCCGGAGGCGATTCCGGGCCTGGTGCAGGCGGGATACAACATATACACCCTCGCGGGCGCGGAAGCGCTGCGCGATGCGCGCCTCAATCTGCGCGAAGGGCGGTTGGTCGTGCTCGTGGGCGGCGTTCCTTTCAAGTGCCCGGCGGCGCCGTATGAGGCCGCCATGCTGCTGGAATCCGACTTGCACCGGCGCGGCCTGCGCGGAAGCGTGAGCGTGGCGATCTATTCGCCCGAACCCGGACCCATGGGCACGGCCGGCCCGGAGGTCTCGGCCATGCTGCGGCAGATGGTGGAAAGCAAAGGCATCGCCTACCACCCCGAACATGCAGTCACCAGGGTTGATCCGCAAGAACGGCAGATTTACTTCACCAATAACACCACGGCGAAGTTCGATCTGCTGGCTTATGTCCCGCCGCATCGCGCACCCAAGGTCGTGCGCGAGGCCGGCCTGTGCGGCGAATCCGGCTGGGTGCCGGTAAACCGGTTCAAGCTCGAAACGAAATTCCCCGGCGTCTACGCCATCGGCGATGTCACCGGCATTCCGCTCGCCATCGGCAAACCGCTGCCCAAGGCCGGTGTGTTCGCCCATGAAGAGGCCGAGGTCGTCGCGCACAACATCGTCCGCGCCGTCACCGGCCGCGGCGATGAACGAACATTCCTGGGGCACGGTGCATGCTTCGTTGAAATCGGCGATGGCCGCGCCGGTTTCGGCAGCGGCAACTTCTACGCCGAGCCGAAACCGCAGGTGGCCCTCCATCCGCCCAGCCGCTGGCGGCACTGGGGCAAGATTGCCTACGAGAAATACTGGCTGTTCAGATGGTTCTGATACAGCACGGTAGATGGCGGAGAGGGTAGGAGTCGAACCTACCAGAGACAGGTTTACTGTCTCCCATCGGATTTGAAGTCCGAGAATACCACCGGGCCATCATCCTCTCCGTGAATCATATTATCAGACGACGGTGATCTCACCTGCTCCATGCTCGGTGACATGACCGATCGAAGACGCCTCGATGCCGCTTTCGCTCAGGCGCTGCAGCAGGCGCGACGCCTCCGCTCCGGGCAGCGCGATCAGCAGGCCGCCGGAGGTCTGGGGATCGAACAACAGCTCGCGCCACACCTCGGGCACCGCGTCGTCGAACCGGACGCTTTCGGAAAACGCCTGGCGATTGCCGGCGAGGCCGCTCGGCCGGATATCGCGCGCGCACAGATCCAGCGCCTCCGGAAAATGCGGCACTTTTTGGTGCTCGATGCGAAGACGCACACCGCTCGCGCGCGCCAGTTCGAGCGCATGCCCGAGCAAGCCGTAGCCGGTGACATCGGTGCAGGCGTGCACATCGTGCAACAACATCGTTTCCGCCGCCGCGCGGTTGAGCCGGCGCATCACGTTCGCCGCGCGTTCCACGAGCGAGGCCTCGGCGCGCTCCTGCTTGAGCGCGGTGGTGATGACGCCGACGCCGATGGGCTTGGTGAGAATCAGGCGATCGCCCGGTTGTGCGCCGCTGTTGCGGATGAGACGCGCGGGATCCACCAGGCCGGTAATCGCCATGCCGTACTTCACTTCCTGATCGACCACCGTGTGCCCGCCCACCAGCGCCACGTCCGCCTCCTTGAGCTTGTCGGCGCCGCCGCGCAGGATCTTGTGCAACACGCCGAGATCCAGCCCCGTTTGCGGAAAAGCAACGAGATTCAGCGCCGTGATCGGTCGTCCTCCCATCGCGTAGATATCACTCAACGCGTTCGCGGCCGCAATCTGTCCGTATAGATAGGGATCGTCCACGACGGGCGGGAAGAAATCCACGGTGTTGAGCAGCGCCAGATTGTC
>MFTB01000094.1:26058-32756 GCA_001785195.1 Candidatus Muproteobacteria bacterium RIFCSPHIGHO2_12_FULL_60_33
GATTGTCCGCGATGCGATAAACACCGCTATCGTCCGAGGTCTCCGGGCCAACCAGCAGATTGGGGTCGGTACTGCGCGGGAGATGCCGCAAAATATCCGCCAAACGCCCGGCATCCATCTTCGCGGCGCAGCCGGCGCAACTCGCCCATTGGGTCAGGCGGATTTTTTCCGGCGCGGTCATGCGCGCCGTTCCTGCGCCGCGATGCGCACATCGCCCTGGCGGCGTGTCACGCCCACGCGATCGAAATAGTCGAGCAACTGCATCGTGAATTCCCGGCCGGCGCCGATGGCATCGCGGAACTGGGGGAGCGTTACCTCGCCCTGTTGCGCGAGCAATTCGTCGAGCCGGTTCCGCCAGGCCTCGGCGTCCCGGCGGGTGATATAGAGATCGGGCGCCAGTTTCACCACGCGCCCGGCGCGTTCCAGTTCGCCGAGGAAACGGGCGAGGCGCGGCGCCGGCTGGCCCACGGCGCGCGCCAGCGCCTCGAGTTTCGGCGGCGGCTTGCCGCGAAACTGCAACGTGGATTCTATGCGATCGGCAAGCAGGGTTTCCGCCGCGGAGAATTGCTGGCGATGCCCCGCCACGCACAATCCGTCGGGCACCTGTTCCAGGCGGCCCGTGGCGAGCAGCCGCGCGATGAGCGCGCGAAAGACGCGCGCCTCGAGGCGCGGACAGGTCTGTTCGTGCAGTGTCGCCGGCGGCATGGCGGTGCTGCGCGGGTGCGCGCGCAGGTAATCGGCGACGGCGCTGTGCAGCCGCTCTAGCAGGTTGTCCACCGCGGCCGACGGTGCGATCCAGGCATCGTCGCCGAAATCCTCGCGTATCAGATCGGTTCGCCGCGCCAGGCGTTCGCGCAGCTGCTCCGGTGCTTGCGCCAGCTGTTCCGCCAGTTCCGCCAGGCGCCAGCCGTCGGCGCCTGGCGCCTCGAGCCACGCCTGTAGCGCCTCCTCGGCATTTCCCGTTAACAGGCATTGCAACCGCGTGCGCCGCTCGGGTCGGGCCACGGCGCGGCGACTGGCGAATGCATCGAGCACCGCGCCGCCACCGAGGGTCTGTTCCGCCGATTCGTTGCGTAATATGAAGCGGTCGCCGTACATCAAGGGCACGCCGCGTTCCAGACGCAGTTGCGCCAGGCCCGTGCCGTCTTCCGGCGCATCACCGATCCAGACGAGACGCGCGAATTCCTCCGCCGTGCCGCTGTGGAAACGCAGCCGCTGGCGGTCGCGCGGCGTCTGTTTCAATCCGTGCGCCAGCCGCAGGGAGACGTCCACGGTGTGCGCGATGCGCTCAAGGCGCGGATCGCAGATCATCATGCCGCGAGCGAGAGCTTCGATCTCGATGCCCGCGAGGTTCACGGCGCAGCGATTGCCCGCCGCCACGCTCTCGGCCGTCTGGCCGTGCTGCTGCAAGCCGCGCACGCGCACGATTTGTCCGCCCGGCAAAAGTCTGAGCGAATCGTCCTTGTGCACGCGCCCGGAGGCGATCGTGCCCGTCACCACCGGCCCGAAGCCGGGCATGGCGAAGGCGCGGTCAATCGCCATGCGGAAGTAACCGTTGTTGTCGTGCGGCCGGATCTTTTTCAGTTTTTCCGCAAGCACGCCCCGCAGGGCCTCGAGTCCCTCGCCGGTGTGAGCCGACACCGGCACGATGGGCGCTTCGCGCAGGCACGGCGCGGTTTGCGCCAGCGCGCGGATTTCATCCGTCACCGTTTGAATCCTGTCCGCCGGGACAAGATCGGTCTTGTTGAGCGCGACCACGCAGGATTCGATGCCGAGCAGCGACACGATATCGAGATGCTCGCGTGTCTGCGGCATCACACCATCGTCGGCCGCGACCACGAGCAGTACCAGATCGAAGCCGCCGGCGCCCGCCACCATGTTATGGACGAAGCGCTCGTGGCCCGGCACGTCCACGATGCCCACACGGCCCACGCCCTCGAGATCGAGATGCGCGAAACCGAGGTCGATGGTCATGCCGCGGCGCTTTTCCTCCGGCAGCCGGTCGGTATCGATGCCGGTCAGACGCCGGATGAGCGCGGTCTTGCCGTGGTCGATGTGTCCGGCGGTGCCGATGATCATGGCCGTGCGGCCGCCGCGAGCGCCTCGATCAACGGTTGTGCGTCGGGCAATCCGCGCAAATCGAGCAGCACCTTGCCGCCGTGCACGCGCCCGATCACGGGCGGGCGCAGTTCGCGCAGCGCCTGCGCCAGCGTTTCGGGGCTGCCGCGCAGCGGCGTGAGCGCGATGATCCGGGTCTCCAGCGTCTGGTCCGGGAGCGAACCGCTGCCGACCTGCGAGCGTCCGGGCTCCACCGCGACTCCCGCACGGCCGGCAGCCCAACGCTCGATGGGCGGGAGCACGTCCTGCATCAGGCGCTCGATCTCGGCAAGCGGGCGACCGATCAGCCGGTAGGCAGGCAGGGATTGCTCGATCGTCGCCGGCGAAAGATAGGCGCGCAGCGTCGCCTCGAGCGCGGCGAGGATCAGTTTGTCGCAGCGCAATGCGCGTTTCATCGGATTGCGCTTGATGCGCTTGATCGCTTCGACGCGCCCGACGATCAACCCCGCCTGCGGACCGCCCAATAATTTGTCGCCGCTGAACGTCACGACGTCCGCGCCCGCCGCGACGGATTCCTGCACCGTGGGCTCACCGGCAAGCCCCCAGCGCCGCATGTCCACGAATGCCCCGCTGCCCAGATCCGTGACGACGGGCACATTGTGCTTGCGCCCCAGCGCGACCAGCTCCACGAGCGACACCTCGTGGGTGAATCCCTGTATGCGATAATTGCTGGCGTGGACCTTGAGCAGCACCGTCGCGCCTTCCTCCAGCGCGCGCTGATAATCCGCCGGATGCGTGCGGTTGGTGGTGCCGACTTCCATCAGCTTGCAGCCGCTTTTTTTCACGATATCGGGAATGCGGAAGCTGTCGCCGATCTCGACCAGCTCGCCGCGACTCACCGCCACGCGCTTGCGATCGGCGAGCGTATTCAGCGTGAGATAGACCGCGGCGGCATTATTGTTGACGATTGTTGCGGCTTCGGCGCCGCTCAAGCGGCAAAGCAATTCTTCGATCAGCGTGTCGCGGTCGCCGCGTTTTCCGCGCCCGAGATCGTATTCCAGATTGACCGTCCCGCTCGCCGCCGTCATTGCGGCGACGGCCGCTTCGGAGAGCGGCGCGCGCCCGAGGTTGGTGTGCAGCAACGTGCCGGTGAGATTGATGACGGGTTTCAGGCGCGGTTCGAACCAGCCTTCCACAATTTTCGCCACTTCCGCCGCCACCGCATCCGCATCGGGCGGCGTTCCGCCGTCCGCACGCAACGCCTCGCGGTGTTGCGCCAGCCGCCTCTGAATCTCGGCCACGAGCAGGGCGTGATCGGTTTTCGCGGCGAGCGCCGCCAGCCGCGGGTGCGCGAGAATCTCGTATACCGCCGGCAGCGTTGCCAGTGCCTTGATGGGTTCGCCTGTCGCCATCGTCCGTACCGTCAATACGTGTAACTTTACCCGCGCTCGAGCACGCGGGAGAGGATCGTGTAGCCGGGATTCCCCGGTTTGAGCTCGACGCGTTTGCCCTCGCTCTCGGCGTAGGGATACATGAAATAATTGAGCGGCCCGCCTGCCTGAGCCGGATTCAAAATGAAATCGCGCGCGTAATTGAAGGCGATCCAGTTGTCCTCGGCGCCGCCGAAAAGGTAGTCCCGTACCCGCGCGACCACCTCGCTGGGCTGCTTTTCGTCCGTGACCTTGACCACGTCGGCCGGATCCACCGGCACCCAGCCCGCGCCGGACAGGTACATCTCGCCCTTGCAATGCTGGGCGTTGGTGATGTCACCGCTTCGGCCGAGAGTCGGCCCCAGGCGCGACTCGGCGGCGCGGATCCCGAACACCTCGCGCGCCGGGAGGCCCGCGGCGCGCGCGAGCGCCACGAGCAGCGAATTGATGTCCACGCACTTGCCGCAGAGGTTGCCGCTCTCGATCATGGTCTTCACGTCGCCCAGCCCGCACCACGCGACCTGAAAATCACGGTGGGTGTTCTCGATGATCCAGTCGTAGATCGCCCGGCTCTTATCGAGGAGATTTTTGTCTCCCGCAACGATCTCCTCGGCCCGCTGCCTGACGATCCCATCGGTGGGAATATGCGCTGTCGGATCGAGAAAGGGCCTGACATCGTCCGGTAGCTCGCCCGGCCGCCCAGCCTGCGTGAGCGACTCCCGCCGTTCCCGCGTCTCCACTTCGATGGTGACGCTCAGCACTTTGCTGTCTGCGCCCTCTTGCCAGCGGGCGTATAGAGCCGGGGCGCCATAGAGCGGGTCGCTGAAGAACCCGGCTTGCGCGTAGTTGCCTTCGTGGCGCCGGCTCAGCACGCTCTGGTAGCCGGTGTTCGCCGGCACCGGGATCCAGAGCGACAACGGAGAGCCCGAATCCTGAAGCGCAATTCGATACGTGATTTCGACTTTCATGTCATCCTTCCAGATCGCGCTTCTTCTGCTCGAACTCTTCCTTGCCGATCTCGCCGCGGGCGTAGCGCTCCTTCAGGATGTCGAGCGCGGACTTGCCGCGCGGCGCATCGCGCGAGCTGTCGCCCGGTTTGCCGAAGATCCACTTCGCCAGCGCAGCGATTATCAGAATCAGCACGACCCAGAAGAGCAGCATGTGCACCGCTCCGCCCCACCACCATCCGTAATTGCCGTAATCGCCCCACATCATCGTCTCTCCTTGACCCTTTAGAAGGTCAGGTTCATGTCTGCCGGAATGACCACTTCCTTATAGTACTTCGCCGGATCGGCCACTTTCACGCCATCCACCAGGTCACGCTCCGTCATCCCGAAGAGCGGCAGATTGAGCGGGCAGGCGAGCACGGTAGCGCCTTCCGCGATCAGCATGACGAACATGTCCTCGAGAAGAGGGAGGTCCAGTTCGTCCATCCTTTTCATGACCGCCTGGCCGACCTCGGGCGGCGCATCCGGCAGGCAGGTGAGCGTCTTGAATTTCTCGCGGTGCACGGCATTGATGCCGCGGGAGCCGAAAAAGACGGTCACTTTGGAGCCTTCCCGCAGGAGACTCAGCGCCGTCATCAGGGCGTTGAACACCTGGCAGAGTTCGTCGTGGAAACACATGATGGAGACGTTTTTCATGGTCGTGCTCCTTTTTAAAGATTCAGGATGGGATTACCCCCGGAGCCGGTGCAGCGAGAAATCGTTGTCCATCGCCGAAAGACGCGGAGGATCCTGCGCCCCCGGTGCGATCCCGCAAAATAGCCTGCCCGTCATGGGCGGTCGTCCCGCACAGGATGCCTGGCGCGGTAGCGCTCGACGCCGCTCGTTATTTCCCGCTCGGCTGCCGCCGTGCCTTTCCAATCACGCATTTTGACCCACTTGCCCGGTTCAAGATCCTTGTAATGTTCGAAAAAATGCCGGATCTGATCGAGAAACGCGACCGGCAGATCCTCATGGGTTATCACTCCTTGATAAAGCGGGCGTAGTTTCTCGATCGGCACGGCCAGCACCTTGGCATCCTCGCCACTTTCATCGGCCATGTCCAACAGACCGACAGGGCGACAGCGCACGACCGCTCCCGGAATGAGCGGCGCCGGGGTGACGAACCAGCACGTCCACCGGATCGCCGTCGTCGCTGAGGGTCTGAGGCACGTACCCGTAGTTGCAGGGATAGTACATGGCCGTGTTCAGAAACCGGTCCACGAACACCGCTCCGGTAACCTTGTCCACCTCGTACTTGACCGGCTCGCCGCGCAAAGGGATCTCCACCACCACGTTCACTTCCCGCGGGGGATCGGCGCCGGCGCCTATTTTGTCAAGGCTCATCGCTTATGACCCACTATCTGCTCCGATACGGTTCGCGTGCAAGGCGACAATGGGCATGTGCCGCCGCGTGGCGCTCAACACTGCTCCCACGGCAATCCTTCAAAACGCCAGCCATTCACCGTGCTGCGATGATGTTGCGCATCGATCTCACCTTCGAAGCCGTGCGCGATATTGTAAACGTCCTGAAAACCATCCACGAGCAAAGCCTGCGCCGCCGCGAGCGACCGCACGCCGCTGCGGCAGATCAACAGGACCGGTATCGTCTCCGTCGGTTGTCCGGGACGGAGCGCCCGCAAGGTGTGCCGCACCTCCCGCGAGAAATCCGGATTGACCCTCCAGTGCGGCTCATCCATCCAAGGCACGTTCGCCGCGCCGGCGGGGTGTCCGACGAAGAAATATTCAGCGCCCGAACGGACATCAACCAGCACGGCGTCCTGCCGGTCCTGCAGCAACCTCCAGGCTGAAACCGGCGACAGTAACTTAAGCACGGTCATCGTTACGCCGCCTTCAACTCCACCGCCATGCGCTCGCACACGTCCTTGGCGTCGCCGAAGATGAGTGAACAGTTGTCCTGCATGAAGAGCAGGTTATCCACGCCCGAATAACCCGGCTTCAGGCTGCGCTTGACGAAAAAGACGTGCTTGGCCCTGTTCGCCTCAAGGATCGGCATGCCGTAGATCGGGCTCGACTTCTGGGTTTTCGCTGCCGGGTTGGTCACGTCGTTGGCGCCCACGATGAGCGCTACATCGGCGGTGGGGAACTCGGGGTTGATCTCGTCCATCTCGAACACGCGATCGTAGGGCACGTCGGCCTCCGCCAGCAGCACGTTCATGTGTCCCGGCATGCGGCCCGCGACCGGATGGATCGCGAACTTCACCTC
>MFTB01000095.1 GCA_001785195.1 Candidatus Muproteobacteria bacterium RIFCSPHIGHO2_12_FULL_60_33
GAGATCGATGGCACGGTGGCGTCCCCCCGAATTACGGTTGTGACAGGATAAGCCAAGCTGGGCGCCTGGTTGCCGTCCACCAATACCAGCTGCGGCTGTAATGTAAGCGCCATCACGGCTCGCTGCATGGCCAGCAGGCTGGCCTGTAAAATATTCAGCCGGTCGATTTCCTCCACCTCCGCCCTGCCCAAAGCCCAACAGAGCGCGCGCTCCCTGATCAAAACCGAAAGCTCCTCGCGCCGGTACGCGCTCAATGTCTTGGAGTCGGCCAGGCCCTCGATGGGTCTGGTTTCGTCGAGGATCACGGCCGCCGCGACGACCGGTCCCGCGAGCGGTCCGCGGCCCACTTCATCGACGCCGGCAATCAGCATTTGTGCATCGGGAACGTTTGGCATTTATTTCAAACCATCATGATCAGGATTTCTTTGGCGCTGGCTGGCGCGATTTGAGCAACCGGATAACCGCCTCCGCCGCGCGCGCGTCCGCATTCCGGCGCAGGGAACGACGGATGCCGGAAAGCGTCGCCCGCAACGCTCGAACCTTGTCACGGTGGGTTAGAAAATCCTCCACGGCTATTCCCAGTTTTTCCGGCACGGCCTCGCGCTGCATCAGTTCCGGCACGATTTTGCGGCCCGCCAGAATATTGGGCAAGGCGTACAAATTCACATGCAGAAACGGCTGGACCAGCAGGTAGGACAACCAGGACATTTTGTAGGTGACGACCATCGGTTTTTTGAGCAGCGCGGCCTCGAGGGTGGCCGTGCCGGAGGCCAGCAGCACGATGTCCGCCGCCGCCATGGCGTCGCGCGACTGATTGGCGACAATGGTCACGGGCAGGAACCACGCGCCCTGCCGGAACAAGGCCTGCTCGAAAATAGCCCTGGTCTCGGGGCTCACAAACGGGGCGACAAAATGAATGTTCGAATGGCGCTTGTGCAGCCACAACGCCGTTTTCACAAACAGGTCAGCGTGGCGTTTAAGTTCGCTGCGGCGGCTCCCGGGTAACAGGGCGACCACGACGCCCCTGGCGGGCAGATGCAGCGCGCGGCGCATGGCGGCCGAGCCGGAACGATCGTCGATCTGATCGGCCAGAGGATGGCCCACGAAAGTAACCGGCACGTGATGCTTGCGATAATAGCTGGCCTCGAACGGAAACAAGGTCAGCATATGGTCGACGGCGCGCCGGATTTTCCGGATGCGGTAACCGCGCCAGGCCCACACCGTGGGGCTGACATAGTGCATCGTCGGAATACCGGCGGCCTTCAGTTTTTCTTCCAGGCCGAGATTGAAATCAGGGACATCGATGCCGATAAACAGATCCGGAGGGCTGGACAGAAACTGATCGGCAAGCTTGTTGCGTATGCCGATAATTTCCGGGTATTTGTCGACACCCTCGAACCCGATGACGGAAAGCCGGTCCATGGGGAAAAGACTGAGGCAGCCCAGCGCCTGCATTTGCGGTCCACCGATACCTTCGAAGGAAACAACCGGGAGCCGTTTCTTGATCTCGCGTAGCAGCCCGGCGCCCAGCAGATCGCCGGACGCTTCCCCGGCCACGATGCCGACCCTGATAGCGGATTTTCCCGTCACGGATTAACGGATGACGCCGCGTTCCGAGCTTTTGATGAAATCGGCAAGATGGCGTACTTCGGTGCACTCTTTGCCGATCGCCTCGATCTGCGCCAGGGCTTCATTCAAGCGGAGGCCGGACTTGTAGAGGATTTTGTAGGCACGTCGCAGTGACTCGATGGCAGACTCGGAAAATTGCCGGCGCTTGAGTCCGCGCAAATTCAGCCCGTGCGGCACCGCGGTATTTCCGGCCACGAGCAGATAGGGCGGGATGTCCTTGAACGTCACGGTGCTGATGCCGGTCATGGTGTGCGCGCCCACGCGGCAAAATTGATGGACCATCGTGAACCCGCCGAAAATGACATAATCCTCGACAATGGCGTGTCCCGCCAGACTGGTGCCATTGGCGAAAATCGTGCGATGGCCGACACGGCAGTCGTGAGCGACATGGCAATAAGCCATGATGAAATTATCGTCGCCCAGCCGCGTTACCCCGCCTCCCGCAGCCGTTCCACGATTGAACGTGCAGTACTCCCGAATGATATTGCGGTCGCCAATTTCAAGCCGGGTGGGCTCGCCCTGGTAGCCCAGATGCTGTGGCGCTTCGCCGAGGGATGAGAACTGATAAATCCTGTTGTTTTTTCCAATGCGCGTTGGCCCGTTGATGACAACGTGCGGGCCGATCCAGGTCGCGTCGTCGATCTCAACGCCCGGTCCGATGACGCTGAATGCCCCAATCCGGACGTTTTTCCCGATCTGGGCGCCCGGGTCAACAATGGCCTGGGGATGGATCACTCAGGCTTCCTTGTAGGTGCACATCAAATCGGCGCTGCAGCACAATTCCTCGCCGACATGGGCGCTGCTCTCAAAAAGCCAGATGCCCTTCATCTGACGCTTGAGCCGTGCCTGGATCACCAGTTGATCGCCCGGTTCCACCGGCCGCTTGAAGCGCGCCTTGTCAATGCCGACAAAGTAATAAACGGAATTTTTACTGGGCAACGAGCCCATAATCTTGAATGAAAGAATGGCGCAGGCCTGCGCCATGGCCTCGATCATCAGCACACCCGGCATCACCGGGCGATTAGGAAAGTGCCCCTGGAAAAAAGGCTCGTTCATGGTTACGTTTTTGATGGCCGTCAACGACCCGTTCTCGGTGTAATCCAGGACGCGATCGATCAACAGAAACGGATAACGGTGAGGCAGATATTTGAGAACTTCATGGATATCCAGCGAGTTCAATTTTCATGCTCCTCGGAATGCTGTTGCAGTTTTTCTTCCAGCCTGGTCAGTCTTCGCGCCATCTCGTCGAGATGATGCAGCCTGGCCGCATTGCGGCGCCACTTCTCCGCCGGCTCGGCCTTGAGGCTCGATGAATAGGCTCCCGCCTGTTTTATCGAGCTCGTCACCAGGGATCCCGCGGTAATATGCACGTCATCGGCAATTTCCAGATGCCCGGTAATGCCCGCCTGCCCGCCTATGGTGCAGCGCCGGCCGATCTTCGTGCTGCCCGCGATCCCCACACAGGCCGCGATGGCGGTGTTATCGCCGATGCACACGTTATGGGCGATTTGTATCTGGTTATCCAATTTCACGCCGTTGCCAATGACTGTGTCATTCAAGGCGCCCCGGTCGATGGTTGTGTTTGCTCCTACCTCCACATTATTCCCTATAACCACGCGTCCGAGTTGTGGCACCTTCTGCCATTGTTCTCCGTCCCTGGCGTAACCAAAACCGTCGCTTCCAATCACCGCGCCGGGATGAAACAGGCAGCCTTCACCCATCACGCATCGATCACCAATCGCCACGTGTCCGACCAGCCTGGTGCGCGCGCCAACAGTCACTTTATTGCCAATGAGACATCCGGGCCCGATGTACACATCATCCCCGATCTCGGCACCGCTCTCAACCACGGAATGCGGCCCGATCCAGGCCGTTGCCGCGACGCGCGCCGTCGGGCTGACGACCGCCGTGGCATGCGCGCCCGGCTTGAACACCGGCAGTGGATGCAACAGCAACGCGACCCGCGCGAAGCACAGATGGGGATCGTCGACGATTAATGCAGAACCGGCGAAGCCGGAGGCATCGGATTCGGTCAGAATGACCGCGCCGGCCGCGGTGCTCGCAAGTTTCGGCAGATATTTTTTGTCGCTCAGGTAGGCAATGTCGTTCGGACCGGCGCTCTCCAGCGACGCCACGCGCTCGATGATGCGATCAGGATTTCCCCGCACCCTGCCCTGGAAGCGCCGCGCCAGCTCTGCGAGAGTGACGGCCATCGTGCGTTATTTCTTCCCCAGTTTTTTCAGGATTTTTTCGGTGATGTCCGCCTTGGGACCGGCGTAAACAGCGCTCTCCAGGATGAGGTCGTAATTTTCCAGTTTGGCGATCTCCGCGATCGTCTTTTGCACGATCTTCTGAAGCGCGGCCAGTTCCTCGTTGCGCCTCAGGTTGTAATCCTCGCGGAATTCCTGCGTGGCGCGGCGCAGGTCGCGCTTTAATGAAACAATTTCGAATTCCTTGGAGCGATGCTCGGTATCCTTCAACACCAGCGCATTCTTCTCCAACTCCTGTTCCAGTTGTTTGAGCTTGTTCTGCATCTCGACAATCTGCTTGTCGCGCGGCGCGAATTCCGCCTCGAGTTTCTTGAGCGCGGCCTCTCCCTGCGGGGCTTCCTCGATAACCTTGACCGCGTTGACGTATCCGATCTTGAGCTCCGCCGACAGGGCCGAAACCGGCATGGCGCCTGCGCCAAGCACGCACACAACTGTCCTGAATACGATGGTTCTGATGCGCAAAACAACCTCCTGATAGTTATCGCAGCGGCACACCCAGCGTGAACTGGAACGATTCGATTCGATCGCCCGGTTTATCGTTCAGGGGGATCGCGTAGCTGAAGCTGAGCGGTCCGACGGGCGAGAACCAATTAAACGCCAAACCGGCTGAATAGCGCAACTGGCCGAGATCGAGCTTTTCACCCGGACCGTACACCATGCCCCCGTCGGTGAAAAGGCTGAGCCGCATGGACTTGTTGTCTGTCGACGAGCCGGGCAGCGGAAACAGCAATTCCGCGTTCACCAGCACCCGCTGGTCGCCACCGATGGGGTCGTTCGGCGGCAGGGTGTCCCGCGGGCCCAGCGAGCGCGAACTGAAGCCTCGCACCGTGCTGCTGCCGCCGGCGTAGAAATTCTTGTAAAACGGCAACGCATCCGTATCGCCATAGCCATTGCCGTAACCGAGCTCTCCCTTCATTTTGAACGTAAAGGTCTTGCTGAGCGGCCAGTAGCGGCCGGCAAGGTAAGTCAGCTTGTAGTATTCGATGTCGGTGCCAGGAATCGATATTTCGGCAGTAAAGCGTTGCAAGGTTCCCGAGGTTGGCAAAAGCAGACTGTCGAGGGTGTCATGCGACCAGCCGAGCGTGATCTTCGGGACGGTGTTCGAGGAACCATGCTGGGCAACAAAATCCTGGGCGACCTGGGCGCTGCTGGTGTTGGTGTGCAGATCAATTATTTCCACGTCGGCGCCTATGTCCACCCTATTGTCTTCGCTCAAGGGTATCCCGAAAAACACGCCCACCCCCCGGGTGTCCGCCGAATACGCCGCGGTATTCGCACGGCTGGCATCGACGGTGCTTGAAAAAATATTGAAACCACGACTCACACCGTCCTTGGTGTAATAGGGATTGACATAACGAATATTGAAATTGGTGACAGAGGCCGAGTTGTCGAAACTGAAACCCAGTTCCTTACCAGTACCGAACAGATTGCTTTGGGTAACGCTGGCGTTCAAGAGCAGGCCGTCGGTGTCCGAATAACCCACGCCCAACATAAGATTGCCCGTGGGACGTTCCTTGACGTTGACGTTGACATCCACCTGATCCGCCACCCCGGGCACCGTGGGCGTTTCCACGTTCACGTCCTCGAAAAAACCGAGACGCTGAAGGCGCACGCGCGAACGCTGGATCTTCGCGGCGTTGTACCACCCGCCCTCGAGCTGGCGCATCTCGCGGCGCAACACTTCGTCACGCGTGGCGACATTGCCGGCAAAGTTGACACGCCGCACATAAATACGACGGCCGGGATCGACAAAAAAGGTGAAGAACACCTCCGACTTGTCCTTGTCCACCTCGGGGATGGCGTTGACATTGGCGAAGGCATAACCGTCGTTGGCAAGGCGGTCGGACATTTTCTTGGTGGTTTCCGTGACCTCCTTGCGCGAAAAAACACTGCCCGGCTTGATGCTAATCAGGCTGTTCAGTTCGGTCTCGGGGACCACGAAGGTTCCGGCCAGTTTGTAGCCGGTTACGGTGTATTTTTTGCCTTCCGTGAAATTGATCGTGATATAAATCTTCTCCTTGTCCGGCGTTATGGATACCTGGGTGGAGTCGCTGTTGAATTCGAGGAATCCCTGGTCCTGATAGAAATTGCGCAGCCGTTCCAGATCGCCGGCCAGTTTCTGTTTGGAGTATTTGTCGCGGCTGGAAAAAAGGGCATACCACGGTTTGGGGCCGAGAGTGAAAAGTTCCAGCAGTTTCTTGTCGGGGAAGATCTGGTTACCCACGAGGTTGATCTCACGGATGCGCGCCACCTTGCCTTCCGCCACCTCGATATTGATGTCCACGCGGTTGCGTTCAAGCGGCGTCACCGTCGGCAGAATGCTGACCGCATAATAACCGCGGCTGAAATACTGCTGTCGCAGTTCCTGTTCCACCCGGTCCAGCAGCGACTTGTTGAACACGCGGCCTTCGGCCAGTCCCACTTCCTTCAGGCCCTTTTTCAGGTCTTCTTCCGACATTTCCTTGGCGCCGGCAATCTTGATGCCGGCAATGGAGGGCCGCTCCACCACGTTCACAATCAGGACGTCCCGGTCCCGCTCCAGATGCACGTCCCGGAAAAACCCCGTCTTGAACAGGGCGCGCACGGCGTCCTGGGATTTCTTTTCGGTCAGCGTGTCGCCAATCTTGACCGGAAGATAATTGAACACGGTGCCCGCTGAAATGCGCTGCAATCCTTCCACGCGAATGTCCTTGATGACAAAGGACTCCATCGCCTGGCTGGCGGACATGCAAAGAACACCGAGGAGAAATGCCGCGAAAAATCGTTTCATTCGTCAGGATTTGTTATGGATTCGGGCAAGCGGCAATCGTTCAGAGGAAAATCCGGGTCAAATCATTATAGAAGGCCAGCACCATCAGGCCGACGAGCAGGGCCACCCCGATCTGCTGACCCCACACCAGCACGCTTTCGGGAAGCGGACTGCCCTTCACGGCCTCGATAATGTAATACATTAAGTGTCCGCCATCGAGTACCGGAATGGGCAACAGATTCAACACTCCCAGGCTGATGCTGATGACCGCCAGGAACAGCACAAACTGCCCGGCGCCAACCTTGGCGGAATAACCGGCATACTGCGCGATGGTGATCGGCCCGCTGATGTTGCGTGTCGACACTTCGAGCTTCAACATCCGGTAGAGCATCTCCAGCGTAAGCGCTGACATCCTCCAGGTGTTGCCGATCCCTTCCATCAATGCCGATGTAAGGCCGAAACGGACCTTGACCCGCATGTCATCGGGTATTTCGCTGAATTGAGGACGGATATTGATGCGCCCGATCGTCTCGCTCCCCTGCTCGACGGCATCGGGCGTGACATCGAAATCATGTCGCTTCCCATCGCGCTCCACAACAATGTGGATGGAATTGCCCGGGTTATTGCTGACCAGCGTGACCAGCTCCTCCCAGGTTTGCACGGGTTGGGAATTGACTTCCACCAGACGATCGCCCACCTCCATTCCCGCGCGCATGGCGGGTCCCGCTTCGATCGCGCCAATAACCGGCAGCGCCTCCGGAAAATATCCGATCAGGCCGATGCCGCGCTCAACCAGCGAGGAATTCACATCCTGGACGGGGAAGTTCGAGAGATCCAGCTCGAGCCGCTTCATCCGGCCCTGGGTGTCGCGCACTTCAAACATCATCCGTGCACGATCCAGCGCCCGCTGAAACACATACAGGCGTCGATGGTCCCAGCTCTGCACCTCTTTCCCGTCAATGCTGATAATTGTGTCTCCGGCCTGGAACCCGGCCTGCTGCGCGATCGAACCTTCGACAACCTTGCCGACCACCGGCTGGATACCGTCCACACCGATCATGTAAATCGCCCAATAGGCCAGAATGGCGAAAAGGAAATTGAACAAGGGGCCCGCGATCACGATGGCCATGCGCTTCCAGACATGCTGGCGGTTGAATGCCCGATGCACCTCCGCTGCCGGCACATTGCCCTCGGTCTCATCCAGCATTTTCACGTAACCACCCAGCGGAAACGTTCCGATGGCCAGCTCCATGTTGTCTTTCCCCACGTGGCGCGACCACAACGGTTTTCCGAAGCCAACGGAAAAACGCAGCACCTTGACCCCCAGACGCCGGGCCACCCAGAAATGGCCGAATTCGTGCACCGTGATCAGGATGCCCAGGGCCACCACAAAAGCGCCGGCATAATAAAGTAAGTCCATCATGAAACACCTTGCCCTACGCGCGGTTCCCGCGCCGC
Organism: Candidatus Muproteobacteria bacterium RIFCSPHIGHO2_12_FULL_60_33; assembly: GCA_001785195.1. Classification (GTDB taxonomy): domain Bacteria; phylum Pseudomonadota; class Gammaproteobacteria; order Acidiferrobacterales; family Sulfurifustaceae; genus Sulfuricaulis. The sequence goes on from MFTB01000095.1 coordinate 8,107, forward strand.
GATAAAACTGCTCGCCACATCGCGGGCGCGCAAGTCACTCGACAACACGGCATCGAGTTGAACATCCCGACTGGCCGGCAGGCTCGAAAGCGTATGCTCGATCACGCGCGGGATATCGGTAAATCCGATGCGCCGGTCCAGGAAGGCCTGCACCGCCACTTCATTGGCCGCATTCAGAATGGCCGGCATGGTGCCGCCACCGCGCGCCGCTTCATACGCCAGCCGCAGGCACGGAAAACGTTCCATATCCGGCGGGCTGAAATCCAGGCGCGCCACCTCGAGCAGGTTGAGGCTTTTCACGCCGGATTCAATCCGGTCCGGCCAGGCCAGGGCATGTGCGATCGGCGTGCGCATATCCGGATTTCCCAGTTGCGCCAGCACCGAACCATCGACGTACTCGACCAGCGAATGAATCACGCTCTGGGGATGTATGACGATCTCCACCTGATCGGGTGTCACACCAAACAGCCAGCCGGCCTCGATCAGTTCAAGTCCCTTGTTCATCAAGGTCGCGGAGTCCACGGAAATCTTCCGGCCCATGACCCAGTTGGGATGGGCACAGGCCTGTTCCGGTGTCACCGCGGCCAGCGATTCGGGCGTCGCCGCGCGAAAAGGTCCGCCCGAGCAGGTCAGAAAAATGCGCCGCACGGCAGCCGCCGGGTTGCCGGCGCGGAAACCGTCCGGCATGCACTGGAAAATGGCGTTGTGTTCGCTGTCTACCGGCAGCAGCTCGGCGCCACAGCGTTGTGCTTCCTCGATGAAGACATGGCCGGACATCACCAGCGGTTCCTTGTTCGCCAGAAGCACGCGCTTCCCTGCCCGTACGGCAGTAAGTGTAGGCAGCAGACCGGCAGCGCCGACGATGGCCGCGACAACGATGTGCGCTTGTGTGTGCGTCGCCACCGCGTTCAGGCCGTCCACGCCGGACAGCACGTCGATATCGAGTCCAGCCTGCTGTACTTTTTCCTTCAATTGGGCGGCGGCGCGCGGGTCGAGCATGACCGCCTTCAGCGGGAGAAAACGCCGGCACTGTTCGAAAAGACGGTCGACCTGCGTGTTGGCGGTCAGCGCCACGATGCGATATTTCCCGGAATGACGCGCGAGCACATCGAGCGTATTGATCCCGATGGAGCCGGTGGATCCCAGAATGGTTACACCGCGGATCCCGCGATCAGGCCGTTCCCTGGAGGAATTTTTATCCGTGATGGTCATGTGTCAATACTTCAACAGAAGAATCGCGCCCAGCGCGAAGACCGGCGCCGCGGCGGTCAGGGCATCTATACGGTCCAATACGCCGCCGTGACCCGGGAGCAGCTTGCCGCTGTCCTTGACGCCGGCAATACGCTTGAGCTTGCTTTCCGTCAGGTCGCCGACCACCGAAAACAATGCCGTCAAGGCCGCCAATCCCGTCCACAGCGCCAGCAGCGTTCCCTCGAATTTCCAGATCATTGTCCCACAAAGCCAGGCCAGCAGCACGACGCCCAGCACCCCGCCGGCAACGCCTTCCACCGTCTTGCCCGGACTGATATGCGGGGCAAGTTTGGTTCGGCCCATAACCGAGCCGGCAAAATAGGCGGCGCTGTCCGCCACCCACACGAGCACAAACAGAAACAGCAGTGTCCGTGGTCTTTCGTCGTCCGCTGCCAGAAGATAAACCGATGCAATCCACAGGGGAACGAGAATCAGAAAGCCGCCGACAACCCTGCCGGGCAGCGTCGTGAACATTCCCTTGTTTGCATCGGGCCGGCTGATGAGCTCGACCAGCGCCCACAGCCACCACAACACAGCCGCGGCCAGGAGTGCGACGATCAGGTCGCGCTGAAGCGGTATGGCATTCAGTCCCAGCGCACCGAACAGCAGAAGGCAGGCCACGTAAGCGGCCTTGGCCGGGAATCGTCGCAGGCCGGACAATCCGGCCCACTCCCATGCCGCCGCGGCGATGAAAACACCGAACAGCAAGGCAATCCACGGGAGGGAAAGATAGAACAGCGCCGCCACCAGCAGCGGGACGAGAACAATGGCTGTCAGGATGCGCTGTTTAAGCATGGCGCGCGGCTTCGATCTGATCACCGGTCAGACCGAAACGGCGCTGGCGTCCGGCATACGAGGCAAGTGCCTGCTCGAATTGCGCACGATCGAAATCCGGCCACAGGACCGGCGTGAAATACATCTCGGTGTAGGCAAGTTGCCACAACAGGAAATTGCTGACGCGCTGCTCTCCTCCGGTGCGGATGAAAAGATCCGGCTCCGGCGCGCCGGCCAGACTGAGAAAAGGTTCGATGCTTGCTTCCGTGATTGCCGCAGGATCGATTTCGCCGATCTTGGCGCGACGGGCCAGCTGTGCGCAAGCCTGCGCGATATCCCAGCGCCCGCCGTAATTGGCGGCGATGGTAAGTGTGAGCGCCTGGTTTTCCCGCGTCAGTGTTTCCGCCCGCCGGATGCGCGAGGTGATTTTCTCGCCAAAGCGCGCGCTATCGCCGATGACGCGGAAACGGACATTATTCTTGTGCAGCTTCTTGATCTCGTTTCCCAGTGCGCTCAGAAACAGATCCATGAGCAGCTGGACTTCCTGCGGTGGCCGACGCCAGTTTTCACTGCTGAAGGCATAGAGCGTGAGGTGCTTGATTCCCTTTTCAATGCAGCCTGACACCATATCGCGCACGCGCTCCACGCCCTTGCGGTGGCCGGCGATGCGGGGCAACCCGTGGCCCTTGGCCCAGCGGCCGTTGCCGTCCATGATGACGGCCACGTGGCACGGGATGTCGGATCGCGCCGCCAGCAGCGCCGCTGGATCGTTATGGCCGGTTTTATCCATACGTAAAATCACTTCCTAAAAAATCTTTTCTCACCGCAAAGTCGCAGAGGACGCAAAGAAAAGCATGATTTTTTATTGAGAAAATCCTTTGCGCTCTTTGCGCCTTTGCGGTGGAACCCATCGTTATACCTGCATGATGTCCTTTTCCTTGGCCGCCACCAGCTTGTCGATCTCACCGATGAAACGATCCGTGAATTTCTGCACCGCCTCTTCCGCGCGCTTGTCATCGTCCTCGGTGATGAGCTTTTTCTTCAGGGCATCCTTCAGGTGCTGGTTCGAGTCACGGCGCACATTGCGGATCGCCACCTTGGCGTTCTCGCCTTCGGCACGCGCGTGCTTGGAGAGTTCCTTGCGGCGTTCCTCGGTCAACGCCGGCAGCGGCACGCGGATAACGCCGCCCGTCGACATGGGGTTCAGTCCGAGATCGGACTCACGGATTGCCTTTTCGATCGCCGCGGCCTGGCCCTTGTCGTAAGGCGTCACCGTCAGGGTTCGGGCATCCGCGGCCGAGACGTTGGCCACCTGGTTCAGCGGCGTCTGGTTGCCATAGTAATCGACGCGCACGTTTTCGAGCAGGCCGGGATGGGCCCGGCCGGTGCGGATCTTTCCCAGATCGTTTTTCAGCGTCTCCACCGACTTCGCCATGCGCGTCTCCGCGTCTTTCTTGATGCTCTCAACCGGTTGCGTCAAGGCTAGCCTCCTTTTACGAGTGTGCCGACATTTTCTCCCCGGCAAACACGCATCAGGTTGCCGGCCTTATGAATGCTGAATACGCGCACGTGCATGTTCTGGTCGCGGCACAGGGCGATCGAGGCGGCGTCCATCACGCCCAGCCGCTGGTCCAGGACTTCATCATAGCTGATGGTTTCGAAACGCCTGGCGTCGGCGTGCTTCACCGGATCGCGGTCGTACACGCCGTCCACCTTGGTGGCCTTGAGCACGACGTCGGCGCCGATTTCCATGCCGCGCAGCGTCGCCGCGGTGTCGGTGGTGAAGAATGGATTGCCGGTGCCGGCCGCGAAGATCACCACGCGCCCCTGCTCGAGATGCCGTATCGCGCGGCGGCGGATGTAGGGCTCCACCACCTGGTCGACCCGCAGGGCCGACTGCACGCGCACGGGAACATCCAGCTTCTCCAGCGCGTCCTGCATGGCCAGTGAATTGATCACGGTGGCGAGCATGCCCATGTAATCGGCCGAGGCCCGGTCCATGCCCTGGGCCGAGGGGGCGATGCCACGAAAAATATTGCCGCCACCGATCACGATGGCGAGCTGGATGCCGGTGGCGACAACCGCTTTGATCTCGGAGGCGACGCGCGCCAGCACTTCGCGATTGATCCCGTAGGCGTCGGAACCCATCAGCGCCTCGCCGGAGAGCTTGAGAAGCACGCGGCGGTAAGCAGGAACCCCGGAGGCGCTCATCGGAAGCTAATCTCCGTTAGGAAGCTCTGATTTATTAGTTTTTGCCGCAGAGTCGCAAAGACGCAAAGATTTTTGTGTTTATTTTTTCGAGCTTTTCTTTGCGCCTTCGCGTCTTTGCGGCAAGTGGTCATAATTAATCAAACCGTACTTTAGACACTCTTAACCGTCGCCATCACTTCGGCGGCGAAATTGTCCGACCGTTTCTCCAGGCCTTCGCCGACTTCATAGCGGATGAAGCCTTTCACGACCGTCCCTTTGGACTTGAGCAGTTTTTCGACCGTGGTGTCCGGGTCCTTCACGAAGGGTTGCCCCAGCAGGGTAATTTCATTGAGATACTTGTTGACCCGGCCCATAACCATTTTTTCAACGATGTCCGCCGGCTTGCCGCTGCTGCCGGCCTGCTCGGTGAATATCTCCTTTTCCTTGGCGACGGCCGCGGCCGGTACCTGATCCCTGGAAACATATTCGGGCCGGCTGGCGGCGACATGCATGGCGATATCCCTGGCAAGCGCTTCATCGCCGCCGTCCATCACCACCAGCACGCCGATCTTGCGTCCGTGAACATAGCTGCCAATATGACCTTTGTCCGTCGTCAGTCTCTCGAAACGCCGGACGTTGATATTCTCGCCCAGTTTCATGACCAGGCCCTCGCGCGATTGGGCGATGGTGGCCGGAGCGCCAGCCTGGTATGGAAGCTTGTAAAGCGCGTCCACATCGGCCGGCTGGGCGTGAACCACGCGCACCGCGGTGGCGACGGCAAAGGCCATGATTTCGTCGCCCTTGGCGACGAAATCGGTTTCGCAATTCACCTCGACCATGGCGGCGGTCTTGCGATCGGGGCTCACATGAATAGCGATCGTGCCCTCGGCGGCGATGCGCCCGGCTTTTTTCTCGACCTTGGCACCCGCGCGCGTGCGCAACAAATCGGCCGCGGCCTCCATGTCTCCATTCGTTTCCGTGAGCGCCGCCTTGCATTCCATCATGCCCAGTCCGGTGCGCTCGCGAAGTTCTTTTACTTGTAGTGCTGAGATGCTCATATGTTTTCCCAAAAAATAATATTACTTTGGAACCGCAGATGAACGCGGATAAACGCAGATGTAAAGAAACCTCCGATTATTAATTTCTGACGCAAAGTCGCAAAGACGCAAAGATTTTCCAGGATATTTTTCTGAGTTTTTCTTTGCGCCTTTGCGTCCTCGGCTCCGCAACCGGTACATCCCTGTACCGCTCCTGCGTCTTTGCGTCAAATAATCATAATTAATCAGATATTCCTAAAATCAAGGGGGCAATGCCCCCTTGATGTTGTCACGTCTGTTGTTCGTCGTCATTGCCTGGGAGCACCTCTTTTTTCGCGTGCCCGCCGCTTTTGGGCTTGGCACGCACGCTACGCTTCAGTTTGACCGCCGGTTTTCCACCGGCTTCGTCCGTCGCCTTATCTTCCGACGCGGCTTCTGGCGGAGCCGCCATCTTTTTCCTGGCGACGACCTTGATCTTGGCCGGTTCTTCCTTCACTTCGACGAACTCCTCGTCGCCCGACACAATCGCGGCCTGGTGCTGCTCGCGACCAATAAGAATCGCGTCCGCCGCCGCGCGGGCGTAAAGCTGGATGGCGCGAATGGCGTCATCGTTGCCCGGAATGACGTAATCCACGCCATCGGGCTTGCAGTTGGAATCGACCACGGCGACAACGGGTATGTTCAGTTTCTTCGCCTCGGAAACGGCGATGTATTCGTGGCCCACGTCGATGACGAATACGGCGTCGGGCAGGCCGGACATCTCCTTGATGCCGCCCAGACTCTTTTCGAGCTTGACGCGTTCGCGATCGAGGGTGAGCAGTTCCTTTTTGGAAAGCTTCTGGCTGCTGGTTTCGTCCGCCAGTATCGATTCGAGCATTTTCAGACGCTCGATGGATTTTTTCACGGTGCGGTAATTGGTCAGCATCCCGCCCAGCCAGCGATGGTTCACGTAGGGGCTGCCGCAGCGGGCCGCCTCCTCACCGATGATGTCGGTCGCCTGACGCTTGGTGCCGACAAACAGGATCGCGCCGCCGTTACCGGCGAGCCTGGTCAGGTACCCCATCGCCTCGTTGAACAGCGGCAGGGTCTTTTCCAGGTTGATGATGTGGATGCGGTTGCGCTCGCCGAAAATATAGGGGCGCATCTTGGGGTGCCAGAAACGCGTCTGGTGGCCGAAATGCACGCCGGCCTCCAGCATCTGGCGCATGGTGACATTGCTCATGATATCTCCTTCGGGTTTTTCCGCCGCGGACCCCATGTATCAACCCCGCACCTGACGCTTCATGCATCGTGGCCTTTAGCCAGCTAAGCATGAAGCGTCAGGTGCGGGGCACCCGGATACATGTGACGGTGCCGCGTGTGGGTTTAGGGTTTTATCGAGGCGGAGCGAATCATTTTGAACGTATCTGCAAAACATTACTCTTGCACATACGATACAGAGTGCTCTTACCGCCTCGAGAAAACCGAAAATTCATACGATTTTTCGTTATTGATCCGGCATTCCGCACCTTGAATAAGGCCACGAACACCGCCATCTGGACCGGCTTCGTTCAGGATGACCAATGCCGGATCAATAACTGTTCTACTGCGGGCGGCTTTATACCACAGCAAGGCTATTACGACAATGTTTTCATGGGTTTGGATGAAAGCCAACCATCAAAAGGGCTTTTTAAAACAGCGTTATTCCCGGACAATACGCCAGCCGCAAAGCACTTATGCCCGTCACCATCAAAACCCCCGCTGAAATCGAAAAAATGCGCGTCGCCGGCCGGCTCGCCGCCGAGGTGCTGCGCATGATACGGCCCCACGTCCAGCCGGGGATCACGACCGGCGAGCTCGACCGGATCTGCCACGACTACATCGTCAACGTGCAGCAGGCCGTCCCGGCACCGCTCGACTACAAGGGCTTCCCGCGCTCCATCTGCACCTCGGTGAATCATCAGGTATGTCATGGCATCCCGGGCGACAAAAAACTCAAGAAAGGCGACATCGTCAACATCGATGTCACCGTCATCAAGGACGGATATCACGGCGACACCAGCAAAATGTTTTTTGTGGGTGAGCCTTCCGTGCAGGCCAGGCGCCTGGTGCAGATCACGCACGAGTGCATGATGAAGGGTATCGAGATCGTGCGGCGGGGAAAGCGGCTCGGCGATATCGGCCACGCCATCCAGCGGCACGCCGAGGCGCACGGTTTCTCGGTCGTGCGCGAATATTGCGGTCACGGCATCGGGCGCGAATTCCACGAAGACCCGCAGGTGTTGCACTACGGACAGCCGGAAACGGGAATGGCGCTGGAGCCCGGCATGACCTTCACCGTCGAACCCATGATCAATGCCGGCAAGAAGGAAGTAAAACTGCTGCCTGACAACTGGACCGTGGTCACGCGCGACCATTCGCTTTCCGCGCAGTGGGAACATACCGTGCTGGTGACGGAGACAGGCCACGAAATACTTACGCTCATTCCCGGCGACGACCCGTGATGTAAAAATGAAATTGACCGCCAGGACGCCAGGAACGCCAGGGATTGAGATTCCCGAGTTTCGCTTTTCCTGGCGACCCTGGCGCCCTGGCGGTTCAGAATCATATTCTTTTTATTAGAGCTAACATGGCCAGCGCCAAGGATAACCTGTTCAGCAGCCGTGAATTCGACCAATCGCTGGCCGGCGCCGATAAGCCCCTGCCGCTGTTTCGCGCCGCGTTGCAGACCGGGCGCGCGAATCTCAAAAAACGTTTTTTCGAAAACAGCGGCGCCACGCTTCTGGTGAGCGCACACGCCAAGTTCGTCGATCAACTCATCGTGCGCGCCTGGAAGCGGCACTTGCCCCTGCTGCCGGCTGGTTTTCGCATCGCCCTGGTGGCCGTGGGCGGCTATGGGCGCGGTGAACTGCATCCCGCCTCGGACATCGACCTCATGGTGCTGCTCGAGAAGGACAAACCGACGAAAGCACAAGCTTTCGTCGAAGCCCTGATCCGTTTCTTCTGGGACATGGGGATCGAGGTCGGCCACAGCGTACGCACGTTGAAGGACTGCGTGCGCGAAGCGAAGGGCGACATCTCCGTGGCGACGAATCTCATGGAAGCGCGTTTTCTCGAGGGCGACGAGGAACTGTTCCGAAAGATGCGCCAAATGACGCATGCCTCGAAAATATGGCCGAGCCGAAAGTTCTTCGCCGCCAAGCGCCAGGAACAGATCCTCCGGCATCACCACTTCCACGACACCGCCTACAACCTGGAGCCGAATATCAAGGATGGCCCGGGTGGATTGCGCGACATCCACATGATCTCGTGGGTGACGCAGCGGCATTTCGATACCACCTCGCTGCACGATCTGGTGGAACGCGGCTTCCTGAGTGAGGAGGAATATCACACGCTGATCCGTGGAAGAAACTTCCTGTGGCACGTGCGCGCCGGCCTGCACTATCTCGCCGGCAGGCGCGAGGACCGCCTGCTGTTCGACCACCAGCGTGAACTCGCCAGCCATTTCGGCTATGTCGACCGTCCCGGATTCCTCGCCGTCGAACAGTTCATGAAGCGCTACTACCGGACCGTCAAGGAACTGTCCCTGCTCAACGAA
>MFTB01000096.1 GCA_001785195.1 Candidatus Muproteobacteria bacterium RIFCSPHIGHO2_12_FULL_60_33
CCTCGGCATGCCCCAGAGGTTTCGTGACCCACGTCGAAACCAGGTCACCCCCGGATACAAATTACAGTATAACGCAGAATCAATGAAGCCCTACTACGCTTCGCTCCGTTCGTCCTGCCATGATATGGGGCGGGTTCAGCGGGTTTTCAATACCCGCTGCATTTCACGGTCGGATTCGCGTTTCTTGATGTCGGCGCGCTTGTCGTGCGCCTGCTTGCCGCGGGCGAGGCCGACTTCGAGTTTCGCATTGCCACGTTTCCAGTAGAGTCGCAGCGGGATGAGCGTGTAGCCCTTGCGCTCGGTGGCGCCGATCAGCTTGTTCAGTTCCTCGCGGTGCAACAGCAGCTTGCGGGTGCGCACGGGATTCGCCTTGATATGGGTGGAGGTGGACGTGAGCGGGGAAAAATGCGCACCGACCAGGAAGGCCTCGCTGTTATCAATGACCACGTAGCCTTCCTTCAATTGCGCGCGCCCGGCGCGCAGGCTTTTGACTTCCCAGCCTTGCAAGGCCAGCCCGGCTTCGTATTTGTCCTCGATGAAATAGTCATGCCAGGCCTTGCGGTTCTGGGCGATGGCGGGATCACGAGAAACTTCTTTCTTTTTGTTCATTGGGCCGTGAAATCGTGATGATAGCCATGATTGTCGCGTGAAATGATCAGATACGCGTTCCAATTCGATACAGACGTTGGCCTATGCTTACTATTATGACAGGACGAACGGAGCGGAGCGAAGTAGGGCTTCATTGTTTATGGCAGGACGAACGGAGCGAAGCGCAGTAGGGCTTCATTGATAAGGAATGAACATTATGATGCCGATGCGTGACGCTGTTTGTCGGTGGACGCCCCGCACCGAGTATGCCACATTCTCGCCCGTTCGAGAGGAATGGGGTTCGGCATTGACGACCGAAGCACGATGATCGCAACGCACAAACATCCCGCGCGCCGCAATCCCCTGCGTTCCGGCAGGAAGAACGTGCACGAGCGCTGGTCCTCACCGGGAATTTTCGTGCTGGCGGCGGGCGGGGCGGCTATCGGCTTCAATAACTTCTGGCAGTTCCCCCACCTGGCCGCCCAATACGGCGGCGGCGCGTTTCTGATTGTTTATCTGTTGAGCGTGCTCCTGATTGGATTGCCCTTGCTGATGGCGGAGTTCGCCCTGGGACGCAGCGGGCGCGCCTCGCCGATCGGCGTTTTCCGGTTCATGACCCAACGGGCGCGTGCGAATCCTTTATGGAAGCTGGTGGGCTGGATGGGTGTCATCAGCGTGTTTCTGATTCTCTCCTACCTCAGCGTCATCGCCGGTTGGGTCATCGCCTACATGCTGCGCGCCGCGTTCGGCATTTTTGTCGGGCTGACCGCGGACGGCATGAATGCCCAGTTCGCGCAGATGGTAAAAGACCCCGAGAAGCAGCTTTTCTGGCACACGCTGTTCATCACCATGACCATGCTGGTGGCCGGTCATGGGGTGCGCCGTGGCCTGGAGGCGGTGGTGCGCTATGCCGTACCGCTGTTGCTGGGGGTGTTGCTGGCCTTGACGGCTTACGTCGCCACGACGGACGCCTTCGCGCAGGCCGCCACGGTGTTCTTCCTGCCGGATTTCAGCAAGCTCACCGGCATGGGTGTGCTCGCCGCCATGAGCCACGCCTTTTTCAGTTTGGGCCTGGGCGCGGGCGCGATGTTGATGTACGGCGCCTACCTCGGCACCGAGGCGCGCATCCCGCGGCTTTCATTGTACGTGGCGGGCGTGGATACGCTCACCAGCCTGGCCGTCAGCCTGGTGGTGTTCGCGATATTGTTTGCCGGTAATGTGGATCTGTCCTCCGGACCGAACCTGGTGTTCCAGTCACTGCCCCTGGCATTCGATCACATACCCCACGGCCGTGTGTTGATCGTCGTATTCTTCGCGCTGCTGGTGATCGCCGCCCTGACCTCGGCGATTGCGCTGGCCGAACCAGTCATGGTCTGGCTGAGCGAACAATTCGGCATGAGCCTGCGCCGCTCGGCGATTCTGTGCGGGATCAGCGCCTGGTCCCTGGGCGTGGTCACCATCCTGTCTTTCCACGACTGGGCGTTTTCCTTCAAGCTGTTCGGGGTCGTCAAAAATCTCGGATTTTTCGACATGATGCAGGTGCTGACGGCGCACGTGCTGTTGCCGGTCTCCGGTATTCTTATCGCGCTTTATGCCGGTTGGGCGCTGAAACCCGACATGATGCGCGAGGCACTGCATTGGCGCCCAAGCTGGATTCACTCCACATGGTTGTGGCTGATGCGTTTTGTGATTCCCGCTTCGCTGTTGATCGTCCTGTTCTATCTCCCCGAGCTGTTCGCATGACCACCATCCACCGTTCGGCCATCGTGCCCTACAGTGCCCCCCGGATGTTTGATCTCGTGGCGGACATTCCCGCTTACCCGAAATTTCTGCCGTGGTGCGGCGGCGCGCGGATCATTTCGGCGCAGGGAGATGAAGTGATCGCCGCCATCGATATCGCCTACGGTGGTGTCCATAAAACCTTTTCCACGCGCAACCTGCTGCAACGCGACAAGATGATGGAAATCCGGCTGCTGGAAGGGCCTTTCAGTTATATGCAGGGTTTCTGGCAGTTCAAATCCCTGGATGAGCAGTCCAGCAAAATCTCCCTCGACCTGGAATTCGAGGTGGCGAACAGGATCGTGAGCTTGGTGTTGACGCCGGTGTTTTCAGGTATCGCGAACCAGCTGGTGGACCGGTTTCACCGGCGCGCCGTCGAGCTGTACGGAAGCCAGGCGTGAAGAAGGCTGAAACCTGGCGCGTCGAAGTGGCCTATGCCACGCCGCGGCGTCAGGAGGTGGTCGAAATAACTGCTCCTCCCGGGACCACCATCGAGCAGGCCATTCGTGAATCCGGCATGCTCGAACGGTTTCCCGAGATCGATTTGGCGCAGCACCGCGTGGGGATTTTTGGCGAGGTCGCCCGTTTGCACGACCCGGTTCACGACGGTGATCGTATCGAGATATACCGGCCGTTGTTGGCCGATCCGAAGGAAGTCAGAAGGAGACGCGCCAAAACCGCCAGTGGCCGCAATAAACCCGACGCTGGCAAGAAACGGGACTAGCTATTGGGTGACTGGTTTCCGGTTTTGTCCGGTTTACCGGCCTGCACCGACGCCAGTGTGTCGTTCTTGAAAATTACCGTGAGCCGCCGGGTTTCGCCGGTGTCTTCATTGCTGCGCCGGAGATAATAGTAATAATCCCAGCGCTGAGGGTGGAAGGCATCGGTGACCAGTGGCGTTCCCAGCACAAAGCGCACCTGGCTGCGCGTCATGCCGGGCTTGAGTTTGCCGATCATTTCCTGAGTAACGACGTTGCCCTGTTGGACTTCGACCTTGTAAACCGAGAGGCATCCGGACACGAGCAGGGCAAGACAGGCGGGCAGGAGCAAATAACGCATAGTTTTGGAAATCGTTCGCGGGCTGATTTACACTGAGGCGATGATAACCCGAAGGCTTTTCCGGGTATACCCTGTGCGCGGATCTTCGAGGATCGGGTAAATATCACGCATGCGAAACGTCAATACAGGCGGTACTGAACTCAAGAAGGCCGGACTCAAGGCGACACTGCCGCGTCTCAAGATCCTCGGTATCCTGGAGGCGACCGGGCACCCGCACATGACCGCCGAGGAGGTTTACAAGGAACTCCTGAAAATGGGCGAAGAGGTCGGGCTGGCGACGGTGTATCGCGTGCTGACCCAGTTCGAGGCCGCGGGCCTGGTGATCCGGCACAACTTCGAGGGCGGACGTTCCGTCTTCGAGATCAACCAGGGCAGCCACCACGATCACATGGTGTGTCTCGAGTGCGGCAAGGTGTTCGAGTTTTACGACAATGCGATCGAAGACCGCCAGCACAAGATCGCCGAAAAGGCCGGCTTTCATATCGACGACCACTCGCTGTATCTCTACGGCGTCTGCGACGGCATGAAGAAGCACGGCAAGTGCTCCAAGAAATAATGAGATTCTTACCAACTCCCCCTCTCCCGCGATAGCGGGAGAGGGCAAGGGGTGAGGGTATGTGCCCGCCCTCAGCCAGGTTTCGCAACTTTGCTTCTGCCCCAGGCAAGCGCGATTCCACAAACGGCTAGCGCCCACACCACGACGGCTCCGGAAGGCAGATCGAATACGGCTGACAGCGTGAGACCGAGGGCATAGCCCAGTACACCAACGCTGTATCCGATAGCCAGCTGGCGGCGCACGGGATGAAAACGGCTGGCGAGCGCCGGGATGATCAGGCTGGCGAACACGAGATACACACCGACCAGCTGCACCGCCGCCGTCACCGCGAACGCAAATATCGCATAAAAACCGATGCGTCCCAGGCGCGCCCCGGCGCCGAACCAGAGGGCAAGAATGACAGCGGTGAGCAGCGCCACCGGAAGCAGCTGGCGGTAGTTCACCCATAGAATCTGGCCCACCAGCAGATCCTTGAGATGCTCACCGCCGTGCGGATTGCCCGCGAGCAGCAGGATCCCGGCGCTGGCCGCGAGCACGAACAGCACGCCTATCAATGCTTCCTGAACTTCAGGCCAGCGCTTCTCGGTGAAGGTCAGGAGCAACGCCCCCAGGAGCGCCGCGCCCACCGCCGCGCTCTGTACCGCGAAGCCCTGCGGTTCCCAGCCCGTGGCATCGGCGGCGATCACGCCCAGGCCGGCGATCTGTGCGATGGCCAAATCGATGAACACGATGCCGCGCGCGAGCACCTGCTGGCCCATCGGTACGTGCGTGGCCAGCACCAGCAGGCCCGCGCAAAACGCAGGTCCGAGGATACCGAAGTCCATGGCGTCAAGATTCATGGCATCGCCCCCAGCAACCGTTGCACGGTGTCGTCGAACAAGCTGAACAGGTCCTTGGCCTGATCGGTGCCACCCACGGTAAATGGCAGAACGACAGCAGGAATCTTGGCGCGTTCGGCAAGCCATTCCGAAGCGCGATCATCGCTGTAGGCCGCGCGCAAAATCATTTGCGCCGGTTCGCGTTGAAGCTTTTCCAGCACCTCGACGAGATGCCCGCTGGTGGGTTCCATGCCCGGTTTAGGTTCAAGCGCCGCGACTTGCCGCAGGCCCAGCCAGCTCTCCAGGTAGGGAAAGCCCTTGTGTTGCACCACGATGCGAGCGCCCCTGAGCCGCGCGGCCTGTTGTTCCCAGCGCCTGATCGCGGCATCCCAGCGTTGCGCAAAATCCCGATGGCGTGTCTGAAAATAGTTGGCGCCGGCCGGCTCAATCTCGGCCAGGCGTCGAACCAGCGCCGCGGCCACGGCGCCGATGTTGCGTGGATCGGTCTGGATGTGCGGGTTGCCCGAGGCATGCACATCGCCTTCAGCGCGATCCAGGCGCGCGGGAATCTCCAGCTTCTGAACGTGATTCGCGGCCTCGAAGTAGCCCGGCCTGCCCGGCTGGACCGCGCTGTTCCCTGACTGGCGCAATACCACCGGCAACCAGCCGATTTCCAGTTCGGCGCCGGTGCAGACGAGCAGATCGGCCCGCCGCAGACGCGCGATCAGGCTCGGGCGCGCCTCGATATGGTGCGGGTCCTGCCGCGCGGTCGTGGCCGTGAACACCGAGACCTTGTCGCCACCCAGTTCTTGCACCAGCGCCGCCCACTCCGGCTCGCAGGCGAAGACCTTGATCTCCGCCGCGGCCGGAAGGGAAACCAGGAACAAAAGCCCGGCGAATAATGGATTGAGTTTTTTCATCCGTGTTTATCCGTGTTCATCTGCGGTTTCATTTCTTAAAAACTGTGCGCGCCGTGCGCGCCCAGGCTCATGACGTACTGCAAGTACCACTGATTGTCTTTCACCAAGGCGCGCGACTCGTCGCGATTGAATTGCAGACGCAGCCGGCTGAACTCGCTGTGGGAGAAGTCCAGCATCGCACTCGTGCGTTTCGGATCGTGGCCCTGATTGTCGAGCGCTGTGCCCGCGAGTCCCGCATCGACCGGATCGGCCTTGAGCCGGTCGATGCGCAACCCGGCGCGCCAGCGCGGCATGAATTGGTACACCGCCTGTGTGTACCAGCCTTTCTGTTTCCCGTCGTAGGCGAGCGGTGTTCCTCTTGATGCCGGGTCGAATGTGCCGTCCTCGTCGCGCGTGAAGTACTCCGCCTGGAGTTTGAAGTAGCGCGCGCGCGGATTGCCGTCCGGCGCCCACTTCCAGATGAAGTCCACGCCGTTCAGGGTGCTCGACCCGGTGAACAAATCGGGCGTGGTTTCATCGCCGGTGGCACGATTCTCAGCGTCGGTATTGAGATGCGATACGCCGAGGCGCCAGGCGTGGTTTGCGCCGATATCGCCCCCCACGTGCATGAACGCGGTGTACGCGCCCTTGCCGCGATGCGCCGCCCCGCCCGCGGGAAAGCTCTGGCCGCGGAAGAGTTCCGTGCCGAGTTCCAGGAAAAGCTCAGTCGGCGCCACCCAGCGCAGTTGCACGCCGTCGTCGGCGTACACACCCTCGTCGCCCGCCGAGTTGGCGAGCATGGCGCGGTAAGGCAGCGGACGATCGGCAAAATCGTCGGCATGCGGGTGGGATTCGTTGAGATACCCGATGCGCGAGTTGAAGCGCCCGGCTTTGACGGTGAGGCCGTGCGGCAGCGTCAGGGTCTGGATGTAGGCCTCCTCCAGATCGACCTCGGTTTCGCGCCCCGCGGGGGCGAGCGCCAGCGTCAGGCTGCCGTAGAAGTTCGGGTCGATGTTGGCGTCGAAAACGAGCTCCGATTCCCCCAGCGAGAGGCCGCGCTCGCCGGGCCCGACGTCCGGGCCCAATGCGAAGCCGGGGAGCGCATGGGTTGCGGGATCCCGCTCGAACGCCGCGTAACGCGCGTTGAGCACCACGCTGATGGCGGGATTGAAGGCATTGGGCGCGGCCGGGGTGCCACGGCCGGCGGCGCTTGGCGCGCTGCCGGACTCGAGTTGTCTGACGCGTTGCTCAAGCTCGCGCACGCGCTGTTCGTATTCCGCCGCCGGTTCGGCCGCGGCCGCCGTGGCAGCGAGCATCAGGGCCGTCATAAAAATCAATTTATGCATGAGATTCTCCATCAAGTCTGAGTTGGCGCGCGTCCGGATGGATGACAATCACATCCGCGCGCGGATTATCGAAACGTGAAAATTCCAGATAACGGCCCGCGCGGCAGGACCGGGCGCCGAGGTGGCGCGCTTCAGACTTGCGGAGGGGCGCGCACGGCGTAGGGTGCCGGACGCGATTTAGAGAAAAAATGGTGAGCAGAGGGTAGGTTAAGCCGAGCTTCGATCGGCGGTGCCGGCGGATGGGCGCTTGAAGCAGGCAGACCGCCGTGATGACCCGCGTAGTGGTGCAGGGCGCAGAGTTCATGATGATGGTCGAGCGCATGATCCAGTTCGTGGGCAACGGCCCCGGCGCCGACCAGCAGCAGCACTGCCGTCAGCAGCCAGGCAATGAATCGCGGTTTTCTCTGCGCTGTGTTAATCATGAGGCTCGTCAGTTTGCTATTCCCGAAAAAGAAAGACAAGCGGCCTTGGCCTATTTCAGCTCCAGCAATACCGCGGTTTCATCGCAGTTATTGTATTTGTAGCACTTGACGCAAATGCCCCAGACTTTCTCCGGCAGCGTATCTTTGGGCACGGTCTGGAATCCCAGCTTGTGGAAAAACGGCGCCACGTAGGTCAGGGCCATCAGCCGCTTCAGGCCGATGGCGCGCGCCTCCTCGGTGATGCGTTGCACCAGCATCCGCCCGAATCCCTGGCCCTTCCAGGCATCGTCCACCACCAGGCTTCTGACTTCGCCCAGGTTTTCGGTGAAGATCTCCAGCGCGCCGCAGCCGGCGACCTGGCCATTCACCTCGACCACGAAAAAATCGCGCAAATGGCGATACAGTTCGTTCATCGTGCGCGGCAGCAGATTGCCCTGCGCGGCGTAGATTTCGAGCAGATGATGAATATAGGGTACGTCACCGATCGACGCCGGACGGATCGCCGGCGCGGCACTTTTGATGGCGCGGGTCAGGTCAGGCTGAGGCACGGGTGAGCATGTCCTTCGCGTGGGCCAGGGTTTGTTTGCTGATTTCCACGCCGCCAATCATACGCGCGATTTCCAGGGTGCGCTCGCGTTCGGCGAGCGGCACCGCCTCGGCCACGGTGTCCTTGCCCTCGGTCTGCTTGCGCACCTGGACGTGTTGCGTGCCTTGGGCCGCCACCTGGGCCAGGTGCGTGATGCACAATACCTGGCGCGATTCGCCAAGCGCGCGCAGTTTCCGGCCCACCACTTCCGCCACCCGCCCGCCGATGCCGACGTCGACTTCATCGAAAATCAGCGTGGGAATACGACCGGTACCTGCCAGCACCACCTGCAAGGCCAGGCTGATGCGTGACAGCTCACCGCCCGAGGCCACCTTGGCCAGCGGCCGTGCCGGCTGGCCCGGGTTGGCGCTGACCTGAAATTCCACGCGCTCAAGACCGTAGGCACCGGCTTCGTCTTCCGGCAGTGATGTCAGAATGACTTCAAAATTTCCCCCCGGCATGCCGAGCTCCTGCATTTCGTTGGTGACCGACTTCGCCAGTGTCTTTGCCGCGCTCTGGCGCCCATGCGAAATGTCCTTGGCCGTCTTGAAGTAAACCGCGCGCGCTTTTTCGAGGTCTTGCTCCAGCCGTTCCAGGCTGGTGTCGAAGTTTTCGATTTCATTCAGCTCCGCCCGCAGGCGCTCGTGAACCGAAGGCAGTCCCTCCGGTTTCACTTTGTGCTTGCGCGCGAGGTCGTGCACGGTGGACAGGCGGCGTTCGACGACTTGCATCCGCGCGGGGTCGAGTTCCAGGCTGTCGAGGTAATGAGTCAGGCGTCCACCCGCTTCGTCGATCTGGATCGCCGCCTCATTGAGCAGGGCGATGATTTCTCCGAGCTTGGCGTCGTACTGAACGAGTGTCTCGAGCCGGCTGATCGCGCGCGCGAGTTGATGCGCCACCGCCGCTTCCTCGTCTTCCTGGATGGCGTGGGCGAGGGATTGCACGCCCTCGATGAGTTCGGCGCCGTTGGCCAGGCGCGTATGTTCTTCCTCGAGTGAAGGAATTTCACCCGCGGCCAGTCCCAGGGCGTCCAATTCGCGCACCTGATAACGCAGCAACTCGACGCGCGCCTCGCGGTCCGAAGTCTGCTGCTTGAGGGTCGCCAGCCGCTCGCGCAACGACTCCATTTCCCGATAGTGGCCGGTGAGGGCGCGCACGTTGACTTCCAGTCCCGCATAATCATCGAGAATCTGCCGTTGGGCATCGCGGCGCAGCAGCGATTGGTGTTCATGCTGGCCGTGGATATCCACGAGATACTCACCCAGTTCGCGCAGCATCTGGATTGGCACCGGCCGGCCGTTGATGAACCCGCGCGAGGGTTTGTCGGCCTCGATCACGCGCCGCAGCACGCATTCCTTATCACCGAACAGGTCATTTTCCTTGAGCCACTTCGCGGCATCCTGCGAGGGTTTCAGCGCGAAACCGGCCGAGACTTCGGCGCGCGCGCAACCGTGGCGGATCACCTCGCTGTCGGCGCGTTCGCCCAGCACCAGCGCCAGGGCGTCGATGAGTATGGATTTGCCCGCGCCGGTTTCGCCGGTCAGCACCGTGAAGCCCGGTTCATACGCGAGGCTCAACTCGCGCACGATGGCGAAATCGCGGACGTAAAGCTGCGTCAGCATCAGAGTTTCCGGCCCCAGTGCAGTTTGATGCGCATCACCTCAAAATGGCTGCGGTCCGAAGGATGCAGCAACTCGACCTCGTTTTCAGCACGCCGCACGTACACACGGTCGCCGTCCTCGAGCGCGTAGGTGGACTGACCGTCGAAAGTCGCGTGCGCGTGCTGGTCGGCCACCCCGGTGATCAACACCTCGACGATGCTGTCGCTGGAAACCACGATCGGCCGGTTGGAAAGCGTGTGCGGGCAGATCGGCACGATGGCGATGGCGTCGAGCGTGGGATGCAGGATCGGCCCACCGGACGAAAGCGCATAGGCGGTGGAGCCGGTCGGGGTCGCCACGATGATGCCGTCGCCGCGGGTGCTGTGAACGAATTCGCCGTCGAGATAGGTCTCGAACTCGATCATGCGCGCGAGTTCGCCCTTGCTGACGATCACGTCGTTGAATGCGCTGGCGGTGTGCACGATCCGTCCCTTGCGCATGATCTCCGCGTACAACAGCAGGCGGCTTTCGGTCTGATAATCGCCGTCGAGAATTTTTCCGATCTCCGTGGTCATGTGCTCGGCCTGGATGTCGGTGAGGAAGCCGAGATGGCCGAGATTGACCCCGATGATGGGAACGTGATGGGGCGCGAGGTCGCGCGCCACGTTGAGAAGGGTTCCGTCGCCGCCGACGACGACAGCGAGGTCGATTTCGCTGCCGATAGTGGCACGCGGCCGCGACGGTGACCTGGCGGCGGGGCAATGCTCGGCCGTGGCCTGGTCGAACAGTATCTTGAGTTTGCGGCTGAGCAGAAACTCCTCCAGCCGGAGGATATGTTCGGCCACGGTCTGGTCCTGGTACTTGCCGAACAGTCCGACGGTTTTGATTTTTTTGTCCATGTGTGTTTTCCGGAGGCGAATCACTAAGCTAGCACGCACGGCCAGCCCGGCCAATCAGTGAATCGTTCCGACATATCGGCGAGCGGCCGGATTTTTTATACACCGTGAAACCATGGCATCAGGCCGCCAGCGCGTGGTGCCCGTATGGCGGCGCACAGACTGCGCCTGTCGTCCCGCGGGATGTTGGAACGGATGTGTCCGGGAATTTTCCGGTTGGCTGGCATCGGCGGTATTATCGGCTTGGCACTCGACCACAGGGAGTGCTAAAGTCAGCACCATTATAGAGGTTTGCCATGTCTCTCGACACGCGCGCGGAAATATTGCTCAAGACCCTGATTGAACGGTATATCGCCGAGGGTCAACCCGTGGGTTCGCGCACCCTGGCGCGCCAGGCCGGGCTGGATTTGTCCTCGGCCACGGTGCGCAATGTCATGGCCGATCTCGAGGACATGGGCCTGGTGTGTTCCCCGCATACCTCGGCCGGACGCATACCGACGGAGCGCGGCTATCGTGTGTTCGTCGACACCCTGCTGAAGGTCAAACCGCTGAACCTGAACGAGCTGCACAAACTCGAGCAGGAGCTCCACGCGGACCACGACCCGCAGCATCTCATCGAGAATGCCTCGCATATGTTGTCCGAGGTCTGCAAGCTTGCCGGAATCGTGATGACACCGCGGCGCGAGGAGCAGCTGGCTTTCCGCCACATTGATTTCGTAAATCTCTCGAACCGGCGTGTGCTGGTGATCCTGGTGACGCAGGACGGCCAGGTGCATAACCGGATTATCCAGGCGGATCGCGAATATTCCCCGGCCGAGCTGGTGCAGTCCGCCAATTATTTCAACGCGACCTATTCCGGTGTTTCGATGGGAGATGTGAAACGCGCCCTGCTCAAGGAGATACAGCAGGCCAGCGACGACATGCAGCGCATCATGCAGGCCGCCGTGAGCATGGCGCGCGAGGCCCTGAGTTCCGAGGAACAACCTGACGATCTGGTGGTGAGCGGTGAATCCAACCTCATGGATTTTCCCGAGCTGGGCGACGTGCGCAAGTTGCGTAAGTTGTTCGACGCCTTCACCGCCAAGCGCGATCTGTTGCGTCTGCTGGACCAGAGCATGCGTACCGGAGGCGTGAAAATATTCATCGGCCAGGAATCGGGTTACGACGTGCTGGCCGATTGCAGTGTGGTCACGGCACCCTACAGTGCCGACGGCCGCATCGTGGGGACGCTCGGAGTGATCGGTCCCACGCGCATGGCCTATGAACAAGTGATCTCCATCGTCGATATCACCGCCAGGCTCCTGGGCGGCGCCCTGAGCAGCAACGAGGGCTCCGGCCGGCTTGAATCCTCCGGTCGTTAGCCCCCATATAAACTATCGGATTCAAGCCGGGGCTTTTGATTTTGTTGGCTTGAATCCAACGGCTCGCCCCCTTCTCCCCTTGCGGGAGAAGGGATGGGGATGAGGGGTTAGGGTGGAACTTGAGGTATTTATTTTGGAGGTATTGTAATGAGTCAGTATAAGGAAGCCCCGACGGGCTCGCCGGAGCAGGAGACCGCCACGCCGGCGCCGGACGCGGGCACGGCGCATGATCTCGAGCCGGCCACCGAAACTCAACAATTGCAGGCCGAGCTGGAAAAGCTTCGCGCCGAGTCGGCGGAAAACCTGGACCGGTTTTTGCGCGCCAAGGCCGAGGTCGAGAACGTGCGCAAACGTGGAGAGGCGGACATTTCCACTGCGCGTAAATATGCCATCGAGCGCTTCGCCGCGGGAATCGTCGCGGTCCGGGACAGTCTCGAACTCGCCCGCATGGTGGAATTGCCCAAGGACTCAAACCCGGCGGTGCAGAAAATGCACGAGGGCCTGGACCTGACCCTGAAACTGCTGGACGGTATTTTCCAGAAATTCGGCCTGACCCTGCTGGACCCGCAGGGGCAGAAATTCGACCCCGAACGCCATCAGGCCATCAGCATGGTCGATTCCGTCGAGGTCCCGCCGTACCACGTGGTGAACGTGGTCCAGAAAGGGTTCCTGCTGAATGAACGGTTGCTGCGCCCAGCCATGGTAGTGGTGGCGCGCGCGGCGGCCGCGCCGGAAAAGCCGGCCGGCCAAGCTTGAAAACAGACCGACCCAACCCCATTCTGAACCCTAAATTACGGTATCTCTTGAGGCAATAACAATGGCGAAAATTATCGGTATTGACCTGGGCACAACCAACTCCTGCGTGGCAGTCATGGAGGGGGACAAGGTGCGCGTGATCGAAAACAGCGAAGGCGATCGCACCACCCCGTCGGTCGTAGCCTACACCGATGACGCCGAGGTGCTGGTGGGCCAGGTGGCCAAGCGTCAGGCCATTACCAACCCCGCCAACACGCTCTACGCCATCAAGCGCCTGATCGGACGCAAGTACGAAGACGAGGTGGTACAACGCGACATCAAGATGGTGCCGTACAAGATCGTGAAGGCGAAGAACGGCGACGCCTGGGTGCAGATCAAGGACAAGGCGATGGCGCCACAGGAAATTTCCGCGCGCGTGCTGCAGAAAATGAAAAAGACCGCCGAGGATTATCTCGGCGAGGAAGTAAAGGAAGCGGTCATCACCGTGCCGGCCTATTTCAACGATTCCCAGCGCCAGGCGACCAAGGACGCCGGACGCATTGCCGGCCTCGAGGTCAAGCGCATCATCAACGAGCCGACCGCCGCGGCGCTCGCCTATGGCATGGACAAGAAGCCGGGCGATTCCAAGATCGCGGTGTATGATCTGGGCGGCGGCACGTTCGACATCTCCATCATCGAAATCGCCGAAGTGGACAAGGAGCATCAGTTCGAGGTGCTGTCCACCAATGGTGATACTTTCCTCGGCGGCGAAGATTTTGACAAGCGCATCATTGATTACCTCGCCGACGAATTCAAAAAGGACGCCGGCGTGGACCTGCACAAGGACCCGCTTGCCTTGCAGCGCCTGAAGGACGCGGCGGAGAAGGCCAAGATCGAGCTCTCTTCCACCCAGCAGACCGAGGTGAACCTGCCGTACATCACGGCGGATGCCAGCGGCCCGAAGCATCTCAATATCAAGATCACACGCGCCAAGCTCGAGGCGCTGGTCGAGGACCTCATTCAGAAAACCATCGAGCCGTGCAAGATCGCGCTCAAGGACGCCGGTCTCAAGGCCTCGGACATCAACGATGTCATCCTGGTCGGCGGCCAGACCCGCATGCCGAAGGTGCAGCAGTTGGTGAAGGATTTCTTCGGCAAAGAGCCGCGCAAGGACGTGAATCCGGATGAAGCCGTTGCCGTGGGCGCCGCGATCCAGGGCGGTGTGCTGGGCGGCCAGGTGAAGGATGTGTTGTTGCTCGACGTGACCCCGCTTTCACTTGGTATCGAGACGCTGGGCGGCGTGATGACCAAACTGATTCAGAAAAACACCACGATTCCGACCAAGGCCTCGCAGGTGTTCTCCACCGCCGATGACAGCCAGACGGCGGTGACGGTGCATGTTCTGCAGGGTGAGCGCGAAATGGCCGCAGGCAACAAGTCGCTCGGACGCTTCGATCTCTCGGACATTCCGCCGGCGCCGCGTGGCGTGCCGCAGATCGAAGTCGCATTCGACATCGACGCGAACGGTATTCTGCACGTCTCGGCGAAGGACAAGGCCACCCACAAGGAAAACAAGATCATCATCAAGGCCGGTTCAGGCCTGAGCGAGGCGGAAATCCAGCAAATGGTCAAAGACGCCGAGGCGCACGCCGAGGAAGACCACAAGGCGAGGGAACTTGCCGAAGCGCGCAACCATGCCGACAGTCTGGTCCACAGCGTGCGCAAGTCCATGAAGGAAATGGGCGACAAGCTGGCCTCCGAGGAAAAGGACAAGATCGAGGCGGCCATCAAGAATCTGGAAGAGGCCGCGCGCACTGATGACAAGGACGACATCAAGAGCAAAACCGATGCCCTGCTGGAAGCATCGCACAAGATGGCGGAACAGATGTATGCCCAGGCCAATGCCACGGCGGGCGCCGGTGCGGCGGAAGCATCGGCCAATCCCGACAAGAATGAAGGCGATGGCAAGGCCAAGGAAAACGTCGTCGATGCCGAATTCGAGGAAGTAAAGGAGAATAAAAAGGAGTAGTAAGGGACAAGTAGCAAGTGGCAAGGTAACGGAGGCCGCTTGCTATAGGTCAAGCAATCGGGCGACGGGTAACGGCGTACGTCGTTGCCCGTCTTTGCGTTTACTTGCTACTTGCTACTTGTAACTTGCTACTGGTTCTATGGCCAAAAAAGACTACTACGAAACCCTGGGTGTTGCGCGCAACGCCTCGGAGGCCGACATCAAGAAGGCCTACCGGCGTTTGGCCATGAAGCATCACCCGGACCGTAATCCGGACAAATCCGCCGAGGCCAAGTTCAAGGACGCCAAGGAGGCCTACGAAATCCTTTCCGATGCCCAGAAGCGCGCGGCCTACGATCAGTTCGGGCACGCCGGCGTGGACCCCGCGGCCGCCGCCGGCGCGGCGGGGGGCTTTTATTCCGCCGGTGGCGCGAACTTCGCCGATATCTTCGGTGACGTGTTCGGCGACATTTTCGGTGGTGGACGCGCGCGCGGCGCGCAGGTCTTTCGCGGGGCCAACCTTCGATACAGTCTTGAACTCTCGCTCGAAGACGCCGTGCGCGGAACCGAAGTACGCATCCGTGTGCCGGCGATGGAAAAATGCGATGCCTGCCAGGGCAGCGGCGCCAAGTCCGGCACCTCATCCACGATCTGCCGCACCTGCGGCGGCCACGGCCAGGTGCGCATGCAGCAGGGATTCTTTTCCGTCCAGCAAACCTGTCCGAAGTGTCATGGCGCCGGAAAGATCATCACCGACCCGTGTCCGACCTGTCATGGCGCCGGCCGGGTGCAGCACACCAAAACGTTGTCGGTCAAAGTGCCCACCGGTGTGGATGAGGGTGATCAGATTCGCCTCGCGGGAGAAGGTGAGGCTGGCGAAAATGGTGGACCCCCGGGCGATCTGTTCGTGCAGATCCGGCTCAAGCCGCATCCGCTGTTCAAGCGCGAGCAGGACGATCTCTATTGCGAGATGCCCGTGAGTTTCGCCACAACGGTGTTGGGTGGCGATCTCGAGGTGCCGACTTTGGATGGTCGTGCCTCGATCAAAATCCCTCCCGGCACCCAGAGCGAAAAACTCTTCCGACTCCGCGGCAAGGGCGTGCGCAACGTGCGCAGCGGACACACCGGCGATCTTTATTGCCGCATCAGTGTCGAAACGCCGGTGAACCTGACGCCGCAGCAGAAGAAGTTGCTCGAAGAGTTCGAGCGTTCGGTGAAGGAGGGCGGCACCCGCCACAGTCCTCGCGAAGCATCCTGGGTCGACAAGCTTAAGGGCCTCTTTGGCTGAGTC